>NZ_JADPJQ010000079.1:0-35174 GCF_023073515.1 Bradyrhizobium sp. 17 | reverse complement strand
GCTACCAGCAGTCGACCTTCGGTGCCCACTTCGTCGAGGCTGCCGTCGATAGCTTCACTGGCGAGATCCGAATCCGCCGCATGCTCGCGGTGTGCGCAGCCGGCCGAATCCTGAATCCGCTAACCGCGCGCAGCCAGGTCGTCGGAGCCATGACCATGGGCGCGGGAGCCGCCTTGATGGAGGAACTCGCGGTCGACAAGCGGCGCGGGTTCTTCGTGAACCACGACTTGGCCGGTTATGAAGTGCCGGTTCATGCCGACATACCGCATCACGAAGTGATTTTCCTCGACGAGGCTGACGACAAGGTCTCGCCCATGAAGGCGAAGGGCGTGGCCGAACTCGGCATATGCGGAGTTGCCGCCGCAATTGCCAACGCAGTTTACAACGCAACCGGCGTCCGTGTCCGTGAATACCCGGTGACCCTGGATAAACACCTGGATCGCTTGCCGGCGGTTTCTTGATTTGTGCTGCCGTCCGCATCGGTCTCGGCGGTCACAACCGCTGGTAACTAAGGCAAGTTCGTGTTGCGCATCGAGCATCTTTCACCAACCTGACGGAGAACAGTCATGCTTCCCACAGTCATGTACGGGGCGGGCGACGTCCGTTGCGAACAAGTCGACGACCCGAAACTCGTCAAGCCGACGGATGCCATCATAAAGTTGTCGGCCACCTGCATCTGCGGGTCAGACTTGTGGCCGTATCGCGGATTGCAGCCGACGGATGGTCCGGCTCACATGGGTCACGAATACTGCGGCATCGTCGTCGAAATCGGCAGCGAGGTCAGAACCGTCCGCCCTGGGCAGTTCGTCGTCGGCTCGTTCTGCCTGTCCGACAATACCTGCCCGCACTGCAAGTTCGGCTTTCACTCCTCCTGCGTGCAGCGCGAATTCGTGACGGGCGCGCAGGCGCCGTACGCGCGAGTGCCGCTCGCCGACGGAACGCTCGTCGCCACCGCCGAAGTGCCGGACCAGGACTTGGTCCCGCACTTGCTGGCGACGTCCGATGTTCTCGGGACGGGCTGGTACGCCGCGGACGCCGCCAACGTCCGAGCAGGCTCGACGGTGGCCGTCGTCGGCGACGGCGCAGTGGGACTCATGGGGGTGCTGGCAGCGAAGGAGATGGGGGCAGAACGCATCATCGCCATGAGCCGGCACAAGAGCCGCCAGGAACTGGCACGCGGCTTCGGGGCGACCGACATCGTGGCAGAACGGGGGGGACCCGGCATCCAGCGAGTGAAAGAGCTCACGGCCGGCATCGGTGCGGATTCGGTTCTGGAGTGCGTCGGCAAGCAGGAATCCATGACCCAAGCCATCGATTCCGTGCGTCCCGGCGGCTCGATCAGTTACGTCGGGGTACCTCATGGCGTGACCTTCGACGGCCAGGCGATGTTCTTCGCGCAACGTCGAATGCTGGGCGGACCCGCCCCGGTCCGTCGCTTCCTGCCCGATCTGATGGATCGCGTTCTGAAGGGCAGGATCAAGCCTGGCAAGGTGTTCGATCTCACGCTGCCTCTGGCCGAGGTCGCGGAAGGCTACCGCGCAATGGACGAACGGCGTGCGATCAAGACGATGCTCACGGTGTGAGCGGAGGGCGTCCTTGCATGTCGGTAACAACACTCCCAACGCCGCCCGTGGCGCAGAGCCTCCCCGCTACTCTGCTGCCGATCATGGGGGTGGTCTTCGTCGCTTTCCTCGTCATCGGCATCGCGATGCCCGTCCTTCCGCTTCACGTCCATGACGGCTTGGGTCAGGGAACGTTCGTGGTCGGCCTGGTCGCCGGCAGTCAGTTCGCGGCGTCTCTGGTCTCGCGGCCGTGGGCGGGCAACTTTTCGGACAGCAAAGGAGCCAAGCGCGGCGTGGTCGTTGGGCTGGTCGCTGCCGCTGCGTCGGGGTTGCTGTACCTCGTTTCGCTTTATTTTACTTCGGTTCCCGGGGTCTCCGTGGCGTTACTGCTGCTGGGGCGAGGACTTCTGGGCGGCGCCGAGAGCTTCATCATCACAGCCGCGGTGAGCTGGGGGCTGGCGCTCGTCGATGCCGGCAGCACGGGCAAGGTCATTGCGTGGATAGGCATGGCGATGTTCGCGGCCTTCGCGATCGGCGCGCCTGCTGGCTCTGCCCTGTACACGAAGTACGGCTTCGCTGCCATCGCTGCCGCGACCGCCGCAGCGCCTCTTGCTCCCTTGATGCTTGTTGCGCGGCTTCCCGCCGTTGCCCCCACGCACCACGCCCGCTTCTCGTTCGTCGAAGTGATCGGCGCCGTCTGGGTACCGGGCCTCGGCTCGGCTCTGGGCAGCGTGGGATTCGGAGCCGTGACCACGTTCGTCGCCTTGCTGTTCGCGAACCACGGATGGGAGAACGGATGGCTCGCCTACACTGCCTATGCGGTTGCCTTCATCACGGCCCGGATCTTCTTCAGCCATGTGGCCGACAAGCTCGGCGGCGCCAAGGTCGCGCTGGTGTGCACGGTCATCGAAGCCGCGGGTCAGGCACTGATCTGGATGTCCTCCCGGCCCGAGATGGCGTTGCTTGGCGCCGCACTGACCGGCTTCGGCTTCTCGCTGGTCTATCCCGGGTTCGGCGTCGAAGCGGTCCGCCGCGTTCCGGCACACAGTCGCGGCCTGGCGATGGGCGCCTACACTGCGTTTCTCGATCTTGCCCAAGGCCTCGCCAGCCCTGCTCTCGGATTGATCGCAGCCGGCGCTCGGTTGAACCTCGTGTTTCTCGTTAGCGGTGGCACCGTCCTCTGCGCGGCACTCGTCGCTTCGTGGCTGATCGCGCACCCGTCAAATCTGGAAGGATCCTCGCAATGAGAATGCTCGCAGCGGCCATGGTTTCATTTTGCCTGTTTGCTGGCGGCTCCGCCGTCGCGGGACAGGAATCCACCGAAGGAGCAAAGACCATGTCAAAGCCGGAAGATGTCCGCGCGGTTGCGCCTGCCCTCGAAGGCTACGCGCAAAAATTTGTCCAGTGCGATCTCTGGAACCGGCCGGGTCTCTCAGCTCGGGACCGCAGCATCGTCACGGTCGCGGCGCTCATCGCCCGAAATAAGACGGTGGAGCTGCCGTACTATCTAGCTCTCTCGCTGGAGAATGGCGTGAAGCCCTCGGAGATATCGGAGATAATCACGCATTTGGCCTTCTACACCGGCTGGGCTAACGCGATGGATGCGATCCCGGCGGCGAAGGCAGTCTTCGAGAGCCGCAACGTCGGGCCCGATCAGCTCCCGCCGGCGTCGGGGCCGCAGCTACAGCTCGACGAGGCGCGGGAGAAGCAGCGGACGACGCTCGTCGCGGAGCAGTTCGGGCAGATCACGCCCAGCCTTGTCCAGTACACGACCGACGTGCTGTTCCGGGATCTGTGGCTCAGGCCGGCGCTGGCTCCGCGCGACCGAAGCCTGGTCACCGTGAGCGCTCTCATCTCGACCGGTCAGGTCGCGCAGATCACCTATCATCTGAACCGCGCCATGGACAACGGGTTGACGCGGGAGGAAGCCGGCGAGGTGCTCGGCCATCTCGCCTTCTACGCCGGCTGGCCCAACGCGTTTTCCGCGGCGCCGGTCATCAAGGACGTCATCGAGAAGCGTCCGTGATCACGCGCAGGGCCGTCCTCATTGTTGGCAGCGTCGCCATCGCCGACATTCACCACCCGCTGGTGTTCGCGGCTGGAACACAGAAGGAGACGGAAATGGACATCGACATCAAGAGAAACGGCGCCCGCCCTTCACAAAAGGGGCCTCAGGACTGGTTCACCGGGACGGTGCGCATCGATCCGCTATTTCAGGCGCCAGAACCGGCCCGGGTGAGCGGCGCCTATGTCACGTTCGAGCCTGAGGCGCGGACCGCTTGGCACACGCACCCGCTTGGCCAGACGCTGATCGTCACCGCCGGCCTTGGCTGGGTGCAGCGCGAGGGCGGTTCGGTCGAGGAAATTCGCGCAGGCGATGTCGTGTGGTTTCCGCCGGGACTGAAGCATTGGCACGGCGCATCGGCGACGACCGCCATGACGCACATCGCCATCCAGGAATCTCTCGACGGCAAGAATGTTGAATGGATGGAGAAGGTCCGGGACGAACAATACCGCAAGTGATCGAGCGGCGACCGAAGCGGTCGGATTCCGGCTTGCCAGGGTTGAGTCCGCTTTTGAGGGCGCTGATCCCGTTCGACGGAGGATTTGATTTCCTCTCAGCCACTCTACGTCCACCAAACTAGCCCGACACAGCCAATTCCAGGAGGTAGACAGCAATGACCGGTTCAAAACGCTTTGAAGGAAAGACTGCTTTCATCACTGGAGCCGCAAGCGGCATCGGCCGAGCGACCGCTATAGCCTTCACTGCAGAGGGCGCGCGCGTTGCTATCACGGACAGAGGAGAGGCCGCGCTACAGGAGACTGCCGAGCAGGTGAGGGCCGTCGGTGGAGACGTGCTGACGGTCACCTGTGATGTCTCAAAGCCTGAAGAGGTCGCATCGGCGCTGGCCAAGGCAGTCAAGGCCTTCGGCCGCATCGACTGCGCATTCAACAACGCTGGAGTTGAGAACAAAGCGGCGCCGCTTCATGAAATCGAGTTGGAGGAGTGGAACCGCGTTCTCAACATAAACCTTCGTGGCACCTTCATCTGCATGAAGCATGAGATCGCACAGATGTTGAGCCAAGGCGGCGGCGTAGTCGTAAATACCTCATCGGGTGCCGGCATCCGCGGTGTCGCGGGCGGTGCCTCCTATGCCGCTTCCAAGCATGCGATCATCGGCATGACCAAGTCCGCCGCAATCGACTATGCCAAGCAGAACATCCGCGTGAACGCTGTTTTGCCCGGCAACATAGCGACGCCCATGATGGACCGCTTCACGGAGGGCGACATTCAGAAGGCGATCGATCTGGAACCGGTAGGCCGTCTCGGAAAGCCCGAGGAGATCGCGGAGGCCGTACTATGGATGTGCTCGGACCTCGGCGGCTTCGTGACCGGGGCCTCGATAGTGGTCGACGGCGGTTGGTCGCTTTAGGTGCCCCCCGGCGACTGCAAAATAATCTCGCAACGTCAGGACAGACGAATCTCTATGCGCAATTTCCAGATCGCTGCAGCCGCTCTCGCGTTTTCTTCAATGGAGCCCGCCATGGCCCAAGAACGTATCCGGATTTCATCGGACTGGGGGAATGTCACCGCCGAGCTCTCCGACAATAACGCGGCGCGCTCGTTTGTGAGCATGCTGCCGTTCACGATTCAAATGAGCGACCACCTGCGCCAGGAGAAGACAGGCAGTCTTCCGTCGCCGCTGCCGGAGGTTTCGCGTCAGCGGGATTTCGACGTGGGCACACTAGGGCTGTGGGGACCCGATCACTTCGTGATCTATTATGGCAAAGGGAGGGTCCCACAGCCCGGGATTGTGATACTCGGGAACGTGACGGGGGATGTCTCCGTTTTCGACCGTCCCGGCCCGATCGCTGTTCGCGTCGAGGCCGAGAAACGGTAAGCTAGGGGACAATGGGCACCGCATAGCGATTCCGGCGCTTTCAAAGGCGAGGTGTCTCCGGATTGGCTTGGGCGCGTTGATCGCGGTGCCCTCTCCTGCACGCCCGCCATGGGGCGCTGATAGCTCGAGGCGGTGTGAACCTCCAGGTGACGGTCCTCAACATCCTGGTGAGCTATCCGGATGGCTTCCCCGTCATGGAGGACCTCAAACGCGACATGGCCATCCTTGCGACCAGCGGCCGCGATTGGGCGGACCGGACCAAGCGCCTCGCCGCACGGGTGCCCGATCTCGACATCTTTCCCGGGCTGGTCGGACGCAGCAGCAGCGGATGGCAGATCACTGCCAAGGGACGGGCGGTGCTCGAGTTCATGGAAGCCCGCCCCGCTGCGAGCGAACCGATGCAGGCGCCTTTGGTCGAGGAAGCTCCGACTGAGATAGTCGCTGCGGAGCAAATTCCTGCGCTGCGGCAGCCCGCTGACCGTGCCGGCGCAAACGCCGCGAACGGTGGCGCGAGGCGCGAGCGAGCGAGCGCGATAGCGTCCTGATCAAAGAAAGAAGCCGCCAGGTGGGCTCGGCGGCTTGATAGTCCCGAACTGTCGAGTGCTTCCCCCAGCCCCCCGCGTACCGCCGTTACCTTGTTTGCGGCCATACCACCCGATCGGGCGCGTTTCGATTCGGTCATCGGGGTGCCGAGTTGTGCACGGGGTGGATTACAGAGCCGGCAAGGCACGGAAGCCGCGACCGCTCCGCCGACCCCGACCACGCCCAGCACCCCGCATTTGAATGGAGGGCCCGTTCCCTGCGGATGTCCCTTCAGTGGAACGACGCTGCTATCCAGGTTACCGCGATGCGGCCTGCCGTCAAATCGCCTTACCCCCGATGCTGCGGAGCAAGGGCCATCTGGATGAGTGCCTTCCGCAGTGCTCCGCGGTCAGCCGTCGGGCACGATCGCAAGGAGGCGTCGTTTCAAGACACGCCTGGGGGCCGCGCACTACACGACTCCAGCTCGGTCACTTTGCATATGAACCCGGAATCCCACGGATAACCCACATCAAAGGAGTTGACGAGGTGAGCTTGTCATCATACTGGTCTGACCAAGATCAGACCAAAAGAGATCGGGATGGAGCTTAAGCGCGCGGCCGAAGGCGAAAAAGGGTTTGAGAAGGTGTTTGCCTTCCTGCGCGAACGCCTGCTCGCGGGCTCGCTCAGGCCCGGCGACCGCCTGGTTTCGGAACGCGAGCTCGCCACCCTGCTAGGCGTTAGCCGGCCGATCGTTCGCGAGGCGCTGCGTGCCCTCACGGTGCTCGGCATCGTCGAGATCCGCGACCGCATCGGTACTGTGGTGACCCGGCCGGACGTCTCGGTACTGAACGACTTCTTCACCTTCGCCCTCGCCCACCAGGCGGACATGCTTGACGACGTCATGCAGGCGCGCGTCGCGATCGAATGCCAGGCGATCCGCCTCGCCTGCGAGCGCGCCAACATTGCCGATTTCGAACGGCTGCAGCGTGCACTGGCGAAAATCGGGGAGACCATCGACGAGGCCGATGCGGGCGGCATGGCCGACTTCGAATTCCATCGCGCCATCGTCGTGGCCTCGCATTCGGAGACGTTGACGGTCCTGCACGGGTCGCTGGCGGGTCTGCTGACGCATTCGCATCGCAGCCGCCGCAAGCTGGTGCAGGCCTTCCCGTCGATGAAGACGTACCTCATCGACGACCACCGGCGCATCTTCGACGCGATCATCGCGCGCGACCCTGAGCGAGCAGATGCGACGCTGCGCAAGCATTTTGCCATCGGCGACGAATACCGCAGGCGGGCCGTCGTCGGCGATACCGACAAGACCAGCGCCTCACGCTGATCGCGGACTAACCAAGAAACGGACGAATAACATGGGACGGAACGACAAGGGCAGCGTCGGCTTCATCGGCGTCGGCACGATGGGCGTGGAGATGGTGCGCAACCTTCTGAAGGCGGGGCACGCGGTGCACGCGTTCGATCTCAACGAGGCCGCCGTAGCCGATATCGTCAAGGAAGGTGCGATCCGGGCCAAGAACCCGGCCGATGCGGCGCAAGGCGCCGACATCGTCGTCACCATGCTACCCGACACGCCCCATGTCGAGGCGACCGTTTACGGCGAGCATGGGCTGCTGAAGTCGCCGCCGCCCGGCAAGCTGATCGTCGACATGAGCACGATCTCGCCGGTCGCGGTCCGCCGTATCCATGCCGACCTGCAAAAAGTTGGCGTCAGCTTCATCGACGCGCCGGTCTCGGGTGGGCCGTTGGGCGCCAAGAACGCCGCACTCTCGATCATGGCCGGTGGCGATGCGAGCGCCTTCGCGCAGGCCGAACCGTTCTTCCGAGCGATGGGCACCACCATCACGCATGTCGGCGCGTCCGGCGCCGGGCAGACCGTCAAACTCTGCAATCAGCTGATCTGCGGCATCAACATCCAGGCCATCTGCGAGGCCCTCGCGCTCGGGCGCGCTTCGGGCCTCGATCTCAATCTGCTGCGCCGGGTGCTGCTCGGAGGCTCCGCGGCCTCCTGGATGCTCGACAAGCTCGGCCCCGCGATGATCGCCGGTGACGTCTCCGCCGGCTTCCGGATCGATCTGCAGCTCAAGGACCTTCGCCTGGTGCAGGAGCACGCGCAGGCGCTGAGCGTGCCGCTGCCGGGCACGGCGCTCGTCACCAGCCAATATGTGGACGCGCGCGCGCATGGCGAAGGCAACAATGGCAACCAGGCGCTATTCCGCGTCTATGACCGCATGACCAACCAGACCACCGGCTGAACCTGACACAATGAGCGTGCAACTCGACTTCCCCGCAGTGCTGGAGCGTTGGCCGAGCTTTCTCGCCGGCGCCGCGCTGACGCTGGAGTTGGCGGTTTTCGCGACCGTGCTCGGCGCCCTGTTCGGCACGCTTGCAGCCGTCGGCCGCGGCTCGCACAGCGCGCTGATCGCCGGCGCCTGCAAGGTCTACGTCGAATCAATCCGCAACACGCCCCTGCTGGTGCAGATCTTCCTGGTCTATTTCGGCCTCGCGAGCCTGGGACTGAAACTCTCGGCTTTCTCCGTGGCGGTGGCCGCGTTGACTATCAATGTCGGCGCCTATACCGCCGAGATCATGCGCGCCGGCTTCGAGGCGATCCCTCGCGGACAGATCGAGGCCGCCGAAGGGCTGGCGCTGTCACGCCTGCAGATCTACTGGCACATCATCCTGCTGCCGGCGGTCGAGAAGGTCTATCCGGCGCTGACGAGCCAGTTCGTGCTGTTGATGCTGGCCTCCTCGGTCTGCTCGCAGATCTCGACCGAAGAGCTCACTGCGGTCGCCAACTACGTCCAGTCGGACACGTATCGTGCGTTTGAGACCTACATCATCGTCGCCGTGCTCTACATCATCCTGTCGCTGGTGATGCGCGCGGGCTTCTGGGGCCTCGGCCTCGTGCTGTTCCCGCGCCGTCGCCGGCTCGGCACACCGTTGTGAGATGACCATGGGCGGACATCTCAACATCAACCATCTGATGTTCCTCGGCCAGGGCGCGCTGTGGACCATTGGCCTATCCGTGATTGCGCTGATCGGCGGCAGCATCGTGGGTTTCGTGATTGCGCTGGCACGCATCTCGCCGCTCAAATCGGTGCGGATCGCCAGCGGCGTCTATGTCCAGCTCATCCAGGGCACACCGCTGCTGGTCATCCTCTTCCTCGGCTATTTCGGCCTCGCAGCAATCGGCCTCAAGGTCTCCTCACTGACGGCCGCCGGCGCCTCGCTGACACTCTATGTCGCCGCTTATCTCGGCGAGATCTGGCGTGGCTGCATCCAGTCCGTGCCGAAGCCGCAATGGGAGGCTGCCGAAGGCCTCGCGCTGAGCCGGACCCAGCGCATGATGAAGGTGATCCTGCCGCAGGCGATCCGCATCGCGACGCCGCCCACCGTCGGCTTCATGGTGCAGATCATCAAGAACACCTCGCTCGCTTCCGTCGTCGGCTTTGTCGAGCTGATGCGCTCGGGCCAGATCGTCAACAACTCGCTTTTCGAGCCGTTCGTCATCTACGCCGTCATCGCCGTCGCCTATTTCACCATGTGCTATCCCCTGTCGTTGTTCAGCCAGAAGCTGGAACGTCGCATGGGGCGTGGCAAGTTTCACCTTGCACCGGCCTGAAGATGCAGCAGAACGCCTCCTCCTCCGAACCGATTGTGTCGCTCCGCGACGTGCAGAAGAGCTTTGGCTCGCTGCGGGTGCTCGATGGTGTCAGTTTTGCCGTCGAGCGCGGCGAGGTGCTGGCGCTGATCGGCCGCTCCGGCTCCGGCAAGAGCACGGCGCTGCGCTGCATCGACCGCTTCGAGAAGGTCGACGGGGGCGAGATCGTCGTCTGCGGACATCGGGTCGATCGTCCCGACGTCGACCTTCGCGCGCTGCGCCAGGACGTCGGAATCGTGTTCCAGAGCTACAATTTGTTTCCGCATCTCACGATCGAGCAGAACATCACGCTGGCGCCCTCTGCCGTGAAGGGCATGACAGCGTCGCAGGCCAAAGACCTTGCGCGAAAAGTGCTGGCGCAGGTCGGGCTCGAGGAGAAGCTTCACGCCTACCCGGAGCAGCTTTCCGGGGGCCAGCAGCAGCGCGCCGCAATCGCCCGCTCGCTCGCCATGCAGCCGAAAGTGATGCTGTTCGACGAGGTCACATCCGCGCTCGATCCGGAACTCACCGGCGAAGTGCTGAAGGTGATCGAGCAGCTGGCGGCTGATGGCATGACCATGGTGATGGTCACCCACGAGATGGGCTTTGCCAAAGGCATCGCCGACCGAATCGTCTTCATGCATCGCGGCAAGGTTCACGAAACCGGACCTGCCTCGATCCTGACGTCGCCGACGACCCCCGAACTCACGCAATTCGTGGGCACGGGAAACTTAAAATCATAGTAGGGAGGAACTAGGAATGACCAACAAGACATTGCTGGGAGCTGCCGCCGCGCTGTGTGGCCTCGTCGTGATGGCGGCGACGCCGGCGTCAGCCGACTTGCTCGACGATATCACGCAGGCCAAGAAGATCCGCATCTCGACCGACCTCGCCATCCCACCTTCGGGCATGATGGACTCGAGCATGAAGCCGACCGGCTCCGACGTCGAAGTCGCGCAGCTGCTCGCCAAGGACTGGGGACTCGAGCTCGAGTTCATCCAGACCACCGGCGCAACCCGTATCCCGAACGTCCTGACCGGCAAGGCCGACATCATCATCTCGACGCTGTCTGTGACGCCCGATCGCGCTAAGGTGATCGATTTCACCAAGCGTTATGCGACGCTGCAATCCGACGTCGGCTGCCTGAAATCATCGACGGTCAAGGACTGGCCCGACCTCAAGGACAAGTCGATCGGCGTCTCGCGCGGCACCACGCAGGACACGACCCTGTCCAACATGAAGGACAAGGACCTCAAGATCTCCCGTTACGATGACGACGCCACCATGGTCACGGCGGCTGTGTCCGGTCAGGTCGACTGCGTCGCCTCGTCCGCGACGATCATCAACCAGATCGGCGTGAAGAACCCCTCGCGCGTGTTCGAGTCCCGGATTCCGCTGGCGACCTTCGACCTCGCCATCGGACTGAAGAAGGGTGAGCCGCGCCTGATGGACAAGCTCAACGCCTGGATCACCGAGAACGTCAAGAACGGCAAGCTCAATGCGATCTACAAAAAATTCCACGGTGTCGAGCTGCCGCCGGATATGCGTAGCTAAGACCGGAAACAATCGTGGCAGCCGCACGCGGCTGCCACGACCCATGCAAAATCAAGAAGGGCATCACATGCGTCTCGTCATCGGATCCGACCACGCCGGCTGGCCGCTCAAGCAAACCGTCATCGACCACATCCGCAGCCTCGGGCATGACGTCGTCGACGTCGGCTCCTATGACGACAAGCCGGTGGATTTCCCCGACATCGCCCGCGCCGTGGCTCGGAAGGTGACCTCGGGCGAAGCCGCGCGTGGCATCATGGTCTGCGGCACCGGCGTCGGCGCCTCGATCGCCGCCAACAAGATGAAGGGCATTCGGGCCGCGGTGTGCCACGACATCCATTCAGCCCATCAGAGCGTTGAGCATGACGACGTCAACGTCATGTGCATCGGCGCGCAGATCGTCGGCGCGTGGCTTGCCGTCGATCTCGTCTCGTCCTATCTCTCCGCCGAGTTCTCCACCGACGAGGATTTCCGCCGACGCGTCGAGAAGCTGCGAGTCTTGGACGAGCAAGGCTGACGGTTTCTCCGCCATGATCCTAGTGTTCGGATCGCTTAACATCGATCTGGTCGCCCGTGTCCCGGTCATTCCGGGCCCCGGCCGCACCGTGCTCGCGCCCTCCTATCGGACCCATTTCGGCGGCAAGGGCGCTAATCAGGGCGTGGCTGCCGCGCGCATTGCCGGGCCGGGACGCGTCCGAATGGCGGGCCGTATCGGACGCGACGGATTCGGCGACAGAGCGGTAGAGAATCTCCGAGCAAACGGCGTCGACACGGATCTCGTCGTCAGATCGGACCAGCCGACCGGCTGTGCCTTCATCGTGGTCGATCAGGCCGGTGAGAATGCAATTACGGTGGCAAGCGGCGCGAACACGACCGCCAGCGCCGATGACCTCCCCATCGCGCTATTCAGCCGTGACACAATCTTGGTGCTTCAGATGGAAGTGCCTTTCGCAGAAGCCCTGGAGGCCGCACGCAGGACGAAATGCGCCTCCGGCAGCGTCATCTGGAATCTCGCACCCGTGCCGGAGTTGATGACCCGCGAGATGGTGGTCCAGCTTCTCTCCGTGACCGATTATCTCCTGGTCAACGAGCATGAGGCTCTGGATGCCGCCAGGGCCATCGGCCTCGCCCCGCTGTCCGATTACGACGCCGCAGCCGCCGAACTTGCCAGGGCCGGTGACCTCAACTGCATCGTAACCGCTGGCGCGCTAGGCGCGCTCGCCTTCACCGCCGATGGCAGCTGTCTCCGCGCGCCTGCACCCTGCATCACCCCCATCGACACGACCGGGGCCGGCGATGCCTTCGTCGGCGCTTTCGCGTCTATGGTAAGTGAGATGGTGCCGTTGCAAAAGTCTTTGGAAATTGGATGCGAGGCTGCCGCATTAAATTGCCTTAAAGAGGGGGCGCAGGACGGAATGCCGGTCAGAGGTGCGGTAAAGTCGATCGCCTGACCATCAGAGATCGTTCAGGCACGATGGCTGGTAGCAGGATTCTTGACTTGCGGGTGATCGCCTTCCGCCGACGAGAGCACCTGTCGTTTGAAGCCTTTCTGAACAAGGGGCCGTTGAGAACACACGGCGTCCAGATTTCGGTCAGCTCGATATCGCCATGGGTCCGAGCTAGATGATCGTCCCGACGGCATTCGTTCGCGGTCCAGACCAGCAGATGTTCTCGCCCAGCCCCCGCCGCACTCTCGGAGCCAGCTTCAATCAGGGACGAGAATAGCTCGGATGGGATCAGGTGGATTTGGTGCAGATTGAGGAGGGAGGCTGGCGACGGCTCGATAGCGTTTACGGACGAACGCGCCGGCTTGGACGTTGTCTTTGACGCGATCTGATCCGGCGACGGCTTGCTGATGTGGTGGTCGAGATCGTGGCTACAGCAATCCTTTCGCTAGGCCAACAGATCCTGTGTCGACGGCATCGACTCCGAAACAAGCCCACGAGCAGGGCCTTAAGCTAGGGGAAGTGGGACGCCCGTCAGCCGCCCTTGGTCACACGAACCCTTTCTCGGCGAGTGGTGGTAAGCGCTTGACCGAGGAAAAGCCGCGCCCTCGACGAGCGCGGCTTGTTGCTGTCGGGGCCTGTCACCAGCGGTGATGGTGCCAGCGGTGTCGCACGACCGGATATGATCCGCGGTAATAGGCGTAAGCGGGCCGCACGGCTCGGCGGTACCGGTAGCCGTAAGACACGGGCGCCGTGTAGTAGGTCGTGGTGGCGTAACCACCGCCCCAGCGATAGGGCTCGTCGTAGCCGTAGCCAGGTCCCCATCCATAAGCCGACGAGGCAAGCCCGCCGATTACGGCGCCAGCCAGCAGACCGCCAGCGATGCCCGGTCCCCAGCCACCTCGCCAGTGCGCTTCGGCAGGAGAGATGGTGGCCACCGAGGATAGACCAAGAGCGCCGACCATCAGCGCCGACATCGCGATCTTCTTCATCGAGATTCCTTGCACATTGCTCGCGCCCTACCGATAACGGGAAAAAGAGGCAATGGTTGCAGCTGCCCGGGCGGCGCGGGCCATGGAATCCTCGCCGCCAGAGACGGCGCGCGAAGCTCCAGTGCGGAGCCGACCGCCGCAACCCCGACAACTACCACCTTGCATCCAGAAGGTCCGGCCGAAGCCAACGCCTGCAGCGCCGGCGTGCGGCACGTACGCGGGCGCATGTCAGAGCATCCTGAGCTTCCTCCCTTCGTCTACTGTCGGGAAAATCCGGAAACTTTCCGGAGCGCCTTGAGTTGGCAGCGACTGGGTTCGGTCTCTGGAGAGAGTGAGTATGGTCGACGAAGTCGTCTTGAAGAACGCCGCGGAGACCGCCTGGACGGTGTATCGGACGCGGCACCCCGAGGTCGATGCGCACGACAGCCGGCGCTGCCTGCTGGAGCGTCACCTCCACAGCAGGTCGGAAGCGCGCGCAAGCGATACCGAAGAGCTCGCAGGCTTCGGAATAGCCTACCTGCAGCGGCTTTCTCGAGACGGATGTTGACGGCCGTGAAGGCGCTCGCAGCGCGCGTGGCAGGGGGAAGCACGAGGCCCAATTGGACGCTGCTCGCGATTTCGTCGCTCATTTCTGGGACGATCGTGACGGTCGTGCGGTTCGTGTTGGGGGCCTAGCCGATGCGGATCGCCCAGCTTGCTCCGTTGGCCGAGAGCGTACCTCCAAAGCTCTACGGCGGCACCGAGCGCGTGATCGCCTGGCTGGTGGACGAACTGGTCGAACCGGAACACGACGTCACCCTGTTCGCAAGCGCGGACTCTAAGACGAAAGGAAAGCTCCAGGCGGTGTGGCCGCGCGCGCTGCGGCTGGGGCGGAAGGGGTGTCTAGTCAACCCCGTTGTTCTAACATCAATTTATGTGAGCTGAGCGGCACTAGCTACGGTCCTTACAACGGTCATTTTCATAGCATCAGAACCGTAGTTTTTAGCGCAAAGCGCGGCTCGGGTCGCGCCGCCTTTTTACTTGGAAGCGGCCGCTGGGGGTGAATACCGGCAAAGCCGACCGGGGCGGCCTCGATTTGAACGTCAAAGGACCAAGGTCCGAGCCCCAGCGCGCTTACCAACTAGTCCGCCGCAATCACCGGTACCGACCATTGGACACCGGAAGACGATCTAAAACTCATCGTGCTCACGGCGAAACGTTCCGACGACCGCAGACCGCACATGTCGACCCGCGACCAATTGCGACGCCTGCGAAACATGCTTCATGAACGAGAGAATCCCAAGTCCCAGGTCCCATCGAGCCGGGCTCTCTCGAAGAGACCAATCAATTGGTTTGCAAATGATAGTTGTTGTTCAGCTCAGGCGGGTGCCGGGCAATCATGGCGCCTGTGAACGCTGCTTTTCGCTCGAAGTATCGGAAACTGCGGGATTGGCGGGGCCTTGGCCCACGTCGTTGCGTTTGTGCAGGTCTCCCAGCCAAAGGATGGGTCCTCGCAGCTTTTCGCTGCGTGGGCCGTGCCGAATGCCGAACTGTTCGACAAAGCCCCTGAACGCATTCGTGAGGGCCACGAGCTTCACCCCCATGATCCGGATATTTCCGGGTAGCCATCGGCTCGCTGGTGTCCTGGGTGAAGAGCGGCTCATTGCGCGTTCCTGGCGTCATAGAATCAAGAAACCACGAGCGCCGGATTATTCCGCGGTCGAAGAAATTCTGGGCGGCAGTTCCAGGTGCAGTTTAGCTTTCACAGCGTATCAAGCTACCGTTCGCCCTCGCTTCGGATCAGGATTGATCGGGTGGCCGATGAGATCGTCTTCCCACCCGAGACCATTTCGACTTGCAGTCCATACTCCCCTGCTCGTTGCGCGGGCTTCCCTCCGGCATAGGCGATGTAGTTCGCCTTCCGCCTTTCGAGCGGTTTGGTTTCGATTTGCATCAGCGTTTTTCCGTCCGGATCGACGATGCGCATTCTGAAAACGCTGTCGCCCTCGACGTTGATCCCCCAGACCCAAGCGATGACCGGTTGCGACGTATTGGGCACGGCTGGTTCACCTTCGCGAACGAGCCTCGGAAGCTCGGGCGGAGCGTTGGCGAGCCCGACCAGCAGGATCGCCGAAGCCGAACGGGAAAGTGCATCCCGGACGGCCGGTTCGAACAGGCTTCCCCCGGTTGCGCCGCAGGTTTCTCGACCGATTCCAAGTGGCCGGCCCGTCAGGGGTTCGATCGTCCTGCCATCCTTTCGGACCGACAAGTGCAGATGGGGAAATTCGGCCAAGCCCGATGCCCCGATCGACCCCAGGCGGTCGCCTTTCTTCACGTGCGCTCCGGGCCGGACGACGATGCTGCCTTCCTTGAGGTGGCAGTATTGTGAGGCCAGCCCCCCGGAATGCTCTACAAGGACGCCGTTACCGCACTCCTTTCCCCCGGTATCTTTATCTTGTGCCCGATCGTAGATGCGGTCTGGAATGCCGTCCCTCACGCGCGCGACGGTTCCTTCGGCGGTTGCGATCACGGGCGTTTGACGATCGATATCCTTGAGCGTGCGGATGCGAATGTCCCAACCGTCGTGCCCCTGGTACGTGGCGTTGCCGCAGAGCGGATCCAACGCCTGGTCGCCTGGATCGACGTCCGGCATCTGCTGCACGAAGCAGTCCACGCCCAGGCGGCAGTCGACAGGCAGTCCCAGGTTGGGAGACAACTGGTCGTCCGCGCGTGCCGGCTGGATTGCCGCCGATAGAATCATGATCAACGCCGGCGCCAGCCGGTATCGGCTGTGCGTCGCGCAATGGGACTTGAGCTTGAACATTTTCGCAGCAGGGAACAGAACTCTACTCCTCCCGGAAGGATTTCATCATCTGATCCGTGAACGGCTTTATCAGGTAGGAAAGTGCCGTCCTATCGCCGGTGGTTAGGAAAACCTCAACCGGCATGCCGGGCACGATCGGCTTGCCGGCTACTTGCCTTTGGCCACCCGCTATCGCGATGGTGCTGAGATAGTACGTCTGGCCGCTGGCCTGGTCCAGGGTCGCCGCCGCCCCGATCGTTTCGACCGTACCCGCCACTTCCGGCGTGGTCCGCTGGTTGAAGGAGGAGAATCTGAGCCTCGCCGATTGCCCGGTCGTGGCCTGGTCGATGTCGGTCGGAGACAGCTTCGCTTCGACGACCAGGTCGGCGCTTTCGGGCACGATGGACATGAGCGTCTCTTTGGGAGCGATCACGCCGTTGACCGAATTGACGGCGAGCTCGTTGACGGTGCCGGAGATAGGCGAACGGATCACGATGCGCGACAGGCGGTCCAGCGACGCCACGATCCGTTCCTGAAGCTCCGCCAGTTTTCCGTCGACGTCGCGCAAGTCCCGCTGACCGTCGGTTCGCGCCTGCTGGTCGAGTTCGATGATCTTGATCCGCGACTCGCTGATCTGTCCCTTGACGCGGGCGATGTTGGCGTCGATCTCGCCTTTGAGGCCGTCGATCTTGACGAGATCGCGCTCCATGGTGCGGATCTTGCCGATTTCTATGAAACCCTTGTTGTAGAGCGGCGTCAGACGCTCGAGATCCTCTTTGACCATCTTGCGCTCATTGGCGTTGGCCTCCTGCTGCGCGGTCAGCCCGCGGACCTGCTCCTCGAACTGCGCGATCTGCAGCGACAACTGATCGCGCCTGGCCTCCCGCACGGCCAAGTTCTCGTTGAAGAGCCGGATCTCGCCCCGCGCGATCTCCGCCGTGAACGGGTCGTGCTCGAACCGGGAGTCGAACCTGATGGCCGTGGCTCCTTCGCGCTCGGCCAGATGCCGCGCCCTTCGGCCCTCGAGCTCCGCGCGCTGCCCCTTGAGCACGCCTAGTTCCGCCTTGGTCTGGGTCTCGTCTAGTCTGACGAGGACATCGCCCACCTTCACGGCGTCGCCATTGGCGACCAGGATCTCGCCCACGATGCCACCGTCGCGGTGCTGGATCAGCTTGACCTGCTTCCTGACTGCGACCTTGCCTTGCGCGATCACGGCACCGGTCAGCTCGGCGTGCACCGCCCAGCCGCCGCATCCGCCGATCAGGGCGATGGCGAGAACGGCCACCATGGTCACGCGCGAGCGGATCCCGAACGACTGCTTCGCAGCGCGCGCGGGCCGTTCCGTGGGCTTCAGGTTCATCGTTCATTCTCCGTTGTTAGAGCCGGCACGTGTCCGCCGATTCACGATAAGTGGTGCGCGTTCGTTTGCTGGGGGGCAGTGAAAACAAAATTGCTCTCGTTGAGGTCGAGGTTACCATCCAGCACGATCTCGAAATCGTGCTCCGCGTCGCCGTCGAGATGGCCCGAGACGATCGTGATCTCCTGGTCCGAAACGACTTCATGGCGGTAGGTGACGGCGCCGACCTCGTCGAAGGTGGCCTGGTCGGCCCCGGCGAAGAACAGCCTCTTGCCCGAGAAATCGTCGAGTTCCTGTCCGACTCTGGACAGATCGAGCTTGTCGCCGACGCTGAAGTCCACGATGTGGTCGCGTGGTCCGCCGTCGTTCTTCAGAGAAGCCAGGTCCTGGAAGACGAAGGTGTCGTTGCCGTCGCCGCCCTCCATGATATTCACGTGGGCGTCGGCAACCAGGCGGTCGCGTCCGTGGCCGCCCTGGACATTCTCGATCTCGAAGATCTGTGCGCTCTGCCCGTCGCAGATTTCGGCGATTCCGTCGGGGAGGTCGACGTTCTCGTCGAACACGATCTGCGACAGATCCAGCGTGTCCGCGCCGTCACCTCCGTGAATGACGTCGTGGCCCGCCTCGACGCCGAGGACGATCACGTCGTCCCCGCAGCCGGCGTCGATGCAGTCGTTGCCCGAGCCCCCCGCCAGCACGTCGTCGCCGGCGCCGCCGTCGAGGTGATCGTCCCCGGCGCCGCCCTGCAGGGTGTCGTCGCCTGCGCCGCCCGCGAGCGTGTCGTCGCCGGTACCGCCGTCCACATCATCGCCGCCCGCGCCGCCCGCGATGTGGTCGTCTCCCGCGTCTCCGCGGACGGTGTCGTTACCGGCACCGCCGTCCAGGTGGTCGTCCCCTTCCCCGCCATGGATCGTGTCGTCGCCGGCGCCCCCTGCGATGCAGTCGTTGCCGGCCCCGCCCAGCAGCACGTCCTTGCCGGCGCCGCCGTCGATATGGTCGTCGCCTTGCTCGCCCTCGATCCTGTCGTTCCCGTCGTCACCATGGAGGGTGTCGTTGCCGGGACCGCCTATGAGCGTGTCGTTGCCCCGCCCTCCGGAGGCAAAGTCGTCGCCCTCGCCACCTAGGATGAGGTCGTTGCCGTCCTCGCCGTAGAGCGTATCGTCGCCGGCTTCGCCGAACAGCGTGTCGTTGCCCGCCCCGCCGAAGATGATGTCGTTGCCCGGGCCTCCGAACAGGGTGTCGTCACCGTCGCCGCCCACCAGCCGGTCATTGCCCTCGCCGCCGTAGATCGTATCGGCGCTTTCGCGGCCGTAGACGATGTCATTGCCGGCGCCGGCGTCGATCACGTTGATGAGAGGCGTTCCGATCAGAAGATCGTCGCCTTCGGTACCGTGTATCTCCTCGTCGGGCGCGGCGTGCAGATCCGCATGCGCCGCCTGGACGATCGAGACGGTGCCGTCGGAGATACGGTAGCTGAACTGGACCGGGCCGATATCGTCGTGTTCCGGCGTGTAGAGCCAACGGTCCGCTCCCAACGCCTGCAGCGACCCGTGATCGACCTGGAGGGCCTGCACCGAAAGCCGGTCGCCGTCCGGATCGCTGGCGCCATTCAGCAACTGACCGAGCGAGATGATGAAGGCTTCGTTGACGAGCCCGCTGCCGAGATCGACCGCCCCGGCGCTCACCGGGGCGTGGTTGACCCGCTTCGTCGGATCGGGGGGCGGGTCCTTGATCGTCGGTGGCGGCTTTTTTGGCTCGTCAACATGGGGCCTGGTGTGGTCGTCGGAAGACCCTCCGCCTCCGCCACCTCCACCACCCCCACCCCCGCCTCCGCCGGCGACCGGTGTGCCGTCTGCCCCCCGCGGCAGCGGATGCGCGGGAGCCGGCGCGTTCTGGTTCGCCGGGACCAGCGACAGCCGCGGCCCTTCCGTCCTGTCGAACCTGAGCCTGTCCGGATCGACTGCCGCTTCGAACGCTTCGTTCATCGATACCGCGTGCAGCCCGAAGGCACGGACGAGTTCGGACGATCCTGCGCTCCGCTCCACGGCGATGGACGGCGCGACCGACGTATCCGCTTCCGGCTGCGTTGCCGCTTCCGGAGAGTCCGGCTTCGGCAGATGGGGCGCATCCTCCTTGCCTTCGCCGAACACCTGTTTCAGCAGCAGTCCCCACGATGCGATCAGGATGGCGGGCACGATGGAACTGACGCGCGACCGCTCTTCGATGAGCGCGAAGCGGCGCGCCGGCGCGTCGAGCGCGCTGCGGTCCGGAATTCCCAACGACAGCCGATCGTCCATGGCCACCTCCCGCTGATCAAGCCGTCGCTGCGGCGGGGAACGGGATCGGCGCCGCCGGCGCGCCGACCACCTTGTCCTTCGGTCCGAACGCGACCAACTTGCCGCCCTGCACCACGCCGACGTAGTCCACCGCCGCCAGCGCCTTCGGCCGGTGCGCGATCACGATGACGATCCCGCCGCGCGCCTTGACGCCTTCGATGGCCTCCCCGAGCGCCGCCTCGCCCGGTGCGTCGAGGTTCGAGTTCGGCTCGTCGAGCACGACGAGGAAGGGATCGCCGTAGAGCGCCCGCGCCAACCCGATGCGCTGCCGCTGACCGGCCGACAGCGCGGTGCCCGACGGCCCGAGTTCGGTCTGGTAGCCATCCGGCAACCGCGTGACCATCTCGTGGATTCCCGCGGCTTTCGACGCGGCGATGATCTTGCGGGCGTCGGGCTCGGTCTCGAACCGCGAAATGTTCTCGGCGATGCTGCCGTCGAGCAGCGAGACGTCCTGCGGCAGGTAACCAATGTGCTCGCCGAGCGCATCGGCGCGCCACTGATCGAGATCCGCCTCGTCAAACCGGACTTTGCCCCTGAGCAGCGGCCAAACGCCGACGACACCTTTGGCCAGAGATGTCTTGCCGCCACCGCTAGGGCCGATCAGGCCGAGCGCCTCGCCCGCCTTGAGCTCGAAGCCGACGTCGCCGACGAGCACGGTGCCGCTGCCCGGCGCGACCACGGTGATGCCTTCGACCTTCAGGGTCGCGCAAGGCTTGGGAAGCGGCAGGATATGGCTGCCGTCTTCTGCCGCGGCGAGCGTCTGCTTCAGACGGTTGAAGCTGCGCCGTGCCGCGGCGATCACCTTCCAGTTGCCGATGGCCGAATCGATCGGCGCCAGCGCCCGCGCCGAAGCCACCGAGCACGCGATGATCGCGCCCGCGGAAAGCTCGCCCTTGATGGTGAGGAACGCGCCAAGGCCCAGCAGCGCCGACTGCAGCATCATGCGCATCACCTTCGCCATCCCGCCGAAGCTGCCGCTGATGTCGCTGGTTCGGGTCTGCAGCGCCAGATGACGGGCATTGGCGGTCTCGAACCGGGCCACGGCGCGGCCGCCGAACCCCATCGCGCGCAGGATGTCGGCGTTGCGTGCGTGGGAGTCTGCCAACGTGGACCGCTGCACCGCGGCCTGGTGGGTCTCCTTGCCGGCCCGCCGCGTCAGAAGTTCGGTTGCCACCGTAAGCGACATCAGAACCACCGCGCCGGCCAAGGTGACAAGCCCGAGCACCGGATGAAGCAGATAGACGAAGCCGAGGAACAGCGGCATCCAGGGCAGGTCGAAGAAGGCGATGGGGGCTTGGCTGCCGAGGAAGCCGCGCACGACGTCGACGTCGCGCCCCCGCTCCAGCGCCTCGGACGTCGAGTAGCCGTATCGGGCCATCTCGATCACGACGCAGTGCGCCAAGGGCGCCAATTTGGCGTCGAGACGGGCCCCGAGCCTGACCAGTATCTGCGAACGCAGGATGTCGAACATGCCCTGGAACAGATAAAGCCCGATGGCGAGCGCGGAGAGCGCCGCCAAGGTCGGGATGCTGTGGCTCGTCAGCGCCCGGTCGTAGATCTGCAGCATGTAGAACGAGCCCGTCAACGCCAGCACGTTGATGATTCCGGACACTCCGAGCAGGACAAAACCGATGCCGCGGTAGCTGCCGATTGGATTCTCCGTCGGATTCTTTCGCTTCGGGTTCTTGCTCATCGTTTCCTGCCCTGCCCTTGGCCTCGGTGACGTCGTCCACCCGGGCGGCGGTTCGCCCGGGTGGTGATGGTCGGTTGCGCCTAGTGCACGCCGTTGAAGTCGGCCGTCGTCAGTGCATGGTTGCCGGCTCCCAGATCGATCTTGAAGTCGGCCGCGGCGTCGGCGTTGGTATTGCCGGACACGAAGGTGTGCTCCGCGCCGTCCTTGATCTCCTGCGTGACGATGACCTGTCCCGCCGAGGTGAAGACGTTGCCGGCGAACAGCACGAAGGACTGGTTCCCGGCCGCCCCCGTATTGGCGTCGATGGCCGACAGGTCGATCTTGTCGCCCGGCTGGAAACCCTTGATGGTGTCGCCGTTGGCGTCCGCTGCGGAGCCGAACACGTAGGTGTCGTTCCCTCCACCGCCGTCCATGACGTTCGCCACCGAACTGGCCACGATGGTGTCGTTGCCGGAGCCGCCGATGAAGTCCTCGAACCCGAATATCTGGTCGGTCCCGCTCTGGGCGCTGGCGACGCTGCCGTGCTGTCCGATGCCGTTGCCGAGATCGGCCGTGAGGTTTGCAGAGATGGCCGAGTAGTCCAGCGTGTCTTCCTCCGTGTCGCCGAAGTAGGTGTCGTTGCCGTCGCCGACGGTCGCGATGACCCGATCGTTGCCGGCCCCGCCGTAGACGGTGTCGTTTCCCGCGCCGCCTTCCAGGGCGTCGTCGCCCGCGTCGCCGAACAGGCGGTCGTCCCCGCCGTCGCCGGTGATCAGGTCGCGGCCGGCGCCGCCGAAGAGATCGTCGTTGCCGTCGTTGCCGAACACCACGTCGTCGCCTGCGCCGGCCTTCACCAAGTCGTCTCCGGATCCGGCCTTCAGCGTGTCGGCACCGTCGTTGCCGAGGATCACGTCGTCGCCATCGAGGCCACTGAGGACATCGTCGCCGGTCGCCCCCACCATCACGTCGGCGGCTGCAGTTCCAATCTGGCCTTCAGCCATGCCCGGGTTGACCGCCGGAGGTTGCGGCGTGTCTGGGCCGCCCTGTCCGTCGTGCTGATGGTCGCCCGACGAACAATGCTGATCGTCGCCGCCGGAGTTGCCATCCTGACCGTCGCCGCCGGATCCACCCTGGCCGCCGCCTTGGTCGCCCGAAGGCAGACCGGTCTGGGTGTCGACCACGTCCTGCGGCCGCAAGGTGCCGGTGACCTGGTCGTCGCCTCCTCCTCCGTGGAATACGATGCGGTGGTCGGAGGTCAATCCGGAGATGTCGACGGTGTCGGCGCCTGCGCCCCCGTTCACCGTGATCGTGCTGTAGTTCAGGCTGGTGCCGGTGAAGTTGCCGACGATGGCGACGCTGTCGCCGGCCACCGTACCGCCGTCGAGCCCGCCGTTGTTGTTGTTGGCGGTCACGTCGAGGGTGTTGATCGTGATCTCCTCGACGTTGTCGAGCTCGCCGATCACCGTGCCGTTGCGGGCGACGACGATCTCGGTGCCTGCATGCAGGCCCGTGAAACCGACATGGGCCGCGCTGCTGCCCGTGCCCGGACCGGCACCGTCCCAGTCGTCGGTGTTGGAGTAGATGGCGAAGGATTCCGCCGTGTTGTTGCCGGTGACGGTGAAGCGGTCGCCCGCCGCGCCGTTGGCGCCGCCGTTGACGAAGTCGCGGCCGTCCGGCAGTTCGGGAATGATGGTGATGTTGCCGATCTTGAAGGGGTTGGTCACCGACCAGCCGACGCTATCGTCGCCCCCGCCCGCAAAGACCGCGTCGTCGCCTCGTCCGCCGGTGAGGATGTCGTTGGCCGAGCTTCCGACCAGGATGTCGTTGCCCGTCGATCCGTTAATCGTCGTGCCGTTGACCGCGGTCACGGTGACCGTGGCGGAGGCCGGTGCGACCCCGTCGTTCACCGTGTAGGAGAACGAGCCGCCGTTCGGCCTCGCCGGGTTGCCGCTCGTTCCGCTGTCGGTGATCGTGACCGCGCCAGCGGCATGGACCGCCGTGAGGCTGTTGAAGGAGCCCACCCCGGTGATCGCCAGCGCGTTGGGACCGTCCGTGTCGCTGTCGTTGGCGAGCAGCGCCCAGTCCGGCACCACGATGCCACTCGCGACGTTGCCGAGGTTGGTGTAGACGTGATCGGCGCCCACGCTCGGCGGATCGTTGACCGGAGTCACGTGGATGGTCGTGGTCGCGACGTTGCTGTCGGCCAAGCCGTCATTGACCGTGACCTGGACGATGCGGTCCGCATTGGTGGGGTTGTTGGAGTTGCTGGAGAACGTGATCGCCTGGATCGCGTTCTGGTAGGCCGCGATCGAGGCCTTGCCCGTCAGGCTGACGGTGATTTGTCCGGCCACGGAATTGTCGACAGTGCTCGCGATGCCGTCGCCGGCGATGTCGTTCGCGTTGAGCGCGTCGCCCGCCACCCGGCCGGTCAGGACGACCTTCGCCGACCACAGTTGCGTGCCGTCGTCGACGATTCCGGGATGGTTGGCTATGCCGACGGCATTGCCGTTCTCCGTGAACGTGACGACGTAGTCCGTGCTCGGAGCCGCCGCGGGCCTGACGTAGTCGACGGACACGTTGTCGATCGAGATGGTGCCGTTGTTGGCGCTGTTGCCCGTGTTGGTGGCCGAGCTGACCACCTCGAACCTGAGGGCCGCGTTGGCGGTCACCGTCTCGCCGGCGTTCAGGGACGCGAGAAGATCGGCCGAGAACGTATGGTTGCCGAAGCCGGCGGCATTGGTGATTGTTCCGAGTTCATGGAAGACCGGCGTCGCCGCCGTGGCGTCCGCGGTGAAGAGGACGCGGACGTAGTCGCCGTTGTCGAAGCTGTTCTGGTTGTAGGTGAAGCCCAACTTGGCCTCCACCACGCCGGCGAGGTTCACCACCCGCTGCACGTTGGCCCCGTCGGCGTTGTCGGTGAACTGCAGCTGCTGCGAGCCCACGCGGATCTGACCCGCGGTGGCGCTGCCGTTGACCGCGCCGTTGAAGTTGTCGCCGGTTTCGGTCCAGTTGCCCGTCCAGCTCGAGCCGCCGGCGTAGCTGCCGGAGGCGAAGTTGTCGGTCGCAGCGCCCGGATCGAAGGCGTGAAGCTTCAGGCTCGGGGGCGTGTTGACCAACGAGAAGTCCTGGTCGGCGAAGCGCAGCAGTTCCACGCCCACGACCAGGTCGGTGCCGTCGGTGACGATGGGCGCTCCGTTGGCGTCGACGCCGTTGGGATCCCGCAGGTCGGTCACCTTGTAGGCGACGATCTGTCCCTCGTGGGTGCTCTGGAATGTGATGGGGTCGATGCGATAGTCGGCCAGGTTGCCGGTGAAAACTGCGATGTCCGGCTTGGCCAGGGTGCTGGCGTCGGCGCCCCCGTCTCCGAGAACGTTGTCCTTGAAGAACTGGGTGCGCAGCATCTCGGTAAAATGCTTGTCGAAGCCCTGCGTGCCGAGCGCGGCGTTGTCGAGCAAACCGGCGCCCAGGGTGTCGTCGTAAGCGACGCGGTGAGAGGCGCCCTGATAGCGGGCATCCTGCAGGCGTAATGCCTCGGTGGATCCGTCGTTGTTGTTGTTGTGGTCGTAGGTTGAGGCGATCTCGTTGCCCTGAGCGTCATGGCCCTGGATGTACTGTCCGATCAGGGTGTCGAGCCGGACCGAGCCGCCGACGATGACGTCATTGCCGGCGTCGCCGGTCAGGAGATCGGCTCCGGAGCCGCCCACGACCCAGTTGTCTCCGGAGTCTCCTCCGAGATTGTCGTCGGACACGCTGCCGACCAGCCCCTCCATTTCGAACGCCGCGGGAACCGACTGCGCGGTATTGACTGCAGCCAGTGGGTTCGCTTGCTGGTCGAGGTCGTAGGTCACCCCGATCGGCCGGGCGTGTTGCAGGCTGAAGTCCAGGACGTCGAAACCAATCGTGCCCGGGGTGTTGCCGTCGTCGGTGACGCCGTCACCGCCCAGCACTTCATCAGGACCGGTGCTCAACGCCTGAGCGATGTCGCCAACCTTGAACCAGTCGTCGCCGGCTTGGCCGAAAGAGATGTCGACGTCGGTGCCGTCGAGCAGCATGTCGTCGCCGTTGCTGCCGTACAGCATGTCGGTGCCGGAGCCGCCGTCCAGATAGTCGTTGCCGTCGTTTCCTTCGAAGAACGGGTCGGTGTCCTGCTCGCCATACATGACGTCGTCGCCATTGCCGCCGAACAGCTTGTCTATCCCGAGGCCGCCGTTGATGTAGTCGTTGCCCGCGCCGCCGATGACCTGGTCCAGGCCGTTGATGTCGGTGCCGCTGGATTCGCCATACAGGAAGTCGTCGCCGGCGCCGCCGTCGATCAGGTCGGGGTTGTCGCCGCCGTAGATCGTGTCGGAGCCGTCCCCCCCGTACAGGCGGTCGATGCCGTAGCTGCCGTAGATCTTGTCATTGCCGGCATCGCCGTAGACCGTGTCGTCACCGCCCTGGGCGTAGATCAGATCCTGCCCCTTCGAGCCGACGATGATCTCGTTGGACTCGGCGCCCGAGTTCGGCGTGCCGTCGAGGTTGACGAAGCCGTTCTGCCCATAGGCGCTGTTGGGGTCCGTGTCGGCCAGGCGGGTGTCCTGAATGTAGTGCACGCCGCCGATGACGACTTCGTGTCCGTCGTTCAAGTTGCCGCGTCCGCCGTTGGAGTAGATGCCTATCGTTCCGGCATCCACCGCGGCGATGTCGCCGTATTTGTGCTCGTTGCCGGTCGTCAGGTACTCGGTCTGTCCCGGAGCCAGCACTTCCTTGTGGGCACCGAGATCGACGTACTGGTCGGCATAGCCGAAGATGTTGCCGTTGAGGTGGGTCAGACCCGTGGTGCGCTCCACCATGTCCTTCAGCTGGGCGTTGACGATCTCCGTGCCGAACTGAACGCCGAACAGGCGGTAGAGATAGTAGAAGCGATCGCCGTCCATCAGCCTTTCGATCTGGTCGACGAAGATTCGGTCGAAGGTCTCGCCGAGGAGCCCCCCCGGCTGATGGACTTCGGCCAGACCGCCGAGCCATGTGTCGATCTGGTTGAAGGCAAGCGTACCGACGCCGCCGGCCGCCTCGTCTCCGTTCATGAAGCCGTAGGCTTGGTCGAGCGAGATGCCGAGCGTGCCCGCGGCGACGCTTCCGTCGACGATTCCGACGATGGTGTTCGCCTTTTCCATGTCACCGTCGAAAGCGTACGCGGCGATGAAGTTGGCCAGCGAACTCGGATGCTGCATGTTCTGACCGAAGTCGTTCCAGCTCGAGTATTCGGAATAACCTAACGTGTGACGAACCTCGTTCAAGGTCGGTATGCCCACGTCCCGTCCGCGGGCGATATTGATCGCCGCCAGATCGAGCGGCTGGTCGAGCAGACCCTGGTTGAGCGCCGGGGTGACGAACTCGTCCACCTCGTTCATCTGCTGGTGCGTCATGCCGAGCACGATCGCGGACGGCCCGACGTCGGCGAACTTGTCCGGGGCCAGGAAGGCTGCCTTCAGGGCATAGCCCATGATTTTGCCGGTCAGGCCGCCGGACGGATCGATGGTGTCGATGGTCTCGCGCAAGGTCGAGTGACCGAAGCGGAAGGCGGCCTGCGAGTATTCCAGGGAAATCGCCGAATCGACCTCGGTCGAGTAGGCGCCGAACTCCTGGATATTGGGCGAGACGTTACGGGCGTACTGGTCGACGGCAGCATGCTGGTATTCCATCTCCACGACCAGCTTGGCCCCGTTGAACATCTTGTCCTGGTCCCAGGAGATGTTGCCTGCGGAATCCAGGTAGTCGCCGGCGGCGTTCATGCCGTGCCCGGTGTCGATCTGGAAGCCGTGCAGCGCGGCGTGCGTCGGGTCGCCGGACACGACGTCCTGGGTATGTAGTGCCTCGATGATGTTCTGGATCTGGTAGTTGTGTTCCTCATGGAAGACGTGGTGGATCGAAGTCAGACCGAAGTTCTCGTTCACACGCCCGTCTCCGGCCACGTAGTGGTCGCCGACCGAGGCCATCAGGATCTCGCCGACGGCGTCGTGCAGCGCGCCCGCCGGGACCGTGATGCTGAAGTCGGCGAAGTTGACGAACGGAAACAGCGAGCTGGCGCCGTCCAGGGTGTGCGGCGTTCCGGGAGGCGAGCCTGGGGGTAGCGTGGCCATGGTCAGCGTCAGCTTGTGTGTCGTTGCGTCGATGCCGAAGCTCGAGCCCGCACCGAACGTGGATTTGGCGTAGGTGTCGATGGTCGAAATTGCGGCCGCTACCTTGGCCGACTGGGCCGCAGTGCCATAGGCCGCCTCTCCGACGTCTTGCGCGCCGTTGCCATTCTTGTCGTAGAAGGCTCCCATGTGGCCTGCATCGAACCGCGGATTCATGTCGAGCAGCAGCGCCGAGCCGCTGGTGCCGGCGATCACGTGGCCGGATGCGTCGCGGTTGCGCAGATCGTTGACGTCCTCCCAGGTCAGGGCGTCGCGGCCGGTGGCATCCACATGGGCGCGCAGTTCGTCCAGCGTCGGCAGCGTCTGGTGCGTCGCGGTGCCGTCCGGCTTGGTCCATGCGGTTTCGAGGGTCTGCCCGTCGAACAGGTTCATGCCGGCGTGGTACTGGCCGGTGGCCGGATCCGCGACCCATTCCCGCAGCAGGTTCGTCAGTTGCTCGTGCGAGCCGTAGGTCTGGCTTTGGTCGATGAAGGGCGAGGTGTGATTGACGTATTCCGGGCCGTTGGCGTCCACCGTCTGCACCGTGGCCCGGTTGATGGTGATTTCGTGCACCGGCCGTCCGTCCGGTCCGAGCATGCCGTAGAGCGGATCGTCGCTGGCGAGCGCGATCTTGATGGTCTGTCCCGAGGCCTTGCCGATAAAATCGAGGCCGTGGTCGAAGAACTGGCCGAACAGTACGAAGAAGCCGTTGGAGGGCGATACGCCCGGATTGAGCCCGCCGAGGAAGTGGTCGCCCTGACCGGCCGAGGCGGCGAGTCGCGCCTGCGTGTCGACCTGACCGAGGCCGCCGTCGGCGACCGTGGCGAGTTGGCCCCAGTCGAGCACCTTCGCCGTCCCTGTCGTGGGATCGTAGTAGATTTCGTTCGGTTGATGCGAGGTCGCTCCGAGGTCGCCCTGATGGTTAGCCCAGGTGTCGAAGGTGACGCCGCCGGTGGTGGTCGTCAGGCTGATCATGCGCGGCGTGTAATCGACGACGTTCGGCAGATCGATCTTGGTGCCGTCGGCCGCGGTCTGGGCGCCGGCCGGATCGGCCTTGACCGCGTAGTCGCCGTTGAGGGCCGGGTTGAAGCCGCCGGTCGCCGCGCTGTAGGAGGAGTAGTAGGTCTTGGCGGCGGCGTAGACGCGGTCGGCGACCGCCTGCATCACGGACGAGTAGCCGGCGTAGTCGGCAGCCGCCGTGCGCGTGAAGATCTGGTCGACCGCGCCGAAGGTGGCGTTGATGAGCGACAGGTTGTTGTTGAGACCGCTGGGATCCCTCAAGCCCGCGAAGTCGAATTCGGAATAGTAGGACTGTCCCCACTGCGCGA
This sequence comes from Bradyrhizobium sp. 17, assembly GCF_023073515.1. Classification (NCBI taxonomy): domain Bacteria; kingdom Pseudomonadati; phylum Pseudomonadota; class Alphaproteobacteria; order Hyphomicrobiales; family Nitrobacteraceae; genus Bradyrhizobium; species Bradyrhizobium sp. 17. Next base: position 5,909 of record NZ_JADPJQ010000079.1, on the reverse strand, counting down.
TGGCCGCGGTCGATGCCGCGTCGCCGGCGACCGACCCGCCGGTGCCGATGAGATTGCCGTGTGCATCGTAGACCGCCCCCGTGCCGTCCCACAGGATGATGGCGTTGCCTGCCGCATCGAACAACGGGCGGAAGTTGACCTGGCTGAGGATGAAGTCGATGTCGCTCTGGTCGATTACGAACGGCTTGAGATAATTCGACATGATGCGCTCCTGCCAGGATTAACGGAGAACCGAACGGCCGGATCTCCCACGTTTCAGAAGCATGTCGAGTGCTTCGCGGGCGCGGTAGGGCAGAAGGTCGAGCGAAAATTTCCGTCGATGGTCGAATGCGCCGCACCCGACGAAAGTCCCTTGCTTCGGACTTTAGTCCGAAGCGCCATCGGTCTTTCTGCGGCGGCGCGGCTGCTGCCGGCGATGGTGTTAACCCTGATCCGCTGCTTCAAAGGAGCAGTGTGGGCACGTGCGATCTTCACCATGTTTGCCCAGGAAGTTGAAAGCCGATACGATCGATGCATATGATGTCGCCAATTTAAGCATCTGTTCACCGATGACATTGTTCGAGAATGTTCTTCATGGAGCCAGTCGTGGAGGAAGTCTCCGTCGCCGATGAAGCTGATGGGCACATCCGTCGCGTCGACAGTGCCTTGTTGAGAGCCGGTGAAGGCAAGCCCGAGACCAGGAGGGCGTTAGGGGCATTCATCAAAGTCGCCACGGATCGGCCGCGTCGCTGGTGGATGCGAAGGTCCCTCTTCGAGCAGTTCGCATTGTTGTCTTCGCTGGTGCTATCGCTTTCCGTCGCCGCGGTCGGAGGATGGGTCGGCAATCGTATCGCCGATGGCGTTCTGCGCGGAACGAGTGGCGCCGCCGCGCTGTACATGACGAATTTCGTGGAGCCCTACGTTCAGTCGATGGACGGCGGAGGCACACTCAGCGCGGAAGACCTTCGCGGGCTCGAGTCCGTCGCCGAACTGCTGAAATCCAGGCGGCATGTCGCCTCCGTCAAGATCTGGGCGCGCGACGGTACCATCGTGTACAGCACGCAAAAGGGGCTAATCGGAAAGCGATTTCCGACGACCGACCTCACGCCTTCGCTGCAAGGGAAAATTCGTGCTGGGATGGCCGACCTCGAGGACGATGACAGCGAGTTCGAACGCTCTCTGTCGATGCCCCTCTATGAGATGTTCCTGCCTCTCTACAAGAACGAGACGGAAAGGATCATCGCGGTCGCAGAAATCTACGAAGACGCCCGCGCGCTTCTCCGCGACCAGGCAAGCGCCATCCGCGGCGCATGGCTGGTGGTCGGGTCGGTGGGTCTCGTCACCCTCTTGGCTCTGTTCATCGTCGTCCATCGAGCAAGCACGACCATCAAAAAGCAACGTTCGGCCATCAAGCAGCGGTTCCGGGAGAAAGTATTGCTGCATCGCAAGAACGATGTTCTTAAATCTGAAACGGAAGATGCTCTTCGCACTGCCGCCCGCATCGACGATCTTGTCCATACGCGGCTCGGAGCCGAGCTCCACGACGGCCCTGCCCAGCTGATATCCTTCGCCCTGCTGCGGCTCGAAGGTCTGGAACAGGAGCTGGAAGGCCCGACACCCAAAGCGCGAGCTCTCCTGGCGGAATTCCGGAGCGCGCTTAAGGACGCGCTCAAGGAGCTGCGCTCGATCGCCGCCGATCTGCTTCTTCCCGATCTCGGAGACAGCGGTAATCTCATCCGGATGCTCCGCAAAATCATACGAGCGCATGAAGGCCGCGCCGCCTGCATCGTCGATTTTGAGATGACCGGAGTGCCTGAGAAACTGCCTCGCGACGCGGTGCGCTGCCTCATTCGGGTGACGCAGGAGGCGTTGAACAACGCCTTCAAGCATTCGGGGAGCGACCGCCAGACCGTAATGGTTAATTACTTCGCCGGGACGCTGCGGCTATCGGTGAGCGATCCCGGATGCGGCTTTGCCGGCAAGACAGCCAAGTCTCGATCAGGTCTTGGATTGATCGGGATGGCCTCCCGAGTGAGAGCATTGGGCGGGACGTTCTACGTGATCTCCAATCTCGGCCAAGGCACGGAGATCCTGTGCGAACTTCCCGTCCAAAGTTCCACCGCAGGAACTGGCGATGAACACTCGAAAGATAGTCAACCGATCAAAAGTGATTGAAACTTTATCCTTACGATGCCTATTCTCGCAGCATTCTGAAATGCCACTTTTCCGCAGTGTTTTTTAATTGTGAGAGTACATATGGAAAATTCGAGTGAGCAGGCCACTATTGCCATCGTCGACGATCATCCGATTTATCGCCAAGGACTGGCCAGCGTGTTTCGGGCGGAGGCTCGCTTCAAAGTCGTAGCCGAAGGCGCCTCTACGGCAGACGCGCTGGACATCGCAAAAACGCATCGCCCGAGCATCCTCGTTCTGGATCTCGGCATTCCCGGCGATAGCCTGGAGACTCTCAAGCAGCTGTGCGTCGAATTTCCCGGAACGCACTGCGTCATACTCACCGCCTGCGACGATCCGCAGACCGGCATCGCCGCCCTGAACGCGGGCGCGCACGGCTACATCCTGAAGGGGGTCAGCGCGAGCGAATTGAAGGCGGCGATCTGGGCGGTCTTCAAGAACGAGTCCTCGTTCGTCTCGCCGGAGTTCGCGGCGCGGCTGCTTTCGGCGGTTCAGCAGAAGGAGGCGACGTCCATCGACGTCGGTCTCAGCCATCGCGAACTCCAGATCATCGCGGAGGTCGAGAGCGGCGCCACCAACAGGATGGTCGCCGACAAGCTCAAGATCAGCGAAAAGACCGTCAAGCACTACATGAGCAGCATCATGCAGAAGTGCGGCGCGACCAACCGCGTGTCCGCGGTCATGGCGTATCAGAGGATGCGCCAGTCCGGCCAACACGCTTGAAGGATGACAATCCATATCACGCTGCGAACCGCGCTGCGCTGACGTTGGATCACCTGGGCAGCGCCTCATGCTAAGGCCCACGCGGGTAGTGGACCAAATGTCTTACGGAGACCAATACCGCAGCCAGTTGGAGTCACCTTACTCGCTGGCCCAAGCAAGCGGGACTTCTGCGCCTTCGGCCCGAGATCAGAAAGTCGTCCGTGAACAAGGCTCTAAGCGATTGAGCAGGAGTCAGTTTTCCGGTTGCGGCGGCATTTGAGATTGCAGGGATTGGGGGCTTGAGGCCCCCAAACCTTGCAATTTTGGTTTGTGGATTCCCTTTTGCTGCGGACCATGATTCTGTGTGCATCGGAGGGGCCGATGCGACCGAAGAAGCACAGGACGACGGGATCGAACGATCTGTTCCGGGCGCGGCTGGACCAGATCATCAACATGAAGCACGAGCTGGTTCAGCTCGCCGGCAAGATCGATTGGGACTGGATCGACGGCGAGGTCGCGCCGCTCTACAGCGAGAATGGCCGGCCCGGGATCGAGACCCGGTTCATGATCGGGCTGCTGTTGCTCAAGCACACTTACGGGCTTTCCGATGAGGGCGTTTGCGAGCGCTGGGTTCACGACCCGTATTTCCAGTTCTTCACCGGGCAAGAGTTCTTTCAGCATGCCTTCCCGCACGAGCGCTCGGACCTGAGCCATTGGCGCAAGCGGCTCGGCGACAAGTTGGAGCTGCTGCTGGCGGAGAGCCTGCGGGTGGCGCACGAGGCCGGCGCGTTACGCGGCCAGGACCTCAAGCGCGTCACCGTCGACACCACGGTGCAGCCGAAGGCCATCACCTTTCCGACCGATGCCAAGCTGCTTCATGCGGCTATCAAGGGGCTCAACCGCCTGGCGAGAAGGCACGCCGTCAGGCTGCGGCAATCCTATTCTCGTGTGGCCAAGGCCGCCGCGATGATGGCGGGCCGCTACGCCCATGCCAAACAGTTCAGCCGGCATCAGCGGCAGTTGCGCATTCTGCGCAGCCGGCTCGGCCGTATCATCCGCGACATCCGCCGCAAGATCGAGGGCCAGCCGGCACTGGAGGAGGCATTCGCCCTCCCGCTTGGCCGGGCCGTGCAAATCCGCTCGCAGCAGCAGCGCCAGCGCGGCTGGAAGCTTTATTCCTTCCATGCCCCGGAGGTGGAATGCATCGGCAAAGGCAAGGCCGCAGCCCCTTACGAGTTCGGCGTGAAGGCCTCCATCGTCAGCAACAACCGCCGGGCGCCCGGTGGCCTGTTCGTACTGCACGCCAGGTCGCTGCCCGATAATCCCTACGACGGTCATACCCTGCGGGACGTCATCGACCGCACCGAGGCGCTCACCGGCTGTCCGATCGAGCGGGCCTATGTCGACAAGGGATATCGCGGCCACGACACGCAAAATCCCCGTCGCGTCTTCATTTCGGGCCAGAAGCGCGGCGTGTTCGGCGCCATCAAGCGCGAGCTCCGGCGCCGCTCCGCCATCGAGCCCATCATCGGACATCTGAAGGCCGAAGGTCACCTTGGCCGCTGCTATCTCAAAGGCCGCGCCGGCGACGCCGCCAACGTCGTGCTCTCAGCAGTCGGCCACAACTTCCGCCGTATCCTCGCCTGGCTCAGAGAACTCTTGTGCCTCTTCCTGATCCAGCTATCGCATCACGCTTGCCTGTCCGCCCCCGCTCAATTCGGCTTCTTAACGGACGACTGAGTACACCCCTTTTTCCTCAGCCACGGAGGTAAAGGCTACCGTGGTGCCAACCAGTTGAAAAGGGCGTTGGTCGTGGCGCACTTTGGAGTCAGGAAATGGCCGGTGGCTGACTTCCTCTCTGGGCCTAGCCCGTTCCGCTTCCGAGGGTTGAACTTGGAGCCGCCGAGGGCTGCCTTTGACCCATCTGAGACATTAGACGGTGGACCAGGAGCAGCGTAACGTCCACGTGCGTCAAACGCTCGGTTCATATACTCGGGAGAGGTTTCATGAGGACTGTGTTTTCCTTCGCGGCAGTGGGTATCTTGGTCGGCATGATGCTGTCACCAGCGGCGACCGCAGCTGAGTTGAGGGTTCTGGCCGGCGGCGCCATGACAGCAGTGTGGGCGGGTCTCAAGCCGAAGTTCGAACAAACCTCAGGTCACAAGCTCGATATCTTCTTCGGCACCACTCCGAACCTGATCAAGGAAGCTACCTCCGGCAAGCCGTTCGATGTCGGCGTCGTGCCGGTCGAGGTAATGAGGGACGCCGCCGCGCGATCACACTTCGCAGCCGGGCCGACGCTGGACATAGCTCGTGTTGGCCTCGGTGTCGCGGTTCGCGACGGTGCGCCGAAGCCCAACATCTCCACGCCCGACGTGTTTAAAGCTGCCTTGCTTAACGCGGAATCGGTCGCCTCGATTCCGGAAAGCGCAACCGGCTATTCAATAGCGAAAGTATTCGAGCGCCTCAACATCACCGAACAGATGAAAGCCAAGATGAAAGCGCAGCCGACCCCCGCACAGGTCGTCGCTGTAGTCGCCAACGGAGAGGCCGAACTCGCGCTGTTCCTGATGAACGTCTTGACGGTGCCGGGCCTCGATGTGGTTGGCCCGTTCCCTGCTGACTTGCAGCAGGATGTCGTATTCACGGCCGCGCTCGGTGCGGCCACGAAGGAAGCCGCAGCCGCGAAGGCGCTCGTCGACTACCTGAAAACGCCGGACGCCATATCGGTGATCAAGAGCAAAGGTATGACGCCGGGGTGAAACAATCAGCTGCTTCGTGGGGCAACGACGTTCAATAGACGCTGCTACAGCGGATTGCTTAACCCGCTGGTGCATGTCGGCTGATGGCCCATCGCGTAGGTTGGCGCAGTACTGCGACATGTCCGGTGCTGGGGGTGGACCTGAAGAGCCGGATTCAGGCGCAGACCAACGCGATTGACCCTGGCTGTTCTCTAATTCCGGGAGTGAGGTCAAGCTCTCCTTGAACATCCTTGCCGGGTCCATGGTTCTCTCCGCGGTAGGGGCGTGCCCTCC
>NZ_JADPJQ010000041.1:14341-14574 GCF_023073515.1 Bradyrhizobium sp. 17 | reverse complement strand
CGACGATGTTGACGAGGCCATCGCGCGCGAACTCGCCGACCAGGCGGGCCATGTATTCCGGGGTCTCGTCGTACTGGCCGAACTCGTTGGGCAGGCCGGCATTGGGATAGGCACAAACAAGGGTATCGGCGACGCGGCCGATATCGGCGATATGCGCGCGCAGATCTTCCGCGCCGAGCGCGCAGTTGAAGCCGATGGTGATGGGCTTGGCGTGCTGGACCGAATGCCAGAAG
>NZ_JADPJQ010000041.1:0-14227 GCF_023073515.1 Bradyrhizobium sp. 17 | reverse complement strand
TCTCGACCAGCAGCAGATCGACGCCGCCGTCGAGCATGCCGTTGATCTGCTCGCCATAGGATTTGCGCAGATCGTCGAACGTGACGGCGCGGTAGCCGGGATTGGACACGTCGGGCGAGATCGAGGCGGTGCGGTTCGTCGGGCCGATGGCGCCGGCGACGAAGCGCGGCTTGCCGTCCTCGGCCTCGACCCGGCGTGCGGCGTTGCCGGCGAGGCGGGCGCCTTCGCGCGCCATCTCGTAGACGATGTCGGCGAGATCGTAATCGGCCTGCGCGATCGAGGTCGTGGAGAAGGTGTTGGTCGCGACGATGTCAGCGCCGGCGCGCAAGTAGGCGGCGTGGATGTCCTCGATCGCCTGCGGCTGAGTCAGGATCAGGAGGTCGTTGTTGCCGCGCAAATCGCGATGGAAGTTCTTGAATCGCTCGCCGCGGAAGGCGGCTTCGTCGAACTGGAGGTTCTGGATCATCGTGCCCATGGCGCCGTCGAGCACGAGAATGCGCTCGCGCGCGGCGTTGAGCAGGGCGATTCGCTTGGGAGAGGTCGATACGGTCATGGTGTCTTAAGCCGCCTTCTGCGCGCTCTTGGCGCGGATGCCGAGCAAATGGCTGATCGCGAACACGAGATCGGCGCGGTTCATGGTGTAGAAGTGGAAGGTGTCGACGCCGTGCTTCGCCAGCTTCTGCACCTGGCCGGCGGCGACCATCGCCGCCACCAGCTTGCGGGTCTCGGCGTCTTCGTCGAGCCCCTCGAATTTCGCGGCGAACCAGTCCGGCACGGAGGTGCCGGCGCGGGTGACGAAGGCTCTCGCCTGCTTGAAATTATGCATGGGCATGATGCCTGGCACGATCGGGATGTTGATCCCGCGCGCGCGCACGCGGTCGAGATAACGGAAGTAGAGGTCGTTATCGAAGAACACCTGCGTGATCGCGCGGGTCGCACCTGCATCCACCTTGGCCTGCAGCGTATCGATGTCATCGTCGAAGTCGCGCGCCTCGGGGTGCTTCTCAGGGTACGCCGAGACCGACACCTCGATATCGCCGTGCCGCTTCTTGATGCCGGCGACGAGGTCGGCGGAGCTCTGGTAGCCGTCGGGATGGCTGGAATAGGCCGTGCCGATGCCGCCGGCGGGATCGCCGCGCAGGCCGACGATGTGGCGGACGCCGACCTCGTGATAGCGGTCGACGATCTCGTCGATCTCCCCGCGCGAGGCGCCGACGCAGGTCAAATGCGCGGCCGGCAGCAGCGCGGTCTCCTTGAGGATGCGCGAGATCGTGGAATGGGTGCGCTCGCGAGTCGAGCCGCCGGCGCCGTAGGTCACCGAGACGAATCTGGGGTCGAGCGGGGCAAGCCGGTTGATGGTGTCCCAGAGATTCCGCTCCATCTCTTCGGTCTTGGGTGGGAAGAACTCGAAGGAGATCGAAGGGGATAGCAGCGCGCGGGACCCTCTGGGACAACGCCGCGTCAACTCAGTCATATGACCACAACTCCGCTAGCTTGAGACGTTGACCAAGATACATAAACCAAAGATCGGACCATCGATAGCCCACTGGGTTTTGGGAAATTGCCCAATTTAGATCGATCTATGGATCTTTTGCTCCAGCCGCCGGGATGAGAGTGGGCCAACATGAGCCATAGGCCAGATGTTCAATCTCTTTTAGGGACGACATGCAGTGGGAAAGACGAACAGAGGCAATCAAATTCTAGAAGCAGCCCACCCCTCCCAAGCGGGTGCCAACGCCTTGTTGGGAGACCTTACCAAAAGAAAACGGAGCTGCTGCGCCGCGGTCACCTGCCGGAACGCGAGATGATGACCGGTATCGGCGCGGTCGCCGTCCGTCAGCCGTGTGTACCCGATCGCGAGGCGGACGCGACCGACCCGATCGCATCCCGGTTTTCTCCGCCTTACATGCGCCGCTCTGCAGCGGCGCTGCTTGGCAAGCGTGCTGCCGGGTTGTCAGCAACCACCGGCCGCCCTGAAGCACGGCTGGCTCGACGAGCACGCCGCCGTGGCAAGGCGCAATCTATCGACTAAGCGCTACGTCTACATTGGGCCGATGACATCCATCTCCAAGCACACTTCGAAGACGAAAAGCCATGCATCCCCGGCTGATTGGCGCGACGTCGGAAGGTCGCAAGGAGCTGGTGGGCTTCACCGATGGCGCCGTGAGAGGCGCAGGAGTGGCGCGATCTGGTGCTCGATCTCAAGCGGCGCTGGCTCGACGCGCCGCCGCGGCTCGCCATCGCCGATGGCGCACGCGGGTTCTAGAGGCCGCCGGCGATATCTGGCCGAAAACGCGCCAGCAGCGCCGCTGGGTGCGCAAGACCCCAACCTATTCGCCAAGTTGCCGCACAGCCAGCAGCTGAAGGCCAATCGCGAGTTGCAGGAGATCTGGACGGCCGAAACCAAGGCCGCCGCCGAATTGGCGTTCGACGCCTTAGCCCCGACAACACCGAAGTTTATCGCACGCCACTCGATCCGATGCCGTCCTGCGTGCTTGCCTTGAGGCGAAGGTGATGTCGGGTGCGGTGGGCGATGCTGTCATGCGAATTCGCGCGTTGTAGTGCTGCCCTAAGCCGTTCGCATTCAGTATGGACATAGCGCGATAAACTGGATGGGAATTTTGCTGCACCGTCGCGACGATCAAGGACATCCGATGCTCGGATCCCTACGAAGTGGCCGCGAGACGCCGGACTTTCTCGATGAGCCTACGCCGATATTCCAGCGGTAGTCGAGGCATACGCTAACATTGGATGCCGTTCCGCTGCCCACGCAACCTGATCACCGCGAACTGGGAGCTCATGCCAGTTGCAGTCCAAGAACGTCGATAGTCCAATTTGCGCCAGCAGAGGGATTGGTTCATACGTGGTCGAGACCGCCAGCTCGGCGGTGGTTCGCTCGCGATCACAAGCCCGCGCCGCACTCTCAGCGCTCGAGATCAATGGGCTCATGCGGCGATTGAGCCGAAGACATCGATACATCAATCGACTCTACTCCCAGGCGCCATGCAGGCAACGAGAGAGTGGCGCTAGTTGCCGAATCCGGTGCGGCTCCGGAATGTGATGCCGACCGGCAGCTGACGAATTGCAGATAGCTCTTCAAGGCCGTTGAAAGCAATAACGCACCGATCGCGCAAATCGGTCTGCTGCACCATTTGAAAAGCAACCGCCAGGCGAAAGCTGAAAGTGTAAGCCGGCAGCGCGCAAGTCGCCGCCCTTTTCAGAGCTCAACCCTTCAGAGAGGAAGTTTTCCGATGGCCCAGGTGAGCCCTCTCCGCCGACGCCCGGTCGAGGACATGACAGTCCGCAATTTGTCGCTGGCGACGCAACGATCATATCTCAACGCAGCATCGAAGTTCAGCCGACATTTTGGCCGATCGCCCGACCATTTGGGCTTGGAGGACGTTCACGCGTTCCAGTTCATCTCGTGGCGACGGGGATATCGTGGCCTGCACTCAACCAGATCGTCTGTGCGTTGCGATTCTTCTACGGAGTGACGCTCGGCCATAGCACAATCCCGGAGCGCATCGCCTACACGCATCGCGTCGCCATCGCAAACAGCCGGCTGATCTCACTCGCCGATGGTAAAGTGAGTTTTTCCTGGAAGGACTATCGGCAGAATCGCAAAGCCAAGGTGATGATGCTCAATGCCGGTGAGTTCATTCGTCGCTTTCTCCTGCACACCCTGCCGTACGGCTTTCACCGCATCCGCCACTATGGCTTCCTCGCCAATGGCGGACGCAACGATAAAATCGCCCTTTGCCGTCAACTCCTTGCTGTTCGCAACGCTCCGGCTGATCAAAAAGCCGGCGGCGATCCCCTCGTCAAATGCGATATCCCCGTCTGCCTACATTGCGGCGACACCATGCGGCGCGCCGAATTCGTCCCGGCGCGCGCGACCATCCGTTTCGTTGTGATACGTCATGATCCACGCCTGCACCATCCACTCCTTCCGTGATCACTCTCTCGGTGGCAACGTCCGATATCGCCGTGGCCGCGTTCGTCACCAAACATCTCGCCAATCGTTCGGCCACGCATCCCAGCGTACCAGATCGCTCGCTGGATCGGCCATTGCCCGATCACTGGGGCCGCTCACATCAGCTGAATGTCTCGCCGACGCGCTATGACCACAGACGCGCCTTCTCCGCAGCCGCGCTGGCTGCACTATCCTCATAGCGCCCACAACTCCGCGGCTTCGTTCAATCCGGCTTCTTTGAAATCGCACGCTACGAACAGAGCGCGCGTCTGGCCTTTGCCCCGCGACCTCACTGAACCCTCAAGATTCCAATCAGCGTGTTTCTGATTCACCATGCTGGCTGGGTTGGAGGCCAGCATGGATGGGCAAGCCTTATTCTCTGGATCTTCGCAAGCGTGTCGCGGCCGCGATCAAGGGCGGGATGTCCCGCATTTAGGCAGCCAAGCGGTTTGGGATTGCGATTAGCACGGCCATTGGCTGGATGAAGCCGGTCGATCGGCAGCGTTGTCAAATGGGTGGTCATAAGAAGGCGATTTCGGGCGACCACGCGATGTGGCTGTCGCAACGGATCCAGGACGGCGATTTCACCATACGCGGTCTCGTTGCGTAGCTTGCCGGACGCGGCCTGAAGGTCGATTACCACTCGGTGTCGTGCATGCCGCGAAGCTCAGCTTAAAAAAAGCGTGGTGGCTGGCGAACGCGATCGCCCCGAGGTGGCACGGCGGCGAGCCCAGTGGACAAGTACCAAAGTCCCGTCAAAGCTGAGCGGTTGGTCTTCATCGACGAGACTTAGACCCGGACCGACATGGCTCTCCTGCGGGAATGGGCACCGCGTGGGCACAAGCTCCCCGCCAAAGTCCCACACGGCGTTGGAAAACCATGACCTTCCTGACGTCCCTGCGCCATGACCAGATCGATGCGCCATGGTTCATGGAGGGACCAATCGAGAGAAGGTCAACCGGAGAGTATGGCGCAACGGTCGCGAGACAGGAATCGGGAAAACCAGATCAGCGATACGCGCCTCGAGCACGCGAGGTTGAATTGGACCCGTTCCGCGAACTCCATACGGGCCAGCGGCATGTGACAGCCGCAGCAAAAGGCCGGACACATGTCAGCCCCCGACCACGCTCAGCGCTCTTTGAAAGATTCTTCTTGCATCAGCGGGGGCGTCCACACATGTCCATACGATATGGACAGCGAGCCCCTCAGGGATTGAGCGTCGATCTCTTTGAGGAACTTCAAAAACTCGACTGATCGATGGCGCTTGTAACATTGCCGATGACGAACCCCGAGGCGACATCGAGCGCTGCAAAAAGCGTGGTCGTGCCATGCCGCACGTAGCTGTGCGTGCGGCGTTCCGGCAGGCCAGGCATCATCGGCAAGTCCGGCTGCTCGCGATCGAGGGCCTGAATTTGGCTTTTCTAATCGATGCTGAGGACAAGGGCTCGGCTCGGTGGGGATAGAAGGTCGAAGATATCGCGTACCTTGTCGACGAGCAGCGGATCGCTCGACAACTTGAATGTCTGGCTATGGTGCGGCTGCAAGCCGAACGCCGACCACATTCGGCGAATGGTGGTGTGGGAAAAGCCAGTTTCCGCAGCCATCGAGCGGGTCGACCAGTGCGTCGCGTCGGCCGGCGTCGTACGCAATGTACGCTCGATTACCTCAGCAACCTGATCGTCGTCGATGGTGCGAGGGCGGCCAGGGCGGGCTTCGTCAATCAGCCCATCACATCGATCCTTAAAATCGCCGGCGCCACTTGGCAACGGTGTGTTCATGGATGCCGAGTTCGGCGGCCACAGACTTGCTTGGCAAGCCATCCGCACATCCCACTTTTTGTGTCTGTTCCAAGACTTCCTCGAACTAGCGATCGCCCGAGACGCCGGGCCTCTGCTCGTGTGCAGCAATAGCAGCCGCTTGCCTGCCAGCGTTTTGCTTGAAAAGGTCCGTACGCATCGTACAGCAAGCCGCTCATTCGTTCAATTGAAGGGCTTTGCATTTGGCCGGCATATAGCTCGCTCCAGTGTTGTCCCTGATTTGATTGCGCTAAGGACAACCAACAATTCGATCTTTGCTGCGGGTTTGATGGACGCCGGGTTAAGCTAATCCCCACCTCAGGCTCGAACTCAACTGGGCTGAGAGATGATCGAGTGCCCGCGGGTCGTGTTGTACAACAACGGATCAGAACACCCATCTGTCTATGTTTTTGAAGAGAAGAGAACTTGCTGATCGGGATGTGATCCCGTGGGGTATCTTGGATTCTGCCGAGCTCGTTCCGCGATAGATTGACTGGCGGCGGTTATCAGCGAGGGCGCGAGCAAAGATCCACGGGCCGTCCGATGGCGGATGGACGATCTCGCCTGTTTCGGCGGGGAGCCGAAGCGAGGAGGTTTGCCGGGTTGCTGTGGTTCAGGCAGCGCTCGATCCCGCCCGGGCTGCACACGGGGATGCGATAGTTCGAGCGCACCTAGGTGACGCGCTCGCGTGTCCAGCGATTGCAACCGGTCTTGACGCCGTTGTGTTGAGGAGCCCGGCGATGGCGATAGCGCCCGGACCGAGATGCCGAGCAAGTGTTTCCTCGATTGCATCATCAACGCGCAGTCCGTCCAAGCCGATGCAGTGAGGGCGGCCATTGTCCATCCAGGCGCGGCCAATACGGGGTTCACGACTTGCAAATCGTATTGCGATATGAGATACTAGTATCCAATATGTAGCATCAAAACAGGGAGAAGCATCGTGAACCGCCGGCAATTTGTGAATGGTGTGACTGCTGCTGGAGCTCTGTTTCTAGGGGCTGCTCCCTTCATCGCGTCCAGCCGGGCCCGCGCCGCCGAGAGAATTACGCTCGCGAACTGGGGCGGAAGCACTGACGACTTCATGAAGGAATACTGGATCAAGCCCTTTACGTCGGAGACCGGTATCGCCGTGGACACTGTCGCTGGCCCAGACTTTGCGAAAGCACTGGCCCAGGTCCAGAGTAACAACATTCAGTGGGACTTGTTAGATACCGGAGGAGGCCAGGCTTATCAGGGCGGACAATTGGGCCTTTGGGAGCAAATCGATACCAAGATAGTTGATCCCGCGCGCTTTGTTCAGAGCCCGCCCTCTTTTGCCGTGCCCACAGCTATCTATGCCCTTGGCATCGCGTATGATCCGAGCCGGACGAAGGATCCGGCGAGAACCTTTCCGCAGCTGTGGGACGTCAAGAGTTTTCCAGGGCGCCGCACCTTGATGGGCACCGGAGGCGCTCCGTGTCTAGAAGTACCACTGCTTGCGGACGGAGTGGCGCCGAGCCAGATGTACCCGCTCGATCTCGATCGCGCTTTCAAGGCGCTGGACCGCATCAAGCCGAACGTCGTAAAGTTTTGGACGGCAACTGCCGAGTGCATTTCGCTCATTCAGAGAAACGAAGCTGACTACTCCACCGCTTGGCTAAATCGGGTGAAGTTAGCGAAGGCGGCGGGCATTTCAATCGACTTCTCCTTCGCCCAGTGCATAAATTTGACTGGCTATTTCACCGTGCTCAAGGGCACAAAGCACAAGGAGGCGGCGATGCGTTTCCTTGATTTCATTACCAGGCCAGAACAGCAGGCCGCGTTGGCCAACAAGCTTGGCGCGGTTCCAGTGACGAAGGGAGCCGAGCAAAAGATTGACGCAGAGGCGCGGCGCTGGCTTCCTGATTTAAACAATCCTAATAGCCTATTTGTCGACAACAAGTATTGGGCCGATAGATATCAGGAGCTCAGTAACAGTTACAAGGAATGGAGCCTGCGGTAGCGCTCCGCGGTCCGATCCTGAATGGCAGATGATCTGCGTGTCATTCAGGGGCTGTTGACTGGAGTTGTCCGATTCCAAAACAAAACCGGACATGCAAGTGACTGCTGCGCGTCGGCCAAGGAGGGCCTGAGATGAACCAAGTAAGCGCCGGCCAAACATTGGTTGCTCAAACTGTCTTCGATAGCTGTGAGTTGAACCGACGTTGTGGTGCGCCAATTGGTATTCTCCTGCTCGACTACAATTACCGTCCGGTGCCAGGTGGGCCAAGGGAGAATCCTTCCTCCTCCGCGTCTCCATACCTGTGTCGAATCGTTCCCGGCTGCACAGTTGATCGGCTCGTATACAAAGGAGATGACGGACTCCAAGATCTTGTGATCACCGCCGCGCGCGAACTCGTTAATGAGGGCGCGCGAGCGATCGCCTCCAATTGTGGCTTCATGATTCGTCATCAGCAGGCAGTACGCAACGCAGTGGACGTTCCTGTGCTGTTGTCAAGTCTCCTGGTCGCCCCACTGCTGCTCGCGTGTTTGGGTAGCAGCAAGAAGCTAGCCGTATTGACCGCGAGCGGCCCGACACTTACAGCCGAGCTTCTCGAGCGGGCAGGAGTCTCTGATGCCGGCCGCCTCGTCGTCGGTGACGTCGGCAGTCAGCCGGTGTTTCGACAGGCTGTGATGGAGGCTTCGGAGGTTGTTGGAATGCCAGAACGCACAAGCTACGAAGCTGAGATTGAGCGGGAGACGGTAGGTGTCGCGTCCTCCCTGATCCTCCAGCACCCTGATATCGCCGCGATTCTCTTGGAATGCACGGGGCTTTCACAGTACGCTCCAGCGGTGCACCGAGCAACGAACCTCCCAGTTTTCGATGTAGCTTCCATGATCGAGTTCTTCGCTGACGCCTTCGCGACTCCGGGGCTGGGTCGACTTACGGTGGACGGCAAGGGCATAGGCCTCGCAGTGTCGGTGCGTCGCCAGACTTGAGGCTCGCGCCGCGACGATGATCCCGATTCCGAGCGGCGTCAGGGTTTGGATCGCCAGTGGCCACACCGACATGCGTCGCGGTATGCGAAGCATGGCTCTTACAGTTCAGAACATTCTGAAACGCGATCCGAACGCTGGCGATCGTGCTCGCGTACCATCATAGCACCCCTCCACTCCCTTCCTAAAGTCGACTGGCTTGGTTGCCACAGGCGGGACCGAAAGACGTCGGTGATCAAGCTCTGATGCGCGGGTTGGCCACCGCATTCCCCATTGTGCGTCCGAAGTCTGCTCCTATCTTACTGTGGACGTCGGCGCTCTTTCCGGCCACAAAGCGTCCGACGGGCATTCCCTCTGCCGTGCTCCCGCCTGCGCCCATGCACGATGATGAGAAGCACCTGATCAGGTTGCCTGCACTTGCCTTGCGATTGCCCACATGAACCCGACCAGTTCACGGGCGATACCAGTGCAGACCACTGTCGTTCGCTTGCCGCGTGTAGCCAGCTTCCGATAGCGGGCAGTCAAGCGGCTCTGTGCTTTCCGCGCGATCTCTTGCACGCCTGATGCCTGCTCGAGCCGATGTAGCGTTGTCTTGCCGATCTTCGGCGGGTGTCGATAGGTCCAGGCGCTCTCGACCAACATGTGGCGGACGCTGCCGTTGCCGGCCTTGCTGATGCCGCCACGCCTGACGGACTCTCTCGTCGATCGCTCGCCGGGCACCAGACCGAGATAACCCATGAGTTGACGTGGGCTCTCAAAACGGCTCACGTCGCCGACCTCGGTGGCGAATGTTACTGCGACGATCCGGTCGATACCTCGCAATGTTTGAAGCGCCCCACGAGCGGCTCCAGAGACTAGACCAGGACAGACGAACTCTTCGATCGTGTGCTCCAGACGTTCGACCCGCTCCCTCGCGATGCGAACCGCTTCGACCATTTCCTGGACTGCGATCTGATGTGCCGGGTGATCGAACTTCTGGTCCTGAAGCCAGCGCAGATAACGCATTGACCAGCCCTTTGCGGATTCCGACGAAGTCTCCCGGGGATTCCCAGACGATGTTGACCTTGCCCCCAAGTTTCATCAAGTTTGCGGGTACCGACGAAGCCGGCCACGCATTCCAATTTGAAGCCGGCCGGGTATTCCGATCGGAAGCCGGCCACCCTTGGCGTCAATCGCATGGGTCGATTTGATGATGTCGTTGAGGGATGAGAAGGTCAAGTAACCGATTGATTGGGGGCGGATTGCTTTTGGTTTCTGAGGCTCTCTCCTTTGAGTTCGATGCGCTAGGCGTTGTGGACGAGGCGATCGAGGATTGTGTCGGCGATGGTGGGATTTCCGATAATTTCGTACCAGCGGTCGACGGGCATCTGGCTGGTGATGATGATCGAGCGAGCTTCATATCGGTCCTCGACGATCTCGAGCAGATCATGGGCGCTGGTCGGCGTCGAGCGGCTCTGGCCCCCAGTCATCAAGAATGAGCAGATCGAGACGAGCGATAGCGCGCAGCATCTTGGTGTAACGGCCATCGGCGCGGCCGAGTGCGAGGGCGGTGAAGAGACGCGGCACGCGATGGTACGCAACTGAGAAGTCGTCTCGGCAACGCGCGGGCCGCGATCAGCTCGGCGCGTTCGGGATCAATATCGCCGAGACAGGTCCGGAATCCCTGTTCGGGATGAGGCCGATTGGCCAGGATGGCGAGGACGAGCCCCTCGGTGTTGGGCCCGATCGATCGCCCCCAGCGCCGGAATCGATCGGGAGTCCACTCGGCGTAACGCTGATGCGCACTGGGCATGTGATCGGGATCCGTGCCATGCCGGCGGCTGCCATAACGGCGCTGGTGAGCAGCAACACGCAAACCCCGATGGAACAACTCGATGGTCCGGGTGGTGGCGCGAACGTCGACCTGCTCGCGGATCAGGCCGTGTGGAACTGAGTAGAAGAAGCCGTCGACCTCGACATGATAATCGAGCGAGACGCGGGCCAGGAGCCATTCCGCGAACTGATAGTCGGCATCCGGCAACGGCGCCAGGACAGGGATCTCGACAGTCTCGAACAATTGCCGGCAGCTGACGCCAAGCCGACGCATGACGTGCGCGTTGACGCGCTCCAGCGCGGCGGCGATTGCCGCGTTCGCCTCAGCCAGCGAGAAGAAGGTCTGCCGGCGAAGCCGCCCGAGGATATAGGTCTGGGCAAAACGCACTCCGGCTTCCACTTTTGCCTTATCCCGGGGCTTTCGTGGCCGCGCCGGAAGGATGCCGACGCCGTAATGGGACGCCATCATCCCGTAGCTGCGATTGATTTCAGGGTCGTAGAACGAGGCCCTGTGGACGCCGGATTTCAGATTGTCGGGGACCACAAGGCGCGGCACCCCGCCAAAAAAGCGGAACATGCGGACATGGGCCTCGATCCAGTCCGCCAGTTTCTGCGTCCAGGTCGCCTCGGCGTAGGTGTAATTGGAGGCGCCAAGCACGGCGACGAAGATCTCCGCTTCACGCACGACCCCGGTTGCGCGATCGACGATCATGATTTTCTTGCCGGAGTAATCGACAAATACCTTGTCGCCGGCCGGATGGTCCTGCCGCATGGTCGGCGACAGCCGCCGCTCAAACTCCCGGAACAGATCGCAGAAGCGACTGTAGCCATAGCCTCCCGGGTGAACCGCGCGATACTCCTCCGAAAGCACCATCAAATTGACGCCAGGCCGCTTAAGTTCGCAGGCGAGCGAGCCCCAATCTGGCTCGGCGCGCCGGCGGTACCCACGCTTGACGCCGGCATGGGCGAACAGACGTTGTTCAAGAACAGCGTCCGTGAGGTCGCCAGCCAAAGGCCACGCAAGCCCGGCCGCTGCCGCCCGCTTGAGATTGTCCTGGATCGTGCTCCGCACCACGCCGAGCGTGCGTCCGATCTCCCGGGCGCTCACCCCGTCACGGGCAAGCCGTAGCATTTGGCGTATCTGTCGCATGGGCAGTTCTCTCTTGGCCGGCATCCGCTTTCCCCCGTTGATCAACGAGGGACTTGATGCCTGAGGGACTGACCCAAACGAAAACGCCGACCTTCTCAGAAACCTGGCCGGAAATTGATCGGAATGCCGGCCGGCTTCATTTCGGAATGGTGGCCGGCTTCAAATCGGAACGGTGGCCGGCTTCACGTCGGAATACCCGGCCGGAATAAATCGGAATCCGCATTCGCCCCAGCAGTTGGATTTGCCCAGTTGGGCGGTGGTAGCGACGGAGCTGGCGCGGAGCCCTCGGCGTAGCGCAGCGCCAGATCCCGGCGCGGGTGGCAGGTCATCGCGAACTCGGACGGGGTTCTCCATCCGAGCTGCGAGTGTGGTCTTGTGTCGTTGTAATCCGCCCGCCAACTTCCAAGTGTGACGCGGGCTTGTGCCAGTGACGTGAACAACGTCTCGTTCAACAGCTCATCCCGCAGCCGGCCGTTGATGGGGAAGACGGCCCCGCTCTCTCGGCGCCGGTGATATCGTGCCAGATGTGCTGGCGGCAGAAGGAGTCAATCAAGATGAACATCGCGACTATTGGGTTGGATATTTCGAAGTTCGCTTTTCACCTCCATGCGGTTGATGACGAAGGACGTGGTCTGTCGCCAACGCCTGCGGCGTGGTGAGATCATCGCCTTCTTCTCATCACTGTCATCCTGCCTGGTCGGCATCAAGGCTTGCTTCCGCGCATCACTGGGCACGCGAGATCCAGCGGCTTGGTCACGATGTGAGGTTGATTCCGCCGGCATATGTAAAGCCCTACGTCCGGCGAGGAGCTAAGAACGATGCGACTGATGCGGCCGCAATCTGCGAAGCAGTTGCTCGCCCTAACATGCGGTTCGTTCCGATCAAGAGCCTCGAGAACCAAGGCTTCTTGATGCTTCATCGAGCGAGAGGCCTGCTGGTTCGTCAGAGGACTATGACATCTTGCGCCATCCGAGCCCATTTTGCCGAGTTCGGCCTTATTGTTGGGCAAGGCCGACAAAGGGTGGATGGTTTGGTGCAAATGTTGGACGATGATCAGTTATCGCTGCCGACTACGGCGCGCATGGCGCTGGCAGCGCTTGTGAACCAGATGAAGGAAGTCGACCGGCAGATTGAAGCCATCGAGCGAGAGTTGGCTCAGATCCAGAGAGCGCATCCAGTGGCGAGGTTGCTTGCTTCTATCCCGGGCGTCGGCCTCGTAACGGCTACAGCCCTTGCTGCCACCGTCCCCGATCCAACCATGTTCCGTTCCGGGCGGGAGTTCGCAGCTTGGCTCGGCCTAACGCCAAGGGAGAACCCAAGTGGTGGAAAGGATCGGCTCGGCCGCATAACGAAGCAGGGAGATTCCTATCTTAGGCACTTGCTGGTCATCGGAGCACGTAACGTCGTCCGGTTCCCAAAGGCACGCTCACGGGTCGCAGGCGGATGGATCGAAGCTCTCCTCGAGCGACGTCGACCCATGGTGGTCGCAATCGCCGTTGCAAACAAGTTGGCTCGGATCGTCTGGGCGATGATGACGACTGGGGAGTATTATAGGCCGACATCCCCTGCGTGAAGCTGCGGATGCGGCTAACTTAAGGTGCGAGGGCAAATGACAGCGTGATGAAAACCGGCGGAGCTGGGGATCGAGAAAGCTCGAAGAGCTTTAAGCGCAACAAGCGCGACCCGTTGATGAGGCCTCGATCCGCGATCTCCATCAGGGCCAGCGACCATTGTATCGGTCGCACTAAAAGGCCGTATACATGAACGCACCCGACCGACATCAAAATGTTGTCGAAACCTCTTGCACCCGCGGGGCCGTCTATACATGAAGCTCTCGATGAAGGCGTTCTGCATGGGTTTGCCCGGCGCGATGTAGTGCCATTCGACACGGCTTTGGTCGGCCCACACCAGGATGGCGTTGCTGGTGAGTTCGCTGCCGTTATCGCTGACCACCATCCTGGGCTTGCCGCGCTCGATCATCAGCCGGTCCAGTTCCCGCGCCACGCGGATGCCGGAGAGCGAGGTATCGGCCACCAGCGCCAGGCACTCACGGGTACAATCATCGACGACAGTCAGGATGCGGAAGCGGCGGCCGTCGGTCAGCTGATCCGACACAAAGTCGAGCGACCACCGGTCGTTCGGCGTCATCGGAACCAGCATCGGCGCCCTGGTCCCGATCGCCCGCTTGCGGCCACCACGGCGGCGCACCGTCAGCTTCTCTTCCCGATAGAGCCGCAAGAGCTTTTTGTGGTTGATCAGATAGCCCTCCCGCCTGAGCGGAACATGCAGCCGCCGATAGCCGAAGCGGCGGCGCTCCTGGGCGATCGCCCTCATGCGTTGGCGAAGGCTGGTATCGTCAGCCTGGGTCGTCCGGTATCTCCTGGTCAGCGGCAGCAGCCGATGGCTTTACACGCCCGCCGTTCGCTCATCCCATGGGCATCCACCAGATGAGCGACAGCTTTCCGCTTCCCCGCGGGCGTCACCACTAGACTGTATGTCCCCTCCATAAAATGAGGCGACTCACCCTCGATGTTGCGACGA
>NZ_JADPJQ010000064.1:0-32229 GCF_023073515.1 Bradyrhizobium sp. 17 | reverse complement strand
GCGTGCTCGGCTACAATCTGACACGCGTGCTGAACATCGTCGGGATGAAACCGCTGCTGGCGGCGGTGAGGGCGTGATACGGCCGTTGCCGCGCGCCGTTGCGGTTCATGGGGCGCGTAAAAGAGCCCCGACATTGCCTCAGGATGAGTTCTGGTCGAGCGGCCGTAAAACTTGCCCAAATTGATCGGACCGCGATAGCCTGAATTCGACCGCGCCGGTCCGCGTCATGCAACAGCGTTTTTACACGACCAAGACCCATTGCCGACATGCCTCCCATAACTCTAGGCGTTGCCATTGGTGAAGCCGGCTTCCCTTTGTCGCAAAGCTAACGGCGCGGCGGTCGCAGGGTGGCCGCATTGCTGAGTTCAAATTCAACCGCCGTGGCGTGCCTGAGAAGGCAAGCTACGATCTCCTCGGTGCGTTCGGGCGAGCGCCGTCGCGGTGTTGGCGTTATGGTAAGAGCGCCACGAGCTATGCCAAAAGAAGACCGGATCATCACGGATACGGGGCTTGCGCCAGGAATGAGGGATATTGCGCGTTCTGCAAAGCCCTTCGATCGGGCCACCGCAACCTCCTGCAAGATCGCTTCCGTCGATAGGCCGTAACGAGAGAAACGCGATCGGTTTTTGGCGAGCACTTCGCGCGCCGCGTCGGTTTGCATGCTGGATAGGATCGCAATTCCGGCGTTGGAAACGCCAAGGGGGCGGCGTTCACCGACATCCCAAGCGAGGGCCTGGATAGGGTAGGTTCCGAGCTGCCTTGCGACGCAGACCGTCTCAAGTCCCACCCAGCGTGTGAAAAAGCCGGTGTCACCAAGTTCACGGACGGCAGCCCGCAGATGAGGACTAACGATATCGAGTAGGGGATCCCGTATTCGCCGCGAAAGCGCCAGCAGTGGTATCTGCTCGCCAATCAGATATCGTTGAGAGCCTTGTCGCCTCTCAACGATGCCTTCCGCAATCAAGACGCTCAGTATGCGATGTGTCGTTGGGCGAGTTAGTTCCGCCTGTTTCGCAATTTCGGTGAGTCCTAGGCCAGCCTCGCGGGCAGTTGCCAGGATCCGCAACACAGCCACTGCTCTCTGAATGCTTTGCGTTCCGCCCGGCAAATCGACGGATGCGGCGCCGGCGGTATGGCGAGAGCCACGAGCTGTCATGGGATGCGCCTTGAAGAAACGATATTGCTCCCCGGTGAGGTGCCAACCTTACCGTGGCACAGCTCCCCGCAAGTGTCCACGATGTGGAAATTCTCTGCGCTTTTCCATTGCGTCGCGGCGCGTTGCGGCAAACTCTGCGCGAAGAACCCGGGGCGACGTAGGCTTACGTGCTAATCATTAGATGGTCGCCTATCTCCCCGAAAGCGAAACAAGACGTCCAAGGGAGAAATGCCATGAACCGGCGCAACTTACTAAGTGTCTCTGCGGGAGTTGCAATTGGGCTGGTATCGCTCGGCGTCACTGTGGGAGCTGCCGCCAAAGCCGCCGAGGTCAAGCTTCTATCTGCCTCTGCATTGCATCCCGCAATTGATGCCCTCATACCGGATTTTGAGAAATCCTCGGGGCACAAGGTAACGGTCGACTACGGAACCGCTGGTGCTGTTGCGGACCGCGTCCAAAAGGGTGAGGCTGCCGACATCATCTTGAGTTCGGTCCAAACGGTCGACCGGCTTGAAGCGCAGGGCAGAATCGTGGCCGGGAACCGCATCGTTATCGCGAAGGTCGGTGTTGGCGCGTTTGTGCGCAAGGGTGCCGCGAAGCCCGATATAAGTTCGGCCGACGCCTTTAAACGCACGATGCTGGTCGCAAGAGCGATCGCTTATCCCGATCCGGCCGGAGGAGGTGCCAGTGGCATCTACGTGGCCAACTTGCTCGAACGAATGGGGATTGCTGGGGAGATGAAGGCCAAGACAAGACTGTCAACGCTTGGAACACTGTATGCGAGCGTGGCCAGCGGGGAAGTCGAGATCGGCTTCAATCAAGTAAGCGAAATCTTGGCTCAACCAACCGTCGAACTTATTGCCCCGTTGCCCCCAGATATACAGAATTACACCCAGTTCGCCCCAGGCATCATTACAGGTAGCAGTCAGGCTGACGCCGCACAAGCGCTGGTCGCATTCCTGTCCATGCCCGCCAGCCGGACCGTTCTGAAGGCAAAGGGTTTCGAATAGCGTCGTGCAGCGTGGAAAGATGCACCTCGGTTGGTGATCCACGGCGGTGGCTTGTCTCCGTTGACAAATGATGAAGGCCCTGCCGGGCGGCGCTCTTGACGAGGTGGACATCAAGAGTCCCTTATCGAGGGTGCTGAATTTGAGCAGCAACGATGCCATGAGCCGTGCACCCTTTTCGGGACAGATCATTATGCGCGATGGACAAGCTAGTCAGACCGCTCGGGGTGCGGCTGCTTATCGTGCCATTCATCAAAAGCTAGAAGGCGGAGCGATCTTCAAAGATCCATTAGCGTCGAGGATAATAGACCAAGAGACAGCCGCTGCCTTAGACGAGATCGCTGCAAACGACTCGCTACGGCCCTGGCGTTTATTTATCGCAGCGCGCAGCCGGTTTTCCGAGGACACGATGGGCGATTGCATCGCATGCGGCGTACGACAGGTCGTAGTGCTGGGGGCAGGCCTCGATACCTTCTCGCTGCGAAATCCCTATGCTCATCTCGGCGTTCGCACTTTCGAGGTCGACTACCCTTCGACACAAATGTGGAAACGCGATCAGATAAGGACCGCAGGTCTCGCGGAGCCGCCGTCGCTTGCTTTCGCACCGGTAGATTTTGAACGAGAAAGCCTCGCGGAGGGGTTAGTAAAAGCGGGGTTCAAACTGAACGAGCAGGCGTTTTTTCAATGGCTTGGCGTAGTGCCTTATCTGACTAAAGATGCGGTCTCCTCCACATTGAAGTTTATTTCCGAGGTGCCGCAGGCAGCCGTGGCTTTCGACTACGTCGAACCATTCCAGAATTATCCTGCTGAGCGCCGCGCCAGCGTCATGGCAACTGCCGCAAGGGCAGCGTCGCGGGGCGAACCCTGGCTCAGCTTTTTTGATCCGATCGAACTGCTGCAACTGCTGCAAGGCGAGCGCTTTAATGTGATAGAAGATCTAGGACTTCCCGAAATAGCCGAGCGGTACTACGGCGTCCTGAGGCGAGATATCGTGTTCGGACCTGGTCCTCACATTGTGCGGGCGCATCGATAGTCCATTGCCAAAGCCAAGCTGGAACACCGTTCGGGCGAATTTCGACTTCCGGTTCTGTGAAGGTTTTCGGATGCCGGCCCCATGAGGGTGTCGCCGCGCGCACGGGGCCGGCGTCCGCAAACCTCCAAGGGAGATGCTATGCAGCAGACGGCGGCGGTGAGGAAGGTAAGGATATGGCATTCATCGGCGCTGATGTGAACCGATGGAGCACCCCATGCAGAAGTTGAACGACCTGAGCCGATCCCTCACGTCCCTCAAACCGGACGGCACGCTGATCGCCGTGATCGAGATGAGCCTGTCGAGCTGGCTCGTTGCGGGGATTGTGCCTGGCGTCGAACGCCAGCCGTCGAAGAAGCTTGAGGTCGACGAGAACGCCTTGCTGAAACTGCTCAATCGCTGGCGAGAAGAGGCGCAGAAGAAAGGATACGGAATCGAACGCATCGCGGTCGCTTTCGAGGCCGGCCGTGACGGTTTCTGGCTGGCCCGATGGCTCAGGGCGCGCGGCATCGAGGCGCATGTCATTCACGCATCGAGCGTAGCGGTATCGCGCGAGCACCGGCGCGCCAAGACCGATCGTCTCGACACCGAACTGCTCAAACGCAGCTTTCTCGGCTGGTTGCGTGGCGAGCGTGATCACTGCAAGATGGTCGCGATCCCGACAATCAAGGACGAAGATGCCAAGCGCCCCAACCGTGAGCGCGAGAGCCTCATCGGAGAACAAAGTCGGATCGTCAACCGAATGAAAGCGGCGTTGATCCGGCTCGGCATCCGCGGCTTCAATCCCAAGCTGAAGAAAGCTTCCGAACGCCTTGACGGCTTGCGCTCCCCCGAGGGCGAGCCGATCCCGCCCAACACCCTGGCTGAGCTGCGTCGCGACATGGCGCGCCGGCGGCTCGTCGGCGATCAGATACGGCAGATCGAGGACGCTCGCCTGGAGCGTCTCACGCAAGCGCCCAGTGATGGACCACACGCAATGGTGCGGCTGTTGGCGCGGGTGATCGGGGTTGGTGTCGAGACCGCCGACATGCTGGTGCAGGAGGTACTGTCGCGAAGCATGCGCGACCGACGGGCTGTAGCGCGTTATTCCGGCCTCACCGGCTCGCCCGACGAGAGCGGCAGAAAACGCCGGGAGAAAGGGCTGACCCGTTCCGGCAATGCTCGAGTGAGACGGGGCATGATCGAATTGGCGTGGCGATTTCTCAGGTTCCAGAAGGACAGCGTCTTGGCGCAGTGGTTTCGAAGCCGTACCGAGAACGCCCGCGGGGCGCGCAAGACCATGATCGTGGCCTTGGCGCGCAAGCTACTGATCGCCCTGTGGCGGCTCGTGCGGGAGGGCGTAGTGCCGGACGGCGTCGTTCTGCGGCCGGCATCATAAACACGGAGGTCACTGAAGAAGACCCAACAGTTTCGGCCTTGTCCGTCCGCTGGTGACGGTATCGCCGATGACGGTTCGAGGTGGCGGGGTCCCGACGCGTTTCCTTGGCTTCAATGCCGAAAGGGAGAATGGGTCCGCCGCTTCGGAGCTTCGCTGCCGATGCGCATGACTGCATCATGGTTCGGGTCCTTGGACCCACCGGATACAAGGTTGTGGCGCGATTGATCGCGCCCGCAAGCGGGCTCCCCTCCGATCGTCATCCCGATCGCACCAACCGTGCCGTCGTGCTCGAAGCTGTCAAGGTGTGGCCTGGCAACGGTGGAGCCTGTCGTAAGATTCGCGCGACGGCCAACCTTGACAGCTTCTGCGCGCGCCAGCGCAAGCGAAGTGCGGGTCGGGACGAAGAAACGGCTCTCAGATCGAACAAAGAAAGTGACGAAGGAAAAAAGATGCGCCGACCTATCGCCTCTTGAAATGCCGCCTCCTTGACAAAAGCCCATACAAGGAAACCGCGGGAGTGGGCACGTAGGTGGCGCGGCGTGGGCTATGGGGATTTGAGTGCCGCGGCTGAGGTGTGTGATTGGAGCTGAGCCGGTTCAGCAAGTTCGCCTGCGGTAAAGCGGCTCATGAATGAGCGGCGAGTCGGGTGGAACGTCGTGAACTGCCGAACGATTTGGGGCGGCAGCTTTATGTCTTGGCGCGCTTTTCCGTGGCCGGTGGAGAGCCGGCGAGTACGACAAGCAGATTTGCCGGATAGAGACGCGGTCATGAGGTGTCGACCCTGATCACGATCGTTGGAGCTGTCGGCCGATACCGCGGCGTGGCACCGCGCTCGAAGACCTCAATGAGGACCATGCGACCGCCGCAGCATGGACAACTCGGCTTGGTTTGACCGGCGGCGGCAGCGGTGGGCTGGCCGTCAGGGATTGCAACGGCGAGCAGCTCACGCGCGCGTGCGATATTGTCGGCGCGCGTGCCACTGGCGAGTAGCCCATAGTGGCGGATGCGGTGGAAGCCTTGCGGCAGCACGTGGATCAGGAATCTGCGGATGAACTCGGCGGTGGCCAGTGTCATGACCTTCCGGCGGTCGCGACCTTCGGCGCGATAATCCTTCCATCGAAAGGTGACGCTGTGCCCGTCGACCGCAATCAGCCTGCTGTTGGCGATGGCGACGCGGTGGGTATAGCGCGACAGATAGGCCAGCACGGCCTGTGGTCCGCCGAACGGGCGCTTGGCATAGACGACCCATTCGGATCGTCGTAGCGGCGCCAGATACGCCGCGAACGCCTGCGGGTCGGCGAGAACGGCATGATCACCAAAGAACTTCAGATGGCTGGCTTTGTGGGCCACGATCAGCTTCTCCAGGAACAGCCGCCGGAACAGGCGCGAGAGCACGCGCACTGGCAGGAAGAAGCCGGGCCGGCACGCCACCCAACGCTCGCCGTCGAGCGAGATGCCGCCGCCCGGCGGCGAGATGCCGCCGCCCGGCACGATCATGTGGACGTGCGGGTGATGGGTCATGGCCGAGCCCCAGGTATGGAGAACCGAGGTGATGCCGATCCGGGCGCCCAGATGCTTCGGATCGGCGGCGATCGTCAGCATCGTCTCGGCCGAAGCCTTGAACAGCAGGCCATAGACCACAGCCTTGTTCTGGTAGGCGATATCGGCGATGGCCGCCGGCAGCGTGAACACCACGTGATAGTACGGCACCGGCAACAGATCGGCTTCGCGCGCGGCCAGCCAGTTCTTTGCCGCGGCACCTTGGCACTTCGGGCAATGCCGGTTGCGGCAGGAGTTGTACGAGATCTGGCTATGGGCGCAGTCCTCGCAGCGCGCGACATGGCCGCCGAGAGCTGCCGTGCGGCAGTTCTCGATCGCCGACATCACCTTCAACTGGCTGAGGCTGACATGGCCGGCATTGGCCCGGCGCCATGCCGGGCCGTGGCCGCGGAAGATGTCCGCGACCTCCAGCGATGGACGCGACACGAGGAGCCTCGCGTCAGGCGGGCGGCTCAGCCCTCTCGACCTTGCGGGCGATATGCTCCAGCGGGCTTATGACTTGTTGGATCGTCTTGGTGGCGACGCGGGTATAGAGTGCCGTGCTATCGAGCTTGGCGTGACCGAGCAGCACCTGGATCACCCTGATGTCGATGTTCTGCTCAAGCAGATGGGTGGCGAAGCTGTGCCGCAAGGTGTGCAGCGAGACGCGCTTGTCGATCTCGGCTGTTTGGGCTGCGGCATGACAGGCGCGATTGAGCTGGCGCGTCGTCATCGGCTGCACGCGGTCGCGCCCCGGGAACAGCCAGCCCTGCGGTCGCGCAGCCTTCCACCAGGCACGCAGCAGTTCAAGCAGATGTGGAGACAGCATCACGTAGCGGTCTTTACGTCCTTTGCCTTGTTCGACGCGGATGACCATGCGCTTGCTGTCGATGTCGCCAATCTTGAGTGAGATCACCTCGGCGGCGCGCAGACCCGCGCCATAAGCCACGCTCAGAGCCGCCTTGTACTTGAGGCCCGGCGCGGCATCGAGCAGCCGCGCCACTTCCTCCGCGCTGAGCACGACCGGCAGCTTGCGGGGCTCGTGGAGGAACGTCGTGTGCTCGATGATGTCGGAACGCCTCAGTGTGACCCTGAAGAAGAACCGCAATGCAGCCACGGTGTGGTTGAGTATCGGGATGTGCACGCCGTTCGCCGCCAGATGCAGCTGAAAGCGCCGGACGTCCTCAAAGCTCGCCGTGTCGGGCGACCGGCCGAGGAACGCAGCAAAATCCCTGATGGTGCGGATGTAGCCTTGTTGGGTCTTTGGCGCTAACTTGCGGATCGTCATGTCTTCGATCATGCGCCGGCGTAACGGGCTCATGGCCTGGTCGGTCATGGGGATGCTCCTGTCTTGAGTGAGGTTGTCGAAACCCCTCGATCTCAAGACAGGACGCCCCGTTGCGCTATCCCATTGGCCCCGACGCCCGCCGCAGTGCCCTACCGCGCGAGCGGTTTAGTCCTTTGGCCCATCGCTTCCGTTGGCGTGCTGCAGCTTTATTTCGGCTCACAGGGGTAGACCGGAAGTTTGCATCCGAGCGCCAAACCGACGCGAATGACCCAAAGAGACATTCGACGAAGAAAGACTGTGGGCGTTCGCCGACATCCTGAAGCCTCACGCCTTCAATGACGATCGGCTATAAGGCGATCGTGTTCGAAGCTCACTGACAAAACAAAGAATCAATGATTGTTAACAAGCGGCGTTCCCGAGTGTGCAGAGCAGCATACAACGGAACAGCGTCATCAATTTAGGGTGATTTTTTGGGTAGGTCGGAACTACTCTGTGGCGCATTTTATGGGTCGAGCGTCGCCTTCTGGCCTCTTCTGAGACATGCCGCCGGCTAGGTAAAATGTCCGCGTTCATCGGCAAAGCCGACAACGTGGTGCTCGCACCGAGTTCTTCTCAGTTCGACCCGATTTGTCATTTCGGCCCCTGATGGCTCCATTGGTAGATTGAATGCCGGCCATCCTGGGCGGTAAACTGGCGGCGCGTATGCGGATTGACACGCCAACTGTCGCCCCGGTCCCGAAGCTGGGTCGGGGCAAACAATCCGCGCGAGGCCGCCATGCAGCAAGTTGCGGACTGGCTTAAAAAGCTCGGCATGTCCGAGTACGCCGAACGCTTTGCCGAAAACGGTGTCGACCTCAGCGTGCTCCGCGATTTGACGGATCAGGATCTTAAGGACCTCGGGGTCTTGCTCGGCCATCGCCGCAAGATGCTACGTGCGATAGCCGAACTGGATGGCGTCGACAACGGAACACCCAAGCCTACTGCTGCAACTCTTCAACCGAACGATACCGCCGAGTTCCGCCAAGTCACAGTGATGTTCTCGGACCTTGTGGGGTCGACGGCGCTCTCCGCCCGCATGGACGCGGAGGACCTGCGCGAAGTAATTTCGGCGTATCAGAACTGCGTCGCCGAAACTGTGAGCCGCTTCGGCGGGTTCGTGGCGAAGTTCATGGGCGACGGCGTGCTGATCTACTTCGGCTACCCGCAGGCTCACGAAGATGACGCAGAGCGAGCGGTACGCGCGGGGCTGGAGTTGGTGAGTGCCGTAAGTAATCAAAAGACCGGGGCGGTACTGCAGACGCGGGTCGGCATTGCCACCGGGCTAGTAGTGGTCGGCGACCTGATCGGGTCGGGCTCTGCTCAGGAGCAGGCAATCGTTGGCGAGACGCCGAACCATGCGGCACGCTTGCAGGGCATTGCAGAACCGAACACGGTCGTTATTGCCGAAAATACCCGCAAGCTGCTCGGCAATCTATTCGAGCTTGAGGACCTCGGAGTAAAGGATCTGAAGGGCATACCGGTGCCTGCCAATGCCTGGGCGGCACTGCGACCGGCTTCAGTTGAAAGCCGCTTCGAGGCTTTTCACGCGACCGGGCTGACGGAACTTATCGGGCGGGAAGAAGAACTCGAACTGCTGCTACGGCGCTGGTCGAAGACAAAAGCCGGCGAAGGCCAAGTCGTGTTGCTTTCGGGCGAGCCCGGCATTGGCAAATCGCGGCTCACGGCTGCGCTTTTGGAACGCCTTGCCGGCGAGCCGCACACGCGCCTGCGCTATTTCTGTTCTCCACAGCATACCGACAGCGCGCTCTATCCCTTCATCCACCAGATGGAACGTGCCGCCGGACTCGCGTACGACGACTCCCCGCAAGCGAAGCTCGACAAACTCGACGCACTGCTCGCGCAGACTTCGACGTCAGCCCAGGACGCGGCACTCTTTGCCGAGATGCTGTCGCTCGCGAACGATGACCGCTATCCGGTGATCGAGCTGACACCGCAGCAACGCCGGCAACGAACGCTGGAAGCACTCGCCGCCCAACTAGAGACGCTAGTGCGAGCGAATCCGGTGCTAATGATCTTCGAGGATGTGCACTGGATCGACCCGACGAGTCTGGAAGTGCTTGGTCGGGTGGTGGACCAGATTCCGACCTTGCGCGTGTTGCTGAGCGTGACGTTTCGGCCGGAATTCAATCCACCCTGGATCGGCCGGTCTTACGTGACCGCCCTCACCATCAATCGGTTAGGTCAGCGCGACATCGATGCCATAATCGAGCATCTTGTCGGCAACAAGGGTCTGCCGGCAAGCATCCGGCAGGATATCATCGAGCGCACCGACGGCATTCCCCTTTTCGTGGAGGAAATGACCAAGGCTGTGATGGAGTCGGAGGGCGAGGGCGAAGCGCGGCGGACAGCCAGCGCGGTTCCGCCCCCGGCGCTGGCGGTCCCCGCAAGCCTGCACGCGTCGCTTATGGCGCGGCTCGACCGGCTCGGCGCGGCCAAGGAGGTGGCGCAGGTCGGGGCGGTGATCGGGCGCCAGTTCTCCTACGCCCTCCTGGCTTCGGTGGTGCGCCAGCGCGAACCAGAGCTGGGATCGGCGTTGGACCGTCTCATTGCGGCTGGCTTGCTGTTCCGGCAGGGCGCGCCGCCGCGTGCGACCTACCTGTTCAAGCATGCCCTGGTGCAGGACACGGCTTATGGCACTCTTTTACGCAGTCAACGCCAGGAGTTGCATGCCCGTATCGCCAAGGTGCTCGAACAAGAATTCCAGGAGACGATCGGGGCGCAGCCAGAGACTTTAGCTCATCACTACTCCCAGGCAGGCCTGGTCGATCTCGCGATCGAGTTTTGGAGACGCGCCGGAGCGCGCAGCGCAGACCGATCTGCTCATCACGAGGCGGTCGGTCATTTCGGATGCGCGCTCGATTTAGTGGGAAAGCTGCCGCCGAGCCATCAGCGCGATGAGCGTGAGCTGGGTCTGATGCTTGCTCTCGCGGTATCCCTGATCGCGGTCCACGGCTTTGGGTCGATACGTTTGGAGGAGTGTGCTGTTCGGGCCAAGGAACTTTCGGACAAGCTCGACGAGTCGCAGAGTCGCTTCGCCGCGCAACGGATCGCATGGAATTCCAGCCTGATGCGCCAGCCGCTTCCGAGGACGGCGGCTTTGGCAAGAGACTTGGTCGGCTTGGCAGAAGAAGACGGGAATCCGGCAAAACTCGCCGTGGCGCATCGGGCATCTGGCTACTCGCTACTTATTGCAGGCGAATTCCGAGAGGCCGCCGAAATGCTTGCTCAGGGAGCGACTATCGCCGACACAATTCCGGAGGGCGAATTCGCGATTTATGGCGAGCATCCAAGTATGGTTTGCCGAGCCTATGGCGGGCAGGTAAAAATCTTGATGGGTTTCCCCGAATCCGGGATGAGGCTGATTGAGGCGGCCGTAGCGCATGCGCGCCAGCAAAATAACGCGCACAGCCTTGCCTGGGCGCTCGGCGTTGCCGCGCACGTTTCTCAGTCACAGCACGAGCCTGCGGCAACGGCCCGCTTCGCATCGGAAGCCATTGAGACGGCGCGCGAGCACCGCATGCCCCAATGGCTGGCTCTCGGTGAGCGATGCAAAGGCTGGGCAATTCATCAGCTCGGCGATTTCGAGGGCGGCCTGAATCTCCTGCGACAGGGCGTGAGGCGATGGTACGAAACCGGAGCCGTCCTGCACACTACCCACGCCGAGATCTGCTTGGCGGAGAGTTTTCTCGTGCAAGGTCACGCCGTGGCGGCGCGGTCCTATTTGTCAGCCGCGCGAGCGCATTGCGCGAGTTTTGGCGAAAACTATCTCGCGGCGGAAATGGATCGGCTGGACGCTTTGTTGTTTCAGTGCGAGGGCGCACCTACTGACATGGTAGAAGAATGCCTGGCCAAGGCCATAGAAACGGCCCGCCAGCAGGGAGCTAGACTTTTTGAGCTCCGTTCCGCCACAGCGTTAGCCCGGGTAATAGCCGAACACCATGAACGGAAGGCACGCGACATTCTCGCGCCAATTTACAATTGGTTCACCGAGGGGTTAGGTACTTCGGACCTGAAAGACGCAAAGGCGCTCCTCGATCGGTTGAAGTGATGCAGTTTGTTCAGCTCTTCGCCGGCTCACATTTGTTCCTCCGCATCTGCGCATCGCCGGTCCACGCTGGCGCCGCCACGACTCCGCGCCAATGTGGGTCATCCAGGCTACCCCGGGTCCAACGCTCAACCGGGCTCTCGCGCACCGCACTTGCTCTCGCTCGCACCGTTTCATTCAGTGCGGGTCGGTGCATTCAAAAACCGATCCAAACTCGCAATGACTGCTTATGAACCCGGAAGCGAAATCGGCGCACGCCTTATCGAGGTCCGCTTAGTCGGGCACAGCGGACGAGATTTGCCCACGCTGAGTTCTTCGCATTCTGACGCCGAGCAAACATTTCGAAGGCGCAGAAGAAGCGAATTAAGCATTTGACTGCAACCACTCTGAGAAGGTTCGGATGGTCTTCGCGCGCGGATGGCTTGGCCTACTGACCACATGGAAACTATAGCCAGACAAGCTCAACTTGAACGCTTTCACGAGCGTACCGGCGGCGAGTTCGTGTGCGACGAGCACATCACTGAAAATCCCGACTCCCTGCCCCGCGATCACCGCCTCGATGGCGTGCAGTTCCTCCCGGAAACTCAAGTGCTGCATATCCTTGAATTGGGGCACTTCGCGCCACCTGCGCTGGGCCACGGCAAACCATCTCTGCCATGTGGGCGGCTCACGATCGGCCGGCGACCAATAGGAGTGAATCAAAACGTGGTTTGCGAGGTCGACTGGTCTCTTCAGGCGTCCCGTTGAAAGCAAACGTGGATTGCAGACGGGCCAGAATGTATCGCTGAAGAGATCATTGATGATCCCGTCCGTCGGCAGTACTCGGCTAGTCGCATAACGAATGGCGACATCGCCATCGCCGGCGTGCAGATCGAGCACGGTGTCCGTGCCGATGACTTCCAGCGGCACATCGGGATGCAACTTCCGCCACGCGGGCAGGCGGGGCACGAGCCAGCGGCTGGCGAAAGCATTCGTTGTCGTCACCCGAAGAGGCTGTTGGTCGGTATCCCGCCTGACGGCCGCGATTGCGGCGGCAAACACCTCAAGGCCGCCGCGAATGGCGGGAAACAGCCGCGCTCCGGCATCGGTGAGCGAAAGAGGTCGCGGTCTGCGGCGAAACAGAGCGCGGCCACAATACTGCTCAAGCAGCACGATTTGATGGCTGATCGCGGTTGGCGTCACGCCGAGTTCTGCCGCGGCCTTCTTGAAGCTCAGATGGCGGGCGGCAGCTTCAAAAGCGCGGAGCTCGATCAGGGGCGGCAGCTTGTGCATGCGGCTAGTCTAGATGAAACCAATTCATCTTCACCTGAATTCTTCAGGTTTGCTCCGAGAGGGCCGCCGATTGAAGATATAGCGGGTTGAATTGAGGAGACCGTGTCATGTCGTCCATCACATCTGTCGCGAGCGCCGCCGCCGACCTTAGCGCCTCCTTCGGAGGACAACTGCTCAAGCCAACGGACGAGGGCTACGAGGAGGCGAGAAAGGTCCACAACGGGTTGGTCGACAAACGGCCAGCGTTGATTGCCAGATGCCGCAGTGTGGCCGACGTCGTGGACGCCGTCGCTCTTGTGATCAAGCTCGGCCTCGAGGTCGCGGTTCGTGGCGGCGGCCATAACGTCGCGGGACGCGCGACCATCGACGGCGGGATAATGATCGACCTGTCCCCAATGAGGGGCGTCCATGTCGATGCTGTCGGCAAAACCGTACGCGCGCAGGGCGGGGCGACTTGGGGCGATGTCAATCGCGAGACGCAACTTCACGGCCTCGCGGTCACCGGAGGTGTGGTCTCGACCACGGGTATCGCCGGATTGACCCTCGGCGGAGGACTCGGCTGGCTGATGGGCAAGTACGGCCTGGCATTGGATAATTTGCGCGCTGTCGAACTCGTCACCGCCGATGGCAAGGTCTTGCAGGTTAGCAAGCAAGAGGAACCCGATCTGTTCTGGGCCATCCGCGGCGGCGGCGGAAACTTCGGGATTGCCACCAGTCTCGAATACGACCTTCATGCAGTAGGGCCAATCATTACCGGCGGCCCCATCGTCTACTCTATCGATCGCTCCCGTGACGTGCTCGAATTCTTCCGGGCCAGCACGCGATCGCTACCGGACGAGCACACGCTGTTCGCAACCCTGACGCACGCGCCCGACGGGTCCGGCGCAGAGGTAGCTGCCTTGGTCA
Organism: Bradyrhizobium sp. 17; assembly: GCF_023073515.1. Classification (NCBI taxonomy): domain Bacteria; kingdom Pseudomonadati; phylum Pseudomonadota; class Alphaproteobacteria; order Hyphomicrobiales; family Nitrobacteraceae; genus Bradyrhizobium; species Bradyrhizobium sp. 17. Next base: position 18,548 of record NZ_JADPJQ010000064.1, on the reverse strand, counting down.
CCAGCCATTGCGGTCCGGCAGCGGAAGCCGAACGAGCCGTGCGGCCGCTGAAACAATTCGGGGCTCCGATCGTGGACGCAATCGGGCCGATGCCCTATTGCCAGCTCAACAGCATGCTCGATGCCAACTACCCCAGAGGCGCCCTCAACTATTGGAAGTCCAATTTCCTCAGTGAGCTGAGTGATGGTGCGATTGCGACCATGATCGAATGTTTCGCGCGCTGCCCGACGCCCACGGGGCAGCTGCTTCTCGAACACATCCACGGCGCGGCGGCCCGTGTCGATGCAAGGGATACGGCGTTTCCGCATCGGCAAGAAGGCTACAACTTCCTGGTACTCGCGCAATGGATGCAGCCGGACGATACGAGGCAATGCATCTCCTGGGCACGCGAAACCTACGAAGGCATGCGACCCTTCTTCTCCTCCGGTCGGTATGTCAACTATCTCGACGATGACGAGGTGGGCGATCCCGTCGCTGCCGCATATGGACCGAACTACCGGCGTCTGCAGCAGATCAAGGCTAAGTATGATCCGAACAATTTCTTCCGCATGAATCAGAACATCCGGCCGCTGGCCTGATCCAGGTGAGGGCATTTCGTCCCTCTCATCTTGGTTCAGGATGTCAGTGGAAGGCCGCTACGCTGCGGCCCGGTTCTATAGTTGGTCTGGCGTGCTGATCCCGAAGGAGGACTCGAAAATGGCTGTCGTGTGCCGACCCGCTCGCATGGACGACTTAAAGCGAGCCGACGAGATCGTGGTCGCCAGCATCAATGAACTCACTGAACGGCGGGGTTTCGGAAAGATGGCATCCTCTCACCCTCCGAAATTTCGAGCTTTCTCGCTAAGGGACGATACCGAAGGTCTAGCGCCGTGTCATGTTAGCAATCTGTGCGAGAAAAGCACGAAATGTCTGCGTTTGGCCCATTCAAGGCGTCCTACGATCTCCGCCATTCAGTCGCGATCAGCAGTACACCGGACATGTCGCAGACACCGTACTACGGCGGCTTTTTGATCCAACCAAGTCATGCGGTGATGTCCACTTTCAGCTGATTCAGTGCAGGATTGCGTCCCGAACAACTATGGCTTGAACTGGGCAGTCGGCGTGGAGCGCGATATCTTGAGCTCTTCCTCGTTCATGTCGGCAGAGACATCCGCGAAGAGTGGCGTGCTAAGATAACGTTCACCGGTGTCAGGCAGCATGCAAAGAATATTTGCGCCCTTCTCTGCTTGGGCTGCGACCTTCAGCGCACCCGCCATGGTTGCGCCCGAGGTGATGCCGACAAAGATGCCTTCCTTGGTCGCAAGCTCCTTGCTGCATCGAATAGCATCGGGGCCGGGAATCGGCAGAATCTGATTGATGACCTTCATCATAACGGCGTCCCCGGTCAGCTTCGGAATGAAATCAGGTGTCCAGCCCTGCATTGGATGTGGCTTGAAATCCGGATGTGGCGCCGCCGGCGTGCCATCCGGGTTCCGCTGCTGCTCGATACCGCTGCCCAAGAGCTGCGCTTCTTCGGGCTCGCAGACGATGATCTTGGTGTCGGGGCGCTCCTTAGCGAGCACCCGCGCAACACCCTTCAGTGTGCCGCCGGTTCCGTAACCGGTTACCCAATAGTCCAGTCGTTCTCCTGCGAAATCGTCCAGAATCTCGAGCGCCGTGGTTTTGGAGTGGAAGTCGGGATTGGCTTCGTTCTCGAATTGCCGCGTCATGAACCAGCCGTGCGTTTTGGCAAGCTCGATCGTTTTGTTGATCATTCCAATGGCCCGATCGGCCGCAGGCGTCACGACGACCTTCGCACCCAGAAATCGCATGAGCTTGCGGCGCTCGATGCTGAAGGGCTCGGCCATTGTGACCACCAGCGGGTACCCCTTGGCGGCGCAAACCATCGCAAGTCCAATTCCCGTGTTGCCGCTGGTCGCCTCGATGACGGTTTGACCAGGTTTCAGCTCCCCGGATTTCTCTGCGGCTTCGATCACGCCCAGAGCCAGCCGATCCTTGACCGAGCCGAGCGGATTGAAGGCCTCAACCTTCACGAACAAATTGACTCCCGTGGGAGCGAGACGATTGATCCGCACGACGGGTGTATGGCCGACCGTCTCAAGGATGGTTTGATATCTGTGGCCCATGCTACCTCCTGTGTCGTACTTATTCTGGGAAAAGCAAACTGGCGCGGGTTAACCGGCAAAGCATACCCGAACTGAATTTTCCGGCAATCGGGCAGAGCTTGCATACGGCTTCTTTCGCGGACATCAGGCCGGGCCGGCATCGATTCGGGTCGGGGAAATGACCTGAAACGGCTCGTCACGAGACGACTCAGGCGCCTTCGGCGAAATGCAAAACCAAGGCGGCACACATTGGCATTCCCGCCTGACGGGCGCGATTCATGTGTATGGGGGCGATTCTCGACCCCACGCATAGAAGCCAGTGGGATCCGGAAACCCTCCTGAAGGACGGTTCGATCTTGAGCGCGCCGTCCGCCGCTTTGAAGAGGCGAACCAAGTTTTTTCAAACAAAAATGGGCGCCACGACGGATAGCCGATTGGCCGCTTTTGATGCTGTTGTCTAATCGCTGCTGAGGCGTCAAGCATATAATTTCGTTCAGGGGACACTGCCGGGTGCATGGTTGTCTTCGCGGTCGGCATTAGCCGCCGCATGAGGGAGCTTCGCAGGACGAGCCTTCAATGTGGACGACGCACTTTGCTGAGTCAGCAGTGCAACAGCATCAGCGGAATGGCTCGGCTCACGTCTCGGCAGGGACACCTTGGGCGTTCGGGTTCTGAACGCGATCGGGCTTATGCGGTGGCTCCGGCATTCGGATTGAAGAGTTCGCCAGTCTTAAGCATCGTATGCATTATAACCGCCAGTTTGCGCGCCACGGCCACGGCAGCTCTTTTGAAGCCAATCCTCTCCCGGAGCTTCAGACCCCACGTGCGCAGAGTGCTGTCGGTTGAGCTGCGCGTCAGAATGACCGCAGCCGCTTCGTACAGAAGCCCTCGCAAATGGTGGTCGCCCCGTCGGGATATATGGCCGTCATAATCGACTTCTCCGGATTGGTAGCGGCGCGTTGTCAGGCCGATCCAGGCGCCAACAGATCGGGATTTCCTGAAGTTGTCCGGCCTCTCAATGGCTGTTGTGAAGGCGGTTGCGGTGATCGCACCGATGCCGGGAATGGACATAAGGATGCGGCAAGCCTCACTCTGGCGCGCGTCCTGGACCAACTGGCGTCCGAGTTCGGCGGCGCGGATGCGAATGCCACGCCAGGCTTCCAGCATCGGAAGCACGATCGATGCAAGTCCGTCCTGATCGGCAAGAAGGCTCCGGACGTTCTTCTCGAAGGTGCTTCCCTTTCCGGCAGAAACGACCAGACCGAAGGTTTTCATGACGCCGCGGATCTGGTTGGAAAGCTCGGTAGTGATTCGGACCAGCCGCGTCCGCGCTGCGACAAGCGTGCGGGTCAGCATGCTGTCGAATCCCTTCACACGCACCTCACGAAAGAAGCCGACTTCCGCGAGTTGCGCCAGGCCATCGGCGTCGTTTGCGTCCGTCTTATTCGCCGCCATATCGAGCGCCGCTTTAGCATGGCGCGCATCGATGCAGATCGCCGGCAAGCCTTCGGCGCGCAGAGAATGATAGAACCACACCGACAGCGGTCCGGTCTCGAATACGACGCGTTTCACGGATGGCGCCCGCTTGCGGATGAGCTCGGCTATGATTCTGGGATCAGATGCGCACTTGCCGCGCCAGATCCGTTCACCTGCTCGGCGGATCGAGACTGACGTCTCTTTCATCGACACGTCGAGACCGATATATTCTTCCATGGCTGTTCTCCATTCGATGCTTGGGCCCGGCGTCCGGTCGTGAGCCCGTATTTCCATCCTATCGGGGAACAGCCACCAGCTTCCATTGTCGGTTGACCCGGCTTGAGGGGCGACTCGCTCCCGCGATTACCCCATGTGGACGGCTCCTCCACGGGCACGAGAGTGCCAAACAATGGGCGCCGTTTAAGGCTCCCACGATTCGGAGGAGCAGCCTATGCAGTCAATTTCAACGATTGGTCTGGATATCGCGAAGTCGGTCTTTCAAGTGCATGGGGTTGATACAGCCGGCCAGGTGATCATACGCCGTCAGCTCAAGCGCCGTTTCGTGCTGTCCTTCTTTGAGAAGTTGCCGCCGTGCCTAGTCGGGATCGAGGCTTGCGCTTCATCGCACCATTGGTCCCGCGAGCTGCAGGCGTTGGGGCATACGGTGCGACTGATGCCACCGGCCTATGTGAAGCCCTACGTCAAGCGGCAGAAGAACGACAGCACCGACGCGGAGGCTATCTGCGAGGCGGTCACAAGGCCCAACATGCGGTTCGTGCCGACCAAGACGATCGAGCAACAGAGCTGTCTGATGCTTCATCGCGTGCGCCATCTCTTCATTCGCCAGCAGACTGCCGTCATCAACTCGATCCGCGCATATCTGGCTGAGTTCGGGATTGTTGCCCCCGTCGGGCGCAGGGGTGTGGAACAGCTGTTGGAAGTCGTCGCCGATCCAGCCGACCGCCGGGTCCCGGAGGTGGCCCGCGCGTGTCTTGCGGCTCTCGGCGGTCAGTTGCGGGGACTGAAGGCTCAGATCCTGGAGTTCGATAAGGGCATTATGGCCTGGCATCGATCAAACGCGACGAGCAAGCGACTGGATGCGATCCCTGGCGTCGGTCCAGCACTGGCAACGGCGCTAGTCGCAAGCGTTGCCGATGCCAAGACCTTCCGATCGGGGCGGGACTTCTCGGCTTGGGTCGGGCTCGTGCCGAAGCAGAACTCGAGTGGGGGCAAGGACAAGCTTGGCCGTATCAGCAAGCAAGGCGATCGCTATTTACGCAGCCTATTCACAGCGGGCGCACTCGCCGTGATCCGCTATGCCAAGATCCATGGCACAAGCCATCGGCCTTGGCTCACTGCGTTGTTGGCACGGCGCCCCACCAAGGTCGCAGCCATCGCACTCGCCAATAAGCTCGCCAGGATGGCATGGGCGATGATGGCCAGGAACGAACCCTACAAGGAACCCGCCGGCTTTACGGCGTGAACGAGATCACAGCCGGTCATCCGGCTGTAACGTAACGGTTGGAAGGGCGAACAGCACTAATGCAGCGCCGGTCGATCCGGCGATCAGGACAACCCACATGGGCCAGGGCATCTTCGAATGCGTGCTTTTGATCGGGACCTGATCCGCGGAGGGCATTATGGCCAGCGGTCATGAGTACCGCACAAGAAGGCCGAACACATGGCTGCTCCGACCAAGGCTGCAAGTGAAGATTCTCCTTGCCAACCCGGAGCCAATGGTATGGACCCCGCCCTTGCGGCGGTGGAATCTCGAGCGTCAACTGCAGCGAAGGAGGATGTTATGCAGGTCGTTCGGATAGGTCTAGATCTGGCGAAGTATGTCTTCGAAGTTCACGGCGTCGACAACCACGGGAAAGTCGTTGTGCGAAAGAGGTTACGTCGCGATGCGGTGGCCGGCTTTTTCGCCAATTTACCGGCCTGCCTGGTCGGCATGGAGGCTTCCAACGGGGCACACTATTGGGCTCGCGTGCTCACGGAGCTTGGCCATCAGGTCCGACTAATCAGCCCTCAGTTCGTGACACCATACGTCAAGTCGAACAAAAACGACCAGAACGATGCGGAAGCCATCTGCGAAGCGGTCGGTCGTCCGTCCATGCGCTTCGTGCCACCGAAATCAACCGATCAGCTGGCGGTACAGGCCGTCCACCGCATTCGCCGGCGCCTGGTCGCCGATCGAGTCAGGCTCGTCAATCAAATTCGCGGTCTTCTGTCCGAGCATGGGATTGTCATTGCCCGTGACATCGCGCAGCTGCGGCGTGGCCTCGCGGTCATCGTAGGAAACATCAATGACGACCTCAGCGAGATGCTCCGAGCGCTCATGAGGGAACTGCAAGAGGAGCTGTCCGAGCTTGATACCCGCATTGCAGCCTATGACCGGCGGATAAGGGAAATCTTCCGTACGAGTGAGCAGTGCCAGCGGCTCGGCAAAATCGAAGGCGTCGGACCTGTGACAGCAACAGCCTTGGTCGCCGCCGTGGGCGATAGAAGCTGTTTCAAGAACGGCCGACAGTTCGCGGCTTGGCTTGGTCTGGTACCCAAGCAGCGATCCAGTGGAGGGCGGGCCCGCTTGTTCGGCATCAGCAAACGGGGGGATCGATACCTGCGGACGCTGATGATTCACGGAGCTCGCGCCGCTTTAAGCCGTGCTAATGGCAAGCAGGATCCGCGAAGCCTATGGCTCGGCAAGATGCGGCAACGGCGCCATCCCAATGTCGCGGCCGTGGCTCTTGCCAACAAGAACGCGCGGATCGTGTGGGCTATGCTCACAGGCGACGCGGCTTATGAGCCGGCGCTTTCGGTGAAGGCGGCCTGAAGCGAAGCGGCAATCAAGGAAAGGAGGTCTCACCGGCAATTGCAACAAATGGCAGGAGATGGCGAAACGGTCACCCCGTCGCTTCCCGAACCTGATGTGTGGACCGGCACGGCTTGCGCCGATGTCTCGGGGCCGTTGAGGTGGAAGCGGGCGAAAACCATCGAGGCTCGCGGCGGAGACGTTGTCCAGCCGCATCAAGAAGCCGGATATACGTCAGCAGTTGTGGCCGTCGATCCTGATCAAGCCAGTCGTTGCAATCGGGCGGGGTCCATATACGGGGCGATGCTGCGGTACGTCCGGAGTTAGGGGGAGACCGGAAGTGACCGGCAGAGGGTCAAACCGACGCGCTTGACTCCGAAGCGGAAATCGTTGCGTTCCTTAAGCTACCGATCCAATGGGGCCAACGCGCTCAGCAACGGTTCGCTCGAGATTGCCATCAGACCAGTAAAGGGATGGCTCAACTCGACTATGAGAAAAATTGCCGTTGATGCCGACAGCGCACAGACGAACAGCGTCACCACGATGATTACGTTTGGACGCGCAAACAACCCGAAGCTGATGAAGGTGGCCGTAAGCCAAAAAACAAGTACGTTTTCGAACGGCCCTGGGATGGAATAAGACGATTGTGCAAAAAGGACCCGTGTTTGGGCCAAATCGATACCGAGCTGAATGGCCTTGGTCTGCGTGATGCGTTCAGTGTCATTGTGCGGGGTGAGCTTGAGCAAACTGTCGAAGAAGAGGTCGGCCTGGGCTGTGGCTTCGAACGGCGCAGCTTTTGTCGAAACTCCATCTTGTTCCCGCCAAATTCGATCCACGAGACTCTGCACGGCACTTCGTAGCAAAGCACGCACTTGCTGTGCATCGGCACCTGAACGCGCGAGCATGTTATCGAGCAAAATGACGTTGGCGGTAATATTCTTGATTTGGTTGCTCTGCGTATACAGCGCGCTCTGCGCGGAGGCTATGAGAAGGCCAAGAACAAGCGCCGAGAGCGTCGCAATCAAACCGGTTCCTACCCTAACGACATCCCTTGTGTCGGAATTGAGATGGTGCTCGGGAAAGACATTGCGCAGGAAAATTCCGAGCAAGGCTCCGCCGAAGATAAACACGAACGCGACCCCCGCAATAAACATGCTCCATGCAGCTCCTGCTGTTTTGGCGACGATGCGGCTCTGGGGATCACCTCACGATCCCCGCGAGTATCTCTGCGTCCCCCATATGCGAGCTCAGCTTACTGATGCCATATTGCCTATCGACCTCGATAGCGCACTTGGCCCCCACTCGAAATCCCGGACGGTTCACCAGTAGTCCCGTTTTCTCGGCAGACCGGAAGCGCTCGCGCGCGGACCCGACGCTATTGACCCAACGTAAATATAAACGCTCCTAAGCTGGAGCCCGAACCATTACGGCAACATACATCACCCCTCGGCCGCTAACATGCCACGAACAAAACGGCCCGCGTTCTCGAAACAAGAATCCATCGTCGTGACTTCGATTCTTGCTCGCCTAGTAAGCCCGTGGTGGCTTCGCACAGCGCTACACCTTCATTTCAGCCCAGCCAATGGGTCGATAGCGGCCTGCATGCTACTACTTCGTCACGATCCGCCGCGACGGGGCGACGGTGGTGGTCGGCGCCATTGGCGAAAGCGAGAAAGTCAGCCACGTATTCCAGCCGGCCGGCCGATTTTCTGCGGCAAACTCGCCATAGCCTTTCAGGTTCACATATCCCTGCAGATCACCGACAGGAAACAGGTAGCCGATCTGAGGACCGACACTCACCACGCGCGACCGGAACCCACCCAGGATCGGAGGCTGACCAAAATCGTCCGTAATCTGTTGATAGTAGTAGCCGACCAATCCGACGAAGAGCTGCTTCGACAGAAACTGCGAAGCACCCCAATCGATGTGAAAATCGATGCCGTTCTGATATTGAGTGTCAGTGTTCTTGAAATTGTAGGTGAACCCGGCGACCGCCGAAAATTCGTGTCCCAACTTCTCATCGAAGTAGGTATAGCCGCCGCCGCCGTCGATGGCTCCATGACCGATGCCGAGGTTAGCAAGGCGGCTTGCAGAATAGGCGCCAACAGGAATGTCGCCCGTCAAATACGTCATGTAATTGTGGGCGCCGGCATTCCACTTCAGTGTTGCCTGCGGGTATAAATCGCCAACTGAGGTGATTGAATCGGAGAGCGTACCCGTGCGGGTCGTCACAAACGGCCCGACCGCCGCCGTCAGCGTTCCGTCAAGCGTGGCGGCGGACCGACCAAACAAGCCGGTGATGCCAATTGCCAATTGTCCCCCGAGTACCGGCGTCGCAAACGTGTAGGTTGGGTTGAGCAGGACAAGGTCCGCCTGAGCGTTCAAACGCAGATTTAAATCGACATTGACGTTAGCGGGGATCCGGCCAACGCGAATTTCTCTCGCTGCGGCTGCGTTACCGAAGGCGGATACGCTGGTGTGATAATAGACTTCGGCCATCGACCAGCCCGGCATCGCAGGGACTGCCGCGAGGCTGCCGAAACGCCCCGGAAGCCAGTACGAGATGCCGTCCTCGTCGGCATAAGCAGCGTCGGACAAGAAGCCGGCAAACGCCACGGCCAGGCCGATCGTTGCGCGAACAAAACCACAAGACTTGCGCTTGGATACGCATTGCGTCATCTGCCTGCCCCTCCGCTAACGAATGACAGTGTATCGATGGCCGGTTCTATGTCTCGCTCAAAGGTAGTAATCTCATCAGATTCACGCTGTATGTTGCCCTAAAGTCACGCCCACTCTCCGCTACTTCGGGTCCTGACGCGGCTGCGATCCTCAAGGCAAGCTGCTCAGGATCAATGACAACGACGATTTCGCGGCGGCGACCGCGCTCAGCCGGCGGTGGGCGGCAGTTGGAATCAGCGGAGCGGCTTGCGCCTGCCCACCGATCTCGCGCTGACAAAGTTCGTCAAGCATTTCAAACGTTAACTGTTGCGACTGCCTAGGGCCATGAAGGGCCAAATGCATTAAGCGATCAAGACTCGCGTACTAATTGCGTGCCGCGTAAAGCGGCGTTCTGAGCGTTAGCTGGAAGGCAGGCTTCGGCACCCACATGATCTCGGCGGTAACTCCGAACAGGCGGTTGTCATTGCCGTCCATGCGATCGAGATCAAGGCGCACAATTGGCTCGATGAACGGCTGGATCGGCGCAAGGTTCAGAAGCTGTGCGCCCTCAAACGACTGGACGCCAATACGTCCGGTGAACTTCCAATTGTTCGGCCATTGGTAGTATGCGCCGACATAGCCTATCGTGTTGGGTCTGACATTGACCACCGCATTACTGACATCGATGCGCGTGTGCTGGATACCCGCAAGCACCCCCCTGGTCTCGTCGGCATTCAGCGCATAGTCGAACTCGAGGATGTTGTTGAACGATATCGCGGTCAGCGGTCCATTGGGGATAGATTGGGTGATGGTGGATTGCAGTGTCACAGTCGGAAAGGTACCGCCGTTCTGCTGATAGAGGTCCGCTTGTAAACCGATATTCCAGCTCGTAATGTCAAATGACGACCATCCTCCGCCCCCAAACTGCGTTGAACTGCCGGAGACGCCGCCGTAAAGCGAGACGTTATCGGTGACGTCAACAGTGAACGGAAGATCAACGTTTACCGATTTCGCCGCTGGCAAGCTGGTTGGCAATGCCGCGCCGTTCGGCCCAGAGAGCGTTTGCACTGCACTGAACAGTGAGGGATGGCCAAAACCAAACGCTAGGGATCCCGCCGGAATCTGCCCATAATAGGATCTAAGGTCGAGGTACATCGTCGGCACAGCCGGTTTCGCCTCGCCGTCGTCGCCGGCATCTGCAGCCAACGAGCTCGCCACCGGACAGATCAGCACGGCGGCGAGTGCGGCCCTTACGGCATTTTGAAAACCAAACAATGCTGGGCTCCGCGTTCGACACAAACTTAGCTTGGCGCATGGCCGCTTCAGATGGTGAAACACGTCTTGCCATGAACCGCGCCACTTAGTGCGCAAATGTTCAAACCACAATGTACTCGTGACCCTAAGGTCCACGCCAGCAGCGCGCCCGGTATAGCAGTTTGCGGCCAAGAATAAGCCCCTTGGCGGAATTCTCAATTTGAGCAGGCTGCCTCCGCTTTGCGCCAAAACCCGCTAATCTACTAATTGGCCTGTCCGGGCCCGGCCTGATGGCCGCCTTGCGCCAGACGCGGTTTTAGACGAGAGCGCTCGGCAGGGTCTCGGCTCAGGCCAGGAGCTGACATTCAAGACACTCCGAAGGCAATGTCCCGCACTGCACCCTAATCCCCGATACCGGGCCATTCGAATCAATGGCGCGCCATCAATTCCGCCGGCTCGATTTAGCTACTGTTTTAAAGACACGCCGTATACGAACTGACCCACACAGGATCGAGCCAAGAAGACCGATCACGCCGGCGTCAGCAAAGGCGTAGCGCTTCCCGACATTCCCAAAAAAGCAAGACCCGGTTCATCTCGTCCGGTATGGAGATGACGCCGGGTACACCGTCGCCCCCACCGAGCGCGTCCGTGGGCGCCAGCGTCCCGGACGCGGCGATCGGGCCTTGACCGATCCCCCTCGGGATTCCGAGATCCTTGCATGATAGATGCGGCTGGAACGTTGTCGAAAACGGTAACAACCGGCGCGCCTTGCTTGACGGCCTGGAAACCGTTCTGCGCGAGCATCCCGACCACCGCGATGTCATCTTCCATGATGAACGACGTCGCCGAGCGTGCCTGCAGCGCCCGATCGCCCACAGACCATGCGACAATGGTGACATAGCCGTCCACCGGCGTACGTACCGCCGTCTGAGACAGTTCCCAGTCGCTGTTATCGAGCTGCGCCTGAAGTTGCGCGACCGACGTGTTGACGCCACCGATCTCGGAGTCGAGCGCGAGCTTGCCGCTTTGCTGCGCCGCTTTGGCGGACGCTAATTGCGCGGACACCGTCTCATACTGGACCTGCTTGTCCTGCGCCTGGAATTGAGTTCGCGTCTTCTGACGCAAGCGTTTGTATGTCGGCGAGGCGCTTCATGTTGTACGCGACCTGCGCGGTGAGCCCCTTAATATTCGCTGTCGCTTGCTCGTAATTCGCCTTTAGAATTTGGTCTGCTGCTTTGCCGCGGCCAGCGACGGCTGCAACTGCGTGAGCTTGTACTGGAATGGGGTCAGGTTGACCTGAAACAACACTCGTCCCTCTTCACCGGGAGCGTTCGGTTTGACCACAATGTGCGACAATTTGCCCCGTCACATTCGGGGTCACTTCCACGACGCGGCCGGTCACCGTCACGTGGCCCGACGGGGTGAGAAATTGAAAAGCGCGAGAAATGTTGGTCAGCAGCGAAATTGTCCTCGACAATCAGCCCATTTCACGATCCGAAAATTCGACAACACCAACCACAGCGCGACAACGTATAGACATACAATTATGACCATGACTCGCTCTCCTAGTTTGTGCTAACGTGATACTCGTGGAGGTAGCCGATGCATCATTTCGAAATCGCCCTTCAACGTTAAGCTCGACGAGACTTTAGTTCCAGCGCCCCGTATTCGAGTCCTGCACACGCCCTGCGGCGTTTGATGCAGCCGATATTGCATGTTCTTTGAATGCGACTTCTCGCGCCCGCTGCGCGCGGGTGCTTCCAGGTCGACCGATCGAATTTCTGCAAAAAAGGAAAAAAAGGAATGGGTTTCATGCGCATTACAAAACTGAATCTGGTTGTAGCAAGTGTCGCCGTCACCGCTGCGCTGTATGGCACAGAAGTAGCGCTTGCTCAGAGCGCGGCAGCGCCGCTTTCGCTGAAAACAATCGGTACTCCATCTGCTCCGGCCAAACCCGAGATCGTGCCCTCGCTGTTCGTGCTCAACTCGCGTGGCGCGACGTTGCAGGGCGACACGCTCACCTTAATTGGCGTAACACCCAGCTCGATCATCTTCGCCGATCGGCCGGTGCGGTCCGCCGGCCACCAGCCCACTGCCGACGTAATCGCGGAATGGGGATCGGGCGCGGACAGTTTCACCAACAACCCGCCGAACGCGACCTTGTCCGTGTTCGGCAAGGACGGTTCGGTGAAGGACGCGGTCGTCGTGCTGAAAAATCCGAAGCTCGAAGGCGACAAGCTAACGTTCAACGTTCAGACCCTGGAGGGAGATATCGCCGGCGCCGACGGTGGAGCCGCCCTCTTCATCGACATTATCGGCCGGCCGTTCACGCCGATGTCGTTTGCCGGCGTCGCACGTCGTTCGGCGTTTCGCGGCGCCATGTATGCCGGCGTCGTAGGCGCCGCTGCATACGGAGCGGCTGCGTACTACCACCCATACGCCCGCCCGGCTTGCGGTGATTACCCCTATCCACCCTGTTACTGAAACGAATGAAGAGAGGGGGATCGCGGCGCCGGTTGGCCAAAGGCGGCGAACGAATGATGCCGACCAGCTAACCAAAGGAAACGTCACGCCGACCATCAGGTGAGGGGGAAGAGTCCGACCTTGACAAAGAGAATTGAACGAAGCTGTCAATCAAAGATCAACGATTCAGAAAACGAGGTTCAACATGTTTCGAGGAATCTTGCCGCTAACATTGTCTCTTTGCCTTGGCGCCGCGACAGCGCCCGTGGCGCTGGCCCAATCGGCAGCACCCATCACCGAACAGGAGGCGCACGCAATCGCGGTAGACGCCTATGTTTATTTCTACTCCATCATGTCGATGGACGTTTCTCGCAAGCAATTCACCAACGGCATGGGCAATTTCAAAGGGCCGATGAATACGTTCGTCAATGTGGGTGAATACCCTCCGGCGGATTTTAAAGGCGTAGTGCGCTCCAACTTCGATACGCTGTATTCCGCCTCATGGCTGGACATGACCAGTCGTCATCTCAGCACCGGATACCAATGGGCGATACTACCTGCTGCCAATGCTCGACATGTGGACCGACGTCTTTGCGTCGCCCGGCTGGCGCACGACGGGCACTAGGGCCGGGACGTTCCTGGTGGCACGCGCGAACTGGAGGCCGGATCTGCGCGACAAGTTTGCAGAGGAGTTCAAGCTTCCAAAAGACACTCAACGCATCGACGCGCCAACCCCCTACGTCTGGCTGATCGGCCGGACCAAGACCGACGGCCCGCCGGATTATGATGCGGTTCACAAGATCCAGGCCGGCTACAAGGTCACGCTCCTTTCCGAGTATGGCAAAACGCCAAAGCCGGCCGAATTCAAGCCCGACCCAAGCATCGACATGAAGACACCGCCAAAGACCCAGGTCGATACGATGTCCGCGGGCGTGTATTTCGCTAATGCTGCCGAGTTGCTCAAGCTGCATCCGCCTCATGTCACTGACGATCCGATTCTCGCGCAGATGAAGCAAATCGGCATTGAGCCTGGCAAAAGCTTCGACATCGGCAAGCTCGATCCAATCCTGCAGCGAGCGCTCGAAACCGCACCGCAGGACGCGCAGAAACTGATGGCCTGGAAGCTGCCGACGCTGGCGCGCGTTGCCAACGGATGGGCGATGAACACCGACACGGTGGGCGTATATGGCAACTATTACCTGAAGCGCGCCATTCTCGCGCAGCAGGGTCTCGGCGCGAACGTGGTCGAGGATGCCATCTATCCGCTCAATCTCGCGGACGACAGCGGCAAGCCGCTTGATGGCGCAAACAAATACACCGTCACATTCCAGAAGGGCGCCACGCCCCCTGTCAATGCGTTCTGGTCCATCACGCTCTACGACCAGGATGGTTTCCAGGTCGGCAATACGCTGAACCGTTTTGCGGTCAGCAGCTGGATGCCGTTCAAGTACAACGCGGATGGATCGCTCGATCTCTATTTCCAGAACGCGAGCCCTGGCAAGGACCTCGAAGCCAATTGGCTTCCGGCGCCGCAGGGAGCTTTCAATCTGACGATGCGGCTGTACGCGCCGAAGTCGGAAGCGCTGACCGGTAAATGGAATCCGCCGCCGATCATGAAGGCGCAGACGACGGTGGGCATTTCGGCCCAATGAAAGTTGACAGGACGTCGGGGCTTCGGCGCCGGCGACCGACCGCGAACAACAACACTCCCAAAACAGGAGCTGACATCATGTTGACGAAGCGCGATCTTCTTCGTTCCGCGGCGCTGGCCGCAATCTCCGCCTCAACGGCGAATTCCGTCCTGGCACAGGCGCAGACAAGCGCCCCGCGACCGGGCTTCCTCAAAGCAAAAGACATTGCCGAGGCAGGCTTTATCTATGGCCTGCCGATCGTGATGAATTACGCGGTCATGAATGAATACGCCATCGACCGCAACTCCGGGCAATTCAAGGCTCCCTTCAATCAGATCAGGAACGAGCCGAACGTATTCACCTACAAGGACACTGCCATCGTAACTCCGAACAGCGACACGCCGTATTCGTTCGTATGGATGGACCTGCGGGCGGAGCCGATCGTCATTTCGGTTCCGGGGGTCGATCCCAAACGCTACTACTCAGTCATGCTTTGCGACGGCAATACCTACAATTACGGTTATATCGGAAACCGTGCGACGGGCAGCCAGCCAGGCGACTACATGGTGGTCGGGCCGGACTGGAAGGGCGCGACGCCGCCCGGCATCAAGAAGGTGTTTCGCTCCGGAACGCAGTTTTCCCTGGCCGGTTACCGCACTCAGCTTTTCAATCCGGAAGACCTCGACAACGTCAAGAAGGTTCAGGCCGGCTACAAGGCGCAGCCGCTGTCGGCCTATCTCAACCAGCCCGCACCGACCGCCGCGCCCGTGATCGATTTCCCCAAGATCGACAAGGAACTCGTGAAGACGAACTTCTTCGAGTATCTCGACTTCGCGCTGCAGTTCGCCCCCGCCCAGGAGAACGAAAATGAAATCCGCGCAAAGCTCGCAAGCATTGGCGTTGGCCCAGGAAAAACGTTCAACTTCAGGGACCTATCGCTGGAGGACAAGCTCGAGGTCGGCTTGGGCATGAAAGAAGGTGAACGCAAGGTCGACGAAGCCGTCGCCAATGTCGGCAAGGCGGTCAATGGCTGGCGGATCGGTTCGCTGCCTGGCGACAGCGCCCATTACGATGGCGACTGGTTGAAACGTGCCGTTGCCGCGAAGGCGGGCATTTACGGCAACGACGCAGCGGAGGCGATGTATCCCTTCACGCGCGTCGACGTCGATGGCAAGACACTCGACGGCAGCAAAAGTAGCTACACGCTGACATTCCTGTCGGGTCAGCAGCCGCCCGTAAATGCGTTCTGGTCACTTACAATGTACGACGGCAAGACGCAGCTGCTGATCGAAAATCCGATCAACCGATATCTGGTCAACTCCCCCATGATACCGGCCATGAGAACGAACCCGGACGGTTCGCTGACGCTGTATATCCAGAACAACTCGCCGGGGCCGACAAGGAAGCCAATTGGCTGCCTGCACCGAAGGGGCCGATCTATCTGGTGATGCGACTTTACTGGCCGAAGACCGAGGCACCGTCGATATTGCCCGCCGGCGAAGGCTCTTGGAAGCCGCCGGCGATCTTCGCGGTGAACTAGCACGTCGAGCGGTAGCGCGGACTCTCCATCGTCGTGATCCCGCTGTCTCGGAACCCAGGATCGACACGCGCCTCAGCCGAAGCGATTAAGACAGAGGAGTGTTCACGTGATTACAACGCGCGATCTGCTTCGTAGCGCAGCGCTATCTGCGCTCACTGGCACGACAATGATGCCCGGCCCTGCGGGTTCGCAGGCCAAGGCGGAATGGCCTGACATCCGCGAGGCCAAGGCCATCCCCGAGGAAGGCTTCATCTACGGCCTCCCGATCGTAATGAACTACGCGGCGATGTACGAATTCTCCGTGGATCGAAATTCGAGCCAGTTCAAAGCGCCTTTCAATCAGTTGAAAAACGAGGCGTATGTCGCAACCTACAAAGACACCGCCCCCGCCAAGGGCGGTCTCTATGGCAGTGACGCCGTTGAGGAGGTCTACCCATTTACCAAGTCGCTTGCCAGCGGCGGCCCGCTCTACGGCTCCGAGCATAGTTACACACTGACCTTTCCTGCTGGAGGGCCTCTCCCGGTCGAGGCATTCTGGTCGGTCACGATCTATGACGGCAAAACACAATGGCTGAACGCGCAGGCCGATCTCGCTCTCCTCGATCCGATCTACACGTACGGCACACCCTTGCCATCGAGGCAGGCGGTCCAATGACAAAGATCTTCCTGGTCACCATACTTTACGGCCTTGAAGTGGTATTCGCGACGGCCGCCCCCGCCAGGACACCGCTCACGAAAGCCGCGATGGCCGCCGATGTTCGTCGGGCCACACCTCTCGTGGATAGCTGCAGAAGCACCTTCATCTGCAGGCAGGACTTGTTTGATCGTAACAACAGGAACAACCTGCGCTTCGATTGGCCCAGTCCTCCGGCTCAAGCAGGCCAGTTCTAACGCGGTACTTTTGGTTGCAATTAAATCGGTAGGCGTTGAAGGAGGTCAAAATGAAGATAGCGGCGTTATCTGCAGCGCTCCTCGGAGCCCATTTATTTGTGATGCCGGTCTCGGATCGCGTCCCCGAACTGAAGGCAGAGGCGCTTTGCAGAGCCACTACGGCTGACGACAAGACCATGGGGCTTGCCCTGCCTCAAAGCTTTGCCGACTGCATGCGCGATGAGTTGGCCGCACAAAAGCAGCTCAACACGGTTTGGGCCACTGCATCCGTGCCTCTTCGTGATAGGTGCGAAGGTGAAGCCACAATCGTAGACCAGAGCTATGTTGATCTTCTTACGTGCATCCAAATGGCAGATTGGCTGAAGTCGCCGTCAACTGCGACACGGTTGAGGGGAGCAAGTAAGGATCGAAATTCACAGTGATCCGCTCGAGAACGGGGGCTGCGTTGTTGGTGGAACGCCTTGGCGGACGGGATTTGAGCCACAATGAATTCCTGCGGTCGATAGCTCGATTTTTGGCGTCAGGAATCTCACCAGTAATCACGATGTGATTGAGGCCAAAGATACCGGCGCTCTCAAGCGCTTTCCGCTGCACGCGCCGCAACCGGCATCATGCACGCCATGCTGCTGTGCATGGCGCTGGTGCTGAGCGGGCGTTGAGTGGTTTTTATGCGCTTGGTCAATGACGTGGCCGCGCCCTGAAAATATGCTGTTGAGGTCTGTTGACGGGAGTAGAGCAGAAGTCATCGCCTCCGACGCGGACCGCCGCCCTTGGACCCGTAGCGGACCTCGCAGCCCACTTCGTCTAGAGACCCCTGTACAATTTGTGAAGTCGGACAGAAGGTTGCGCCGCCAATTTGCGCCCTGTAGCGGTGCAGAATTTATCCGGGAGACCGAAAAGCTTGGTTTGGAAGTGGTCTAACGCGTAGGAAATATCATCAGGCTTCCTTCGGGCAGCTGTTGGGTCTTCAAAGTCATAGATTGCTGCCCTGCGCGTTCCGGCGAGATAGAGGCAACGCGCAATGCCGATCCAAGCAATGGCGTGCAGTCGGTCAGCGTCCTGGAGTATTTTTGCTTCGAGGCTGATCGAAGCGATACCAGCAGAGAAACTGTGCGCTTCGATGGAATGGCAAACTCGACCTCTGCGGTGTTTGGCCAGCCGAGGACAGACAGTGGACGGCTCATCCACGGGCACGAGAGTGCCAAGGAGTGGGCGCTGTTTAAGGCTCCCACGATTCGGAGGAGCAGCCTATAGTCAATTTCAACGATGGGTCTGGATATCGCGAAGTCGGTCTTTCAAGTGCATGGCGTCGATGCAGCCGGCCAGGTGGTCATACGCCGTCAGCTGAGCGCCGTTTCGTGCTATCCTTGTTTGAGAAGTTACCGCCGCGCCTAGTTGGGATCGAGGCTTGCGCTTCATCGCACCATTGGTCCCGCGAGCTGCAGGCGTTAGGGCATACGGTGCGATTGATGCCTCTGGCTTATGTGAAGCCCTATGTCAAGCGGCAGAAGAACGACAGCACCGATGCGGAGGCTATTTGTGAGGCGGTCACAAGGCCCAACATGCGGTTCGTGCCGACCAAGACGATCGAACAACAGAGCTGTCTGATGCTTCATCGCGTGCGCCATCTCTTCATTCGTCAGCAGACTTGCGTGTTCCAGCCGATCGTGATCACCGATTCCAGGCCATCGTGATCACCCATTCCAGAGCATCGTGAT
>NZ_JADPJQ010000075.1:0-37209 GCF_023073515.1 Bradyrhizobium sp. 17 | reverse complement strand
CAGAAACTTCTTGGCCGCCGTCCACCTCGCCGCTCTCGTCGCTTATTGGATCAATTGAGTCTGAACCCTAAATGAGCCATTCGCGCCGGAATAGGTTTTTCGGCCGAACGTCCGCGCTCACCCCGATAGCGACCTAATAGCCCCTCATCGTGAGCCAATGGTCGCGATGCTCCGTCGCCAGCCAGCACTGCGCCACCGGTCCTTGTGGTCAGCTTTGAGCGTGCTGCCAGTGAGAGGTGATCTCGGCGCCGGTCCTGTTGAGATGCACGTGCTGATCGACGTGATCGACCCATGAGAGCGGAATTAAGTGGTGATGCTGACCGTCCGGCGAACTCTGCTTCGTCAGCTTGATCTTGCCGGCTCCGTCCAGATGATCGACTTTTCCGACCATCTTCCTGTCGGACGAAATGACGTCCATGTGTTCCTTGATCTTGGAAACGTCTGTCATCGGTATCTCCCATCGAGAAATGGTGCGTTCAACGGAACGCTCAGCACACCGCCGATCAGGCCGCCCGGGCTAGGGAGCGCCGCTTCTGGTGGAGGTAGCGCGTGATTTCCGGCAATGTCATCGCGTTCAGGACCCGGTCGGCAGGGACGCCGCCCTTTCGGGCCATTAGGACGCCCCAGTGCATGTGCTCGAGTTCGGGGATCGAGTGCGCATCCGGATTGATGCTCACCATGCAGCCGAACTCGAGCGCGGCTTGGTGCCAGCGCCAGTCCAGGTCGAGCCGCCATGGGTGGGCGTTGATCTCGACGACAACATCATGCTTGGCGCAAGCCCGGAGCACCTTCTCGACGTCGATTTCGTAGCCGGGCCGCCGTTGGAGTTGCCGCCCGGTCATGCGGCCGATGATGGTGGTGTGAGGATCGGAGATGGCCCGAAGCAGGCGCTGCGTCTGCGCCTTGCGGTCGAGTTTGAAACGGCCGTGGATGCTCGCGACCACGAAGTCGAAGCGCTGCAGCACGTCGTCCGCATAGTCCAGCGAGCCGTCGGCCAGGATGTCCGACCCGATGCCTTTGATCCGGAAATCCTTGCCGAAGCGCTTGTTCAAGCGGTCGGCTCCCCGCTGCTGCTGCGCGATCTCCTCGACGGAGAGACCGCCGGAGTAGTGGGCGGACTTGGAATGGTCGGCCACGCCGAAATACTCGAAACCGCGCTGGCGCGTGGCCTTGGCCATGGTGTCCAGGGTCTCGGTGCCGTCGGAGGCATCGGTGTGGCGGTGAAGGATGCCGCGCAGGTCCTGGTCGGTGACGAGCTTCGGGAGCTTGCCTTTCAGAGCCGCCTCGATCTCGCCGCGCCCCTCCCGGAGCTCAGGGTCGATGAAGGGCAGACCGAGGGCGCGGTAGATCTCGGCCTCCTCGCCGGCGATGAGGGTGCGCCCCTTGTGCAAGCCATCGGCTTCCAATCGCATCTCCTTTTCGGCGGCGAGCGTCCGGAGCTGCTCGATGTGGGCGGCGGAGCCCGTCGCGAACAAAAGCGCGGCGCCGAAGTGCTTGCGCTCGGACAGGTAGATCTGCAGTCCGTCCGTCGGCGGCGGCTTCGCCGCCTTGCCGGCCTCAGCAACCATCGAGAGATCGCCAACGAGTTCGCAGCCCCGGCGGAAGTCGCCGGCGATCGTGACGCGCTTCAGCTCGGGCCTGGACTTGCAGATCGACTCCTTGGCGTGCGCCAGTAGGGCGGCCGCACGGTGCAGATGGAGGCGACCTTCTCCACTTTTTGCGACGGCCAGATTCTGCAGAATCTTGGTCTGAAGTGATGCACCCAGTCCCTTGGCCTTCTTGATGCGGTCGTCCTTCGCCGCGGCCTCCAATTCGGCAAGCGACGTGATGCCGAGATCATTGTAGAGACGCAGCACCTTCTCGGGGCGGAGACCAGGCACGGAGAGCATCCCGAGCACGCCCTCCGGAATCTCCTTGCGCAGCTTCTCGAGGCTCGGATGGGTGCCGGTCTTGTGGAGTTTGGTGATGATGTCGGCGATCGCCTCACCGACGCCAGGAATCTCGGTGAGCCGGTCCTCGGCGATGAGCACATCGAGCGGGATTGCAAGGGCCGCCAGGCTATCCGCGGCCCGAGAGTAGGCTTTTGCGCGGTACGGATTGCCGCCGCGCAACGCGCTGCGCTGCGCATATTCTCGAAGTAGGCCTGCTACGGCGCGGGTGTCGAGGGCTGGCACTCAATGAACCTCCCGCCCCATGTCCTGCGATGCCGGTGAAGTGACACGACGTCGATCGGTCGCGGCGACTTCAGGCTCCCGATCGAGAGACCTCTCGAGCTTCTGCGCTGCGCGGAAGTCCTTGAGGTGCTGCATGTTCGGAGCGTAAGCGGCCTCTTTCTTGAGGAGGTTATAAATTCGTCCAGCCACAGGCTGAAGGTGCTTCATCTTGCCCTGCGGCATCGAGCGGGCCTTGCAAAGAGCTCGGACCGCGTAGGCGCGGAAGTCGTCAAAAGCGTCTGACATGATCACGGTCAACGCTGGGGCGCGCCCATAGTTCGGCAAAGACCGCCGTTTGCGGTCAAATAGGAGCAGTCGAGCGCGGCGCCCGCTCACTCTCGGGGCGACGCGGCGGCGTAGCGGGGCTCCGGAAACACATAACAGCCTCCGAAGTTTGAAGACTCGTTGAGTAAGGTAGGTAGACTGCCCGCCGTCGGCCCCAACCCGGCGGTGGGTTTTTTGTGAGTAGCGTAGCGTGGCGAAGCGTACCAAGGCACCGGCCGCGAAGCCGGGAGCCCCTAAGATGCAGGGGTTCATCGGGCCCCAGCTTGCGACCCTGAAGGTGAAGGCGCCTTCGGGCGCGCAGTGGATTCACGAAATCAAATACGATGGCTACCGCGTCCAGCTCCGGATCGACGGGGACGATCGCCGCGCCTACACGCGCAACGGCTACGACTGGGTCAGCAAGTTCTCGAGGATCGCCGGCGCCTTTGATATTCAAGGCAAGGCCATCGTCGACGGCGAGGTTGTCGTCATCCATGAGGGCCGCACGAACTTCTCCGAGCTGCAGGCGGATCTCGGCAGAGGCGATCAGGATCGCTTGCTCTACTTCGCCTTCGATCTTCTGTGGCTGGACGGCAGAGATCTGCGCAGGGAGCCGCAGATCGAGCGGAAGAGGCTGCTCAGGGAGCTAATGGAGGAGCACGGGCTGAAGGAGCCCGTCCTCTATAGCGAGCATCACGAAGGGGATGGCCAGGCGCTGTTCGCTGCCGCCAGCAAGCTGAGCTACGAAGGCATCGTCTCCAAGCGAGCGGATGCGCCCTACCGGTCGGATCGGGTGGAGGCTTGGCAGAAGATCAAGGTCGTTCAGAAGGGCAAATTCCCCGTGGTCGGCTTCGTCAAGGACCCCTCCGGCGTGGCCGCACTTTATCTGGGCAAAAAGGAGGGCAAGGACCTTGTCTACATGGGCAAGGTAGGCACCGGATGGAGCCGGACAACGTCCGCGCAGATCCGAAGGGCACTCGATACCGTAGTAAGCCCGAAGCAGAAGCTGACGAAGGCCATCCGGAAGCCAAAGGCCACCTGGGTCGAGCCCAAGTTCTTCGCCGACATCGAGTACCGCGACATCACCTCCGACGGGCTTCTGCGCGCCAGTTCGTTCAAGGGCCTGAGCAAAGGAACGCGCCGTTCGTAGGGGAGTTTTCCCTTCGAGTATCTGGAGTACCGGTCATGAATCCGGACAAGCGAGTGCTGAAGGCCGTCGAAGAGGCACAGGGCATTCTGGCCCGTCATGTCGAGCCCGGCCGCAGAGATTGCGAGCAAACCATAAACCAGCTGCTTGACGTGCTCGATGACGAGACCGTCGTGCAGGCGATCGAGGAACTCGACAATGGAAAAGCCCACCGCGGAGCAGCTCGCCGAACTCAAGAGGCTCAGCGCGATTGCGCGCGTGCCCGATGAATCGGAGATCGTGACCTCGAAGGAGGAAGCCGAGATCCGGATCCGCGACCTGCAGGAAAAGGCGAGAATGGAATGATGCCAGACAGGCCGATCAACGGCGTCGAGCCCAAGCGCTCCGAAGACGATATCCAGCGCGAGGAGCTCGGTCCGCGCGGCGTCCCCGGACAGGAAAGCCCGGCGAAGATGACACCTCAGCGGGAGAAGAAGACGCCGAGGGATGTCGACCCAGGACATCCTGCATGAATCCTATGGAGCACGAGCAGTCCTTGAGCGTGACCACGAGTTGACGATAGGGGGTGTCGATGAGAACGATCGCCGCCTTTGCTGGCTTCAACGCCAGAACCGCCTGATCGTGGAATGCGTTCAGATTGCCGGTTCGTAGCTCCGATGATGTCGCCAAGGTTTCGAGCGTGACGAGCGCGCGATCAAGCTCCCGATCGAGGACGAACCGGAGATTCTGCGAGATTTGCATGACGCGGCGCTCGATCTGCGCTTGCTCGATTGCCGCCATTCTGTTCAGCCCGAAGAACGCGACCGCGAGCAAGGGCAGGACTAGCGCGAGCGCGAACAGAGCAAGGTAGGTCCGCACCCGCTGCGGGCGGGCGGAATGACGTACCGGCGAGGCGTCCATCGCGCTGCCATCGCAGCGTACGCCCAGTCCAAGAACCGGGCATTCAAGGTCGGCGGATTGGACCACTCCGGCCGTTGAGTCGAGCGGCCATGTTGTTGATGCGTTGCCATAATTCCCCCAGCGGAACCAGAACGTACTGACCGGTTCCCGGTTCCAATTTTGGTGATGGCTCGGTTCGGTGGTTAACTCGGTCATTTGGCTTGGTCGGGCGCCGGTCCGCGTTGGCATCGGAGCGAACGCCTTGGTGCCTGATTCGCCCACGATGCACGCCTCTAGGCCGAAGGCGATCCACTATCCGCAACGGCGCACACCCCCAGGGCACGCACGGGCCTTGCTCCACTGGACATAATCGG
This sequence comes from Bradyrhizobium sp. 17, assembly GCF_023073515.1. Classification (NCBI taxonomy): domain Bacteria; kingdom Pseudomonadati; phylum Pseudomonadota; class Alphaproteobacteria; order Hyphomicrobiales; family Nitrobacteraceae; genus Bradyrhizobium; species Bradyrhizobium sp. 17. The sequence goes on along the minus strand of NZ_JADPJQ010000075.1, from coordinate 32,332 downwards.
CCAAAACGGAACATGATTGTTTCCCTGGAGCGGCTAATTCAAGCGCTTTGGGTGAGCAGAACTTGGCTCGCTCAGCGGCCCGCGATTTTGAACCCCCGGCCTGTGATACCGTCCCCAATCTCGACAGCAGACCGAACTTCAGCAACCGTTGATCCAGCAGCAGGCGGCCGAGGTTGGAGCCTGCCGAGGCCAATCTAAAATTCACGCAGGAGGAGCGAAGCCGCTACGACGACCTGATGAAGTCGGGTTCGGGTACCATCGAGGGCCGGCGGGGCGCCGGGAGCGGGTGAAATGGCGAGGTCCCGATCCTTTGAAGGTCCGGATCGATGCACATTTCGCGCCGCCTTTAAGTCTCTCCTACGTTGGAAAGCGCAAACGCCACAAGCAGTCCGATGACAACGAGCAAGCCGGCGAGCTTCTGTTCACCTTCGACGGCTTCGGGCACCATGGTGTTCACCACCATCGTGAGAAGAGCGCCCGCTGCAACGGCGCTCACCGCGGCCACGACCTGAGGGGACGCACCGCCCAGGAAAGCGGCTCCTGCCGAGGCAGCAAGTCCGGAAAGCACGACGATCGTTGCCCAAAGGCTGAAGATGTAGACCCGGGAACCCGGCAGCTCGCATGCCGAGCGCACTCGACAACCCTTCTGGGAAATTGGACAGGAAGATGGCTGCCAGCATCGCTATGCTGATGCCTTTGCCGCTCAATAGACCAAGACCCAGTACGACGCTTTCGGGAATTCCGTCCAGGAGCGAGCCGATAGCAATCGCCAGCCCTCCACCTTCGCCGGCGTTCGCCTGCTGGTCCCCTGACCGCTTTCGGGAATGTGCGCCTGCTCGAGAGACCGCCCAATCGGCAAGGGCATAAGTTGCCGAGCCGGCGATCGCGCCAGCAACGATAGGCCATATGCCGCCTTCCTGAAATCCATCCTCCAAAAGGTCATAAGCAACGGCCGAGATGAGCACGCCGCAACCGAACGACATTATCCCTGCGGTAAGGTAACGAGGCATTCTGAAGACGAAAGCGACCCCGCTCCCAGGAGCAACGATGAGGCGCCAAGCAGCCCCCAAAGACCCGCTGTCAGCCAGATAGGCATCAGAACTTCCGCTATTTTCCCGGACCCGGCCGCTCCGAGGCTTGGCTTCGGGCCTTCTCCTTTGTCCTAAGAGCCTTCTTCGTCGATGCCGCCGAGCGGCGCTTCAGAACCGCCGTCAGAGCTCGCACCATCTCGCGCGCGATCTTTCCAGGAGCCACTGCCCGTGCGCCGTTTGCCACAATGCGTTCCTCCACTTTCCGTAACACCCGGGTGCCAGCCGTTCGCAGTCCTTACGAGCGTTGCGAACATACCGCCCGGCTTGCCTAACCCCCGCTTGCGAAACCGGGAAAGAGAGTCATGCCGCCGTCGATGAACAACGTAGCGCCGGTGACGTAGTCTGCGGCGTCCGAGACCAGCCAGGCGACCGCTTGCGCGATGTCATCAGGCTCGCCGATACGCTTGTAGGGCTCCAGCGTCATCAGGTTTTCGTAGGCCTCTTTGGTCTCCCAAGCGGCCTGGTTGATGGGGGTGCGTATCGCTCCCGGGGCAACGCCGTTGACGCGGATGCCGAGCGGGGCGACCTCCTGCGCGACGCTTCTCATCAGCTGCATGACGCCGCCCTTGGACGCTGCGTAGTTCGCATGTCCCGCCCAAGGTATCTCCTGATGCACGGAGCTCATGCAGACGAGCTTGCCTGAGGCGGCCGAGATGTCTTCGACGACACCGCGTCTTTTGAATTCACGGACGGCTTCGCGGGCGCAGAGAAATTGGCCGGTGAGATTGACGCTGATCACTTTATTCCATTGATCGAGGGTCATGTCGTGGAACGGCGCGTCGCGCTGCAGCCCGGCGTTGTTTACCACGATGTGCAACGTGCCGAAATGATCGATGGCCTGGGCGAACATCGATCGGACGTCATCCTCGTCGCTGACGTCGGCCTTGATCGCGATGGCTTTCCTACCGCGAGCCTCGATTTCATGAGTTACCTCTTCGGCTGACGCGGGATCGACGACATAGTTGACGACGACATCGGCGCCCGATGCTGCGAGTCCCAGCGCGACCGCCCGACCGATGCCGGAGTTGGCGCCGGTCACCAGCGCAGGCTGTCTGTCCAGAACGACTGGGAAGCGGACGGGTGGCTTCTGGCGCTCGCCCGGACTTGCTGGAGCGGCCGGATCGGTTGAGTTCACTGCCATGTTGACCTCCTAGTCGGAGCCGGCTTCCTTTCCCTTGCTGGGAGGCGCCTTCTTGCTGCCGCGGTGCTCCGACGGTTTTTCGCGGTGCGTCAGGTTGTGAGCGGTGTTGACGAGCGCGATGTGGGAGAAGGCTTGCGGGAAGTTGCCGACGAGGCCCCGGCGAGAAGTGTCGTACTCTTCAGACAGCAGTCCGACGTCGTTGCGAAGCGCCAGAAGCCGCTCGAACAATTCCTTGGCCTCCGCATCGCGGCCGATCAGATGGTAGGCGTCGGCCAGCCAGAAGCTGCAAGCCAGGAACATGCCCTCGCCCGGCGGCAGACCATCCTTCGTCGAGCCCGTGTCGTATCGACGGACGAAGCCGTCCTGCAGCAACTCACGTTCGATGGCGGTGACAGTCGAAATCACGCGCGGGTCCTCTGGAGGCAGGAAGCCCACGGCCGGGATCAACAGGAGGCTCGCGTCGAGTTGCGGCTCTCCGTAGACCTGGACGAATGTCTTGCGCTCTTCATCGTAGCCATGCCGGCATACCTCGTCGTGAATCGCGGCGCGCTGCGCTTTCCACTCCTCCACCGGTCCCTTCATGCCGAATTCGGCAGCGGACTTGACGGCCCGGTCGTAGGCGACCCACGCCATGATCTTCGAATACGTGAAGTGCTTGGCTCCGCCGCGGACCTCCCAAATGCCCTCGTCCGGCTCGCTCCAGATGCTCTTGAGATGTTCGAGCAGCGCACATTGGACCGCCCAGGCTCGCTTGTTCTCCCGAAGGCCCCCGCGGCGCGCCTGGTACAGGGCGTCCATCAACTCGCCGTAGACGTCGAGTTGAAGCTGCGTGTGGGCCGCGTTTCCGATCCTGACGGGCTTCGAGTTCTCGTATTGTCGCGCGTGTCGAAGTAGTAGTGGGACATGGCGGTCAAGACGCAGTCGCGCGGGGTGTTCCTATCACAAATTAGAACACCCTAAAAAAAACGACTACATAGGACCGTCTCGATTCATGCCGGGCCGTAGCTGGGCCATGATGACGCGCTGGTTGTCAGCGTGTTCTTGTGCCACCCGCACCCGGCGGCGCTGGTCCAGTTCGGTCGCAGTGAGAATTTGCTGCGCTCGCCGTGCTATCGCTTCATAGTTCTTCGCAACCTGGCGAAGCGTGGCTCTCGCCTGCACGTGATCGCAGTTGTCGGCCTTAGTGTGAAACTCCTCGGCCCGTACGAACCAGTACTTCGGTGAGTGCATTCGCTCAATGCCCATGGCCAAATCCCCTACATCGGACCATTCAGGCTATTAATGGACGTTCAGGCCAGCTGGTTCCCGGATGCATCCGAAAATAGCGAAGACCTGAAAGTGTCGCCAAGCGAGGGCCTTACATCACGCTTCAGGGGCGCGGCGGGGACCTGGGGACCGGCTTCACGTCTCGTTCTTGGCGCTGATCTGGATTTTATAGATGGACTTCCCGGCCTCGTCGGTGACCTCAAAGCTCCACTCCTGGCCCGGTCGGAACTTGCCATCGATGTCTTTGAACAACGCGCCGGCGTATGTGGTGGCCTCCTGCCAAGCTGCTTCGTCGTCTGGGAGTTCCTCGCCATCGGTATCGGTGTTCGGTGCAACATTGTGGAGGTCGGAAGAAGTATCTGGGCATGTTCTCGCAATGCCGACCAAGCGCCGCTGTTCCATCGAGTGGCGCGCGAGCGAGGTTGTCATGACCCCTGAGGAGTATCTTGAGCGGGCGGAACGGTATCGGAAGGCGCTGCCGACAGCAAAGGACGCCTTCACGCGCCATCATCTTGAGACGATGGAGCGGAGCTATAGGACGTTAGCGGACAGCGAACGCCAACTGCGCAAGTCAGGATTGTTCGTGAATGATGCGGCGGCTTTCCAGCGCTCGCTACCAGATGACGCGCTCACGGTCGTCGCGCGTGGCGCCGAAGGAAGACATGGCGGCTACGTGATCGAGATGTGCAGTTCGACGACCCAAGCATTCCGGAACGATCATCGATACCGGCGCTTGGGAGAGGAAATGACGGAAAAGCGCATCGTTCTGTTTCCTGGGATGATCAAGCCGCTCCGGCTGCGTGTCCGCGGGTTCTTGATCCAGCGCGGAGACGGCCTCTGCGATCCAGGTGGCAACCAGCCGATATGCACGATGTCTCTGGCGCGGAAGATGATCGAAGGCGGTTGGCTCGAACAGCACGGCCAGCGCTATGAGCCGACAGAGCAAGGGCTGCAAGCGGCGGAGTGAGCCGCCCGGATCGCAGCGTGCGCCCTCCAGCCCAAAAAAAGGGCCTCAGGCCAAGGCGGCACGACCCAGGGCTGAGGCCGCTCCTGGCTACCGAACTTGATAGCCTCATGGGTCTGAAACGCATGGAGAACCAACATCGGCTGGTGGCATCGTTCTTATCGGTCGCTTAATGCAGCACTGGCGTGTTCCGACGTCAGTGGCCTCAATTTGTTCGCAGTGGCAGGATTTGAAGCAACAGGAACAGATGGGCCTTCGGACCATTGACCCGCATCATCGCCCCGTTCCGGCAGTTATCGATGACTGAGAGCTGCCTTGTGCTCCCGCCCAACGCGCGCGGTGAGCCCATGTGTGACAAGTGCGAAGCAATCGACCAAAAGGTTGAACATTACGAGCGGATCGCGCGCGGGGTCACCGACCAGCTAACGATGGAACGCATCAACGCATTGATCAAGGAAATGCACGAACAGAAAGCTGCGCTACATCCCCTGTAGGCCACCTCAGGTGGCCCCTTCCATTTTTGTTCCAGTGGCGGAACTGAACGGGCGTTCTCCCTTTTTGGACCCAGCGGGTCATAGCTCACACCGGCATGTTTCAGCAGCAAATCGAGCTTTGCTTCAACTCTTTCCAGCGAGACCAGTCGCCGCTGCAGGCCTGTTATTTTCAAGCGAAGATAGAACGCCAGCGCCACGAGCATCGCGAGCACAAGAGCGGTAGATGTGGCAATCGTTTCCATAAAGGGCTCAATTTAGCGTCGGGCTCATCCCTCCGCATACGATTCCAGATAGCCGCAGACCAAGCACCGATAGGTGGTCACGGTAAGCGCCTTCCTGCCGAACATGAACGACTCGCGGTACGTGGCGGGCGGCGCTCCCGCAAACCAGAGCAACTGCCCACGCCCCAGACTGGGAATGAAGCCCTGCTCCATCGTCTTCTCGCATTTCGGGCAAGCTTTGTGCTCTGTCATTTCGGGATCGTAGACGGACCGCCGAACGTTACAAGCCTCGCCGTAGCGCCAGTTCGGTCTGGGAGCTGGAGCAGATTCGGTTCCTGACTCGTCTGCTGCCGAACCGTTGACACTCCAGCGGCGCCTTCTCCCTTCGGCGCAAAGCGCAGGAACGTCTCCAGTTTCGTGCGGTTGCCACGTGGGTGCGGAGAGCTCCGACCATGCTTGAAACGAATATCTTGCTGGTAAAATGCCCGAGCTGTGGGGCATGGCCTATGGCCGCAAACCTCCCGAAAAGCATCGCACGGCGAGTTCAGATGCTCCCGCTGCACTCACCACGACGCGGGCGTTTTCTACGCGCGAGGACAGTGAAAGGGGACGAGCCTCACCGGGTGGCGTAGGCCGCAGGGCCCGGAATGACTCAGCCTGAATTTCTCGCGGAACGGCGATGCTCGCCCCGGATTGATGATCGGTGCGACGTCATTTCGGAGGAGAATGATCATGAAAACCATCTTCGCCACTGCCTGCCTGCTCGCAATTGCGTTGGCCTCGCCAGTGCAGGCCAAAGGATGCATCAAGGGCGCGATCGCGGGTGGTGTTGCCGGCCACATGGCGGGCCATGGGAAGCTCGGGGCGGTGGCCGGCTGCGCAATCGGGCATCATGAGGCCAACAAGCAGAATGCCAACAACCCGAACAACTCGAACGCCCAGGCGCCGTCGGGACAGAAGTAGCCGCCCCAACGCGCTGCGACGGCGCGACCGCTCCGCGCCGAGCGAGAAATCGACAGAGATGCTCGCACGTGCCTTCGGCCAATCTGGAACGGATGATCGTCCGTTCGATTGGTCGGTATGACCGAGCGAGTTCTCTACGAAAGCAGCAATGGTGACGTCTCGGCGCTGACGCGAGATCTGCGGACGAATACGCCCGTCGTGAAGCACCAGCCCAACATCAGCTCAGGGGACCTAGTCTCCTATACGGATATAGGCCAATTCCTGCGTAGTGGCGCCGGGGGTCCGGAGCGCCAGCAATTGCTGAAGCTGATCGACACTCTGCTGGAGGGCTGAGAGAAGGCGCTCAGGCCGACCACTTGTCCTCCTCACGGCGCGCTTCGTCGTCGTTGATGCGCTCGGCCAAGTCGGCAGCGGTTTCATGACCCTTAGTAGTGGCTACGGGCTCGCCATCTTGCTTCTTAATCTTTGTCCTTCGGCGGTCACCGGAAAATCATCGGGTTCTAATGGCTTCTTGGAAGTGGACATGACGTCTTCCTCCTTGACCACGGATGATACCACGCCACCCAACGCGTCCTCGATTTGATTTCAGGCGGAAGTAAACCGGACGGCCGACGAAGGGTCCGTCCCACCCCGAGAGTCGCGAAACGGCAGCAGATCCGGTCCTGAAGCGCAGCAGCGGGAGGGTCTTGAAACCCCACCGTGGATATCTATTTACCATCCGAGCACCATCCGCGTGGATGGTAAGTTGGTGTACCGATGACCGACAATGTACGCGAACTGCGACCACGAACCCCGGATACGGAGAAGATCACAATCAACCTTGGTTATGTCGACCTCGGCCAGGTCGATCTCATGGTGCAGGAAGGGTTCTACTCGAACCGCACCGATTTCATTCGGACCGCAATCCGCAACCAGCTCGAGCGGCACGCAGACGTCGTCAAGCAGTCGACGGCCCGCAAAAGCCTGGACTTGGGGCTTCGTAATTATGCCCGCGTCGACCTCGAACGAGCGCGACGCGCCGGGGAGATGCTGCACATCAACGTTCTCGGCCTGGCGACCATCGATCAAGACGTCACGCCCGAGCTGGCCCGCGCCACAATCGCCTCGGTTTCGGTGCTCGGTGCCCTTCATGCCACTCCTGCGGTCAAGGCCGCTCTCGCCGACCGAACGAGGTGAAACGATGCTGAATCCAGACATGGTTCGCGAAGCGACTCGCCTCACACGTGCCGGCCAATTGGTCGAAGCCACTGCAGTGCTGCAGCGAATGCTGCGCGGCCATGGCGACCCCGCAGCGACAAGGGGAAATGCTGCGCCTGTCGAGCGTGCGAGGCTCGAGCCGCCGACACTCGAGCTGAAGGCCAATGTCGTCGAGGAGAGGGAGAGCGGGCCGTCCACGCAAGCCACGCCTGCCAAACGACACAAAGGCCCCGCGCCCTTCGGCGGCATGAAAGATCTTTCCGGTTTCGGCATGCCAGGTCCAGTCGGGCGCGCTCCACTGTCCAAGGCGGATATTGCACCGGACGGCACAAGGTTCGTCGCTGCCACCTTCACCAACGCGGCGGGAAGCCGGACCTACAAGCTGTTCATCCCCAGCCGCACTGATGGAGGACCGCGTCCCCTCATCGTCATGCTTCATGGCTGCACCCACTCACCGGACGATTTCGCCGTCGGCACCCGGATGAATTTTCTGGCGGAAGAGCGGAATTGCTTCGTTGTCTATCCGGAGCAGCCACGCGGAGCCAACCATGCGAAATGCTGGAACTGGTTTCGCGCGGGGGACCAGCGGCGGGATGGCGGCGAGCCTTCGCTGATCGCCGGCATCACCCGCCAGATCATGCGGGAGCATCCTATCGATCCCAAGCGCGTCTACGTCGCAGGCCTGTCGGCCGGCGGTGCCGCCGCAGCCATTATGGGTGCGACGTACCCCGACATATATGCCGCCGTCAGCGTTCACTCCGGCTTGGCCTGCGGGGCTGCCAGCGACCTAAAGTCTGCACTGGCCGCTATGCGGCAGGGCAGCGCTGGACCGATCGGGACGGCTGGCGCGTCGGTGCCGACCATCGTCTTCCATGGCGACCGCGACACCACGGTGCATCCGAGCAATGCTGATCGGATTCTCCGTGGGCCCGGCGAAGATGCGAGCCTGAGGACGAAGATTCTTCGCGGGCGAGTACCTGAGGGGCACGCATATACCCGCACCATCCTCACCGATGGAGGTGGCTTGGACATCTCCGAGCACTGGAGCATCCACGGCGCCGCCCATGCCTGGTCAGGAGGCAGTCCTGCCGGGTCCTACACGGATCCGCGTGGGCCGGACGCGACCAGGGAGATGATGCGATTCTTCCTCGAGCATTCGCTGGCAAGCTTCACGCGGAGATAGGGCGGCGGTCTGAATTCACGATCGCCGGATCTCCGGTTTGACTGAACGCGACGGAGCAGCCGGTAGCGGGTAGGGCCTGAGCTCAAGCCTCGCCCGCTTCGGAGAAGATGGAAGCCGGCGGCGTGGTGCGCGGGACCGGCAGTGGTCGTTCGGTTGCTCCGGATTGCCCGGGGCCGCCCTTGGCGTCGTACCGCTTGGCGAGATCCAGCAGACGACGTCGGGTGAACGGATCGGCCTCTTCGGCAATGACACGGACCCGCTGCGCGAGGCTTTGGTAGAACTCCTGCTCCATGACGCACCCCCACAACATCACTGCCCCGAGTTGAGTAGCCCGCGTTCGTTGAGTCAAGAAGGCACGACACGCTCTTGCAACTTTCCGCGACCGTCTTGAGATCGCGATGTCAGCGGACGTAGACTGACTGGCGCAGGGGAAAATCAGATGCCAGTGTCCTATCCGGTCCGGAAGGCGTGCACGTCGTGCGGCAGGCCGATGAAGCCTGTGCCCCACAAAATCGCCGACGGGAAGCTGCGGTACGTCTGCACCGCTTGCGGCGACGACCCGCTGCAGGACCTGGCGGCCCGCAGGTGGGCCGACGGTCCGCTGCGCCCGCCGGCGAAATAGGAGATTTCCCCGCGACCCCGGGTTCTTGCGCCGATCGACCCCAGCCGGGATTTGCTCCCCATGCGAATACTGACAGCTGCTGTTTTGGTCGCCTGCCTGTTCACCTCGCTGGCTTCCGCAGCGACGTGCTCAGAAGCGATCGCACATTGCAAACAGGACGGATCCAGTCATTCGGACGTGGATTCGAGGTGTGCCGCTGCAGGGCATGCCTGCATGAAGACCGGAATTTTCACCGGCCCCTACACACGCAAAGCCTGGAGCGGCCTCGTCAGGCAATAGAACAGGACCCGGACCGTCCGGGGCGGAAGAGACGCGTTTTCGCCGTCGAGAAGCCATTTCGTTAATCCCGCGAAGTCACTCTGAAACGAACGCCTGCTGTTGTGGCCCGGCGTCGGTTGTTGGCCGGCCTCAATGGAGAGTGACATGAATGCTGCGATTACATGGTTGCTGCCCCGCGCGTCCGCGAAATCGATCGAAGACATCGACACGGCCCTTTCGGTGGCGATGTTCAGTGGCCTGGGCCTGCTGCTGTCCCTTTCTGTACTGATCGTCGATAAATACACGCCGGGCGAATGGTTCTGAGCTGAGCGCTCGGACTCCAGCGTCTGGTCGCGTTTGTGCCTTGGCTGCCGGCGAGGTCGCTCTATGTGGCATCCGTCGATGGCTCGCCGTGCTGTCAGGCGCGGCAGAATCCCTCGGGGAGGCTTTGACGCTGTGAAGGCTGATCCCTTCGGCAGCAGGTGTAAGATCCTTTCGACGTCCGCCTGTTCGTGGAGTTGTTCGATGACAGTGGTTTGCCGGCCCGCTCGCGCTGAGGACCTGGAGCTCGCCGATGCGCTTGTCGTCGCCAGCATCAACGATCTGACGGTCCGCCATGGCTTTGGGACCATGGCCGCAGCGACTCCTCCGAACTTTCAGTTGTTCTCTCTGGCGGACGATCCCGACGGTCTCTGGATTGCGGAAGAAGGCGACCGGATCCTCGGCTTTGCTTGGAGCTGGGTCTGCGGAGATATCTGGTTTCTGGCGCAGCTCTTCGTAACGCCTGACCGCCAGCGTGGGAGCGTGGGCAACGAGCTGATCGAACGGACCCTGGATCACGCCAAGAAGTCCGGCGCTTCCAACAAGGTTCTGATCACCTTTGCCTTCAACGCCGTGTCGCAGGGGCTCTACATCCGACACGGACTGTTTCCGCGGTTTCCGATCTACACCGTCAGCGTACCCCGACAGCACTTGATCGACCGCTTGAATGGGCCACAACTCAAATGCGCTCCGCTCGACGAAGACGCTTCGACGTTGGCTCGCCTCGCGCAGGCGGACGAGCGTGTGCTTGGGGTATCCCGGCAGAAGCATCATCGTTATCTCATCAAGGACAGCCGGATGCGAGGCTTCAGCCTCTACGACGGAGATGATTGGGCCGGCTACGTCTATGTCGATGCGGGCGGCCATATCGGACCGGTCGCGGTTCTGCAGTCCGGCGCCGCAGCCACAGCCTTAAGGACGGCGCTGCGCCTGGCACTCGAGAGTGGGGCGCCGCAAGTATCGGCATTTCTGCCGGGCGCCAGCGAAGCTGTGCTGACGACGGCGTTCGAGCACGGCATGCGGATCAAATTTCCGATGCTGCTGATGTCTTCCCGCGATTTCGGTAGCTGGACCCAGTACCTGCCTCGGAACCCAGGCTTCATGTGAAACGTTCTTCGCAGTCCCGGGTGGATCAGCGGGGATCGGTAGGTTGGGCTTTTGTCCTTCCTTTGAGATCCTGTCGGATGAAGGTCACGCCGACCTCCTCGCCGTTTACCCACGCCAGTTCGCATCTGCGATAGGCAAGGCCGGTGGACGAGAGCACCAGGGAGAACTGCTTCAATGGCAGCCCCTCTATCGAGTCCTCGATCAAAAGCTTGGCTCCGACGTCAGATATATCTTTCAAGGTGCAAGCGCGCTGCCACGTTCCGTCGATCGCCATCATGCTGGCCGGAATAGTCCGCTCGAACGCAACTCGCCGCGCTCCTCGCTGGTCCGGCGCTCTCATCGCGCGCCCTCCAGATCAGGCAGTGAGGGCACCAGCGACGGCATCTCCAGGCGCGAGGATACGAGCGAGGAGCTTGCGACCGAGCAATCCCGGCCCTGTTCCTTCGCGTGGTACAAGGCGATGTCGGCGTCACGGGTGAGCGCCAACTCGTCCGTGGTGGCATCGCCCTTTTCAGCAACGCCCACGCTTATCGTCACGTAGGTTCGTGGCGAGCGCGGATGATGGATCTGCAAGCGGGCGACCATCATCCGAATCGCGTCGGCCACCTTTAGGGCCCTTCCCTCGTTCACGCCGGGCAGGATCACCGCGAACTCCTCACCGCCATACCGCGCCGACAATCCTCCCGTGTTTGCGGTGGCGCTTCCGATCACCTCGGCAATGCGCTGGAGACAGCCGTCCCCCGCCTGGTGGCCCAGTGCGTCGTTGAAGCCCTTGAACTGGTCAATGTCGATCAGGAGCACCGATAGCGTGTCATGTTTGACGTAGGCCTCCCGCATGAAGGCATCGAAGCTGCGCCGGTTCGCAAGCCGTGTCAGACCGTCTGTGGTCGCGAGCTGCGCCAGTCTGAGGTTGGCTGATGACAGCTCGTCCTCGAGGCGCTTCTGCTTCGTGATGTCGCGAAGAGTTCCGACGATCTCCAGCTCGCCGCCGAGGGACTGCTCGGCCAGCTTGAAATGAGCCTCCAGCCAAGCCACGGCCCCATCTCCCCGCCGAATACGAAACCGAACTGAGCTGGAGGCGCTCGCGTGCTTCACCTCTCGGCTCGCAGCCATGACCTTTTCTCGGTCGTCGTCATGGACCACGTCGAGACACGACCTGCCGAGGAAATCATTCTCGGTCATCCCGAGCACAGCCACCACCGAAGGCGACACGTAGCGGAGGTATCCCTTTCGGTCCATCACGATGACGATGTCGGCGATGTTGTCCGCCAACAAACGCAGACGCGCCTCCCGCTCCCGCAGCGACCGTTCCAATCCGGTCCTGAAGCTGAATTGGCTCCTCAACAGCGCCGCCATAGCAACGATGATTGCGACCAGCAGGGCCGCGACGATGGCATCCGAGATGAGATCGGTCCGCCAGTTGGCCAGCACCTCGTCCTCTGATCGCGCCACCGTCACGACCACCGCGTATTCGGCGTCCAGCTCGTATGCGATGTATTTGGTGAGACCATCAAACGGGGAGGTGATCTTGTAGGACCCGCTGGGGCTTTCACTTGTGCGCTTCTGGAACAGAGCGGTGTCGGCGATCTTTCGGCCGCTTTCCACCACCGGCCAGCGAGCGAACATTGTTCCATCGGTGGACAGGAGGCTGATGCCGCCTTGAGCGCCGACACCAAAGGACGAATAGAAATTGCTGAAGTAGTCGCAGTCGATCGCAGCGACCACAACACCTGCGAATTCCCCGGTTGGAGTGCTGATCCGCTTCGACAGGATGATGGATGGTTGCCCGCTAGTCCTGGAGATGATCGGCCCGCTCAGCAGCATCTTGGGGCTGGGATTGTCTCGATGCTGCGCGAAGTACGCCCGATCGGAGTTGTTATGGTCGGGTAGACGCGGGAAGGATGAGTAACGCCAGTTACCCTCCGCATTCAAAACGCCGATCTCGCGGATCTGCGGCAGAGAGCGGGTCGTGGCGACGAGGTGGGGATTGAACCGCTCAGGCAGTGGGCTCTGGTACTTCAGCAAGTCCGCCAACCCGGTCATGGCTACATCAGGGGCCTTGAGGGTAGTGGTTGCGTGCCTGGCCAGCGAACGGGCCAAATTGCCCAAATCCTCCTGTGCCCGGACCAGGGTCGCCTCACGGGCCGAGGACGCCTTCCAGGCAACGAGGCCAAGGACGCACGCCATCATGACGGCGAGGAAGGCGCCGACGACGAGTTGGGGCTTGCGGTGTATCGCCTGATGGAGGGATGCCACGACCGTGTCACCTGTTCGGGTGCATTCGATATTACGATCATCATTTTTAGCTTCAAAGTTGCTAACAGCCGTAGCCGAGATTGAGGCAAATGCAGGCTTGGCTAACACGCCTTTGAGAACCCGAGCGGAATCCGGCAGTGCCATGGTACTTCTGTAGTGCGTCATGAGCACGCCGGGCACTCCGCTCGCCTTGAAATTCCCGGCCCGCGGGCACCTGTGTAGTTGAACGCCCCATTCGTGAGCGCAGTGCCCCCGGCCGGCCTAACTTCTCAGAAGGCGGAAGGACGGCCGCTCACCACTGAATGTCCGGTCACGACTAGCTCCGGTTGCTGCACCAGCAACGCAGCGACGCCGACCAGCAGCAGCATCGAGGCGACCATGATGGCAATCCACTTCCTGTCGTCCATGGAGACACCAATGCCCGCTGCGACACTCGTTCCGAGCATAGCCGCGGCCCCCGCTGCAAAAGATCACGATGATCTCAGTCCCACGACCTCGATCTCTTGCGCGCGTCGAGAGCACCTTTACAGTGTGCGGCCATCATCGATCGCCTCCGGAAGCGCGGGGGAGCCTGGGCCTCAAAGGGCTTCGGCGAGTGCGAACCAGCTCTCATATCCGCTGGATATCGACGGCTCGGTAGCTTGCCCGCTCGCAGCCTTCCGGAGCGCGTCCCGCTCTCGGCAGAGGTCGTCGACCTTGGCGCGCATCCTCGAGAGCAGCAGTTCGGCCGAAACGGTCGCGACGCCGGCCCGCTGCAGCATGTGGATTTCGCGCTCCTGTGCGCGGATCTGCCCCCGCGTGCGGGCGATTTCGTTCCGGACCCAGTGGAGTTTCATAAAGACTGAGGTCGTCCGGAACGTCTCCGAACTTTCGGATCAGCCCGGCGTCATTGAAGTCTTCGCTTGACGGACCCCGGTCCGGGAGAACGCGATGGCGCCGGCCTGCCCAGGATTGCGGGAGAGCGCCTCAGCCCGGACGATCGCGGTGTTGGCGCTCAGGCGTTGCGCCGCCACGCCGGCGGCCACGCCGTCGTCGGAGAAAACGAACGCTAGTGCGACATAGTAGGTCACTTCAGATTTCTGGCTCGTCCTTGCGTCTGCGCGCCCCTGGAAGCCGTTCCCCGGGCGTAGCCGGTCGATGCGTTCGAGCGGAGCTCCTGCAACTGCTTGCCAAGAACTCGTTCGCCACCCGCAATGCTTTCAGACTTCCCAGGCCTCGCCACCGCACGCCTCAATCGCCTGCTCACGGGCGGCGGTACCCCGGCTGGGATCGCACTGCTTAGAGGTTGCGTTCATACGATTATGTTCCTGGTTTGTTCTCAGGAGTCCAGAGCCACGAAGGGCCGGACGGCCTTCGGATGAATCTCGCCGACGGCGAGCGGGCATGTCGGAACCGCGCCGCCCCCTTCGTCTTGAGTCCAAGTCCCGTAGTTGGAGCGTTGCGTAACCATGGCCCCGCGAGCGAACTGGAAAGGCTTCCTTCGTCTGTCCCTCGTCACCTGCCCGGTGGCGCTCTACCCGGCGACCTCGGAGAGCGAGAAGATCTCGTTCAACCAGCTCAACCGGCAGACCGGCCACCGCATCAAGTATCTCAAGGTCGACGCCGACACGGGCGACGAGGTGTCCAACGAGGACATCGTCAAGGGCTACCAGCTTGAGCGGACCAGTTCATCGAGGTGAGCAAGGAGGAGCTCGAGGAGATCGCGCTGGAATCCACGCGCACCATCGAGATCGACGAGTTCGTAGACAAGGCCGACATCGACCCGCGCTACCTGATCCGCCCCTATTACATCCGGCCGGACGGCAAGGTCGGTCACGATGCCTTCGCGGTGAGGCAACCAATCTCCTCCACATACCTCCTTCGCGAGCCCTCGTGACTGACATCAATCTGGGCCGCGCCAGGATGGAGGGATGGGAGCTCGCCCGTCTCGCGCGGCAGAACGATCCAGGCTGCGTGATCCTCTACGTGTCCGGCGACAGCGCCCATCGCTGGGCGGCAGACGGCGTGCCGCAAAGCGTCCTCTGGCCAAGCCCTTTGCGCCCGCGCAATTGGTGGAGGCGATGTCAAGTCTCCTCACTCGTTCCCGATCGTTCCCGTCTTAGAAAAACGAATGCGCCCGCGCATCTTTGGACGTAGAGTGCCTTCAAAACAAGAATCCACGCCTCACGCGAAAGGTGGTCCAGGTGTCAGTTGAATTCCGCAACAACGTGCAGATCCGGGGTCGCGGTGAGCGGGTCATGATGTTCGCCCACGGGTTTGGGTGCGACCAGAACATGTGGCGCTTCGTGGCACCAGCGTTCGAGGCGGATTTCACTACGGTGCTATTTGACCACGTCGGAGCCGGCCGTTCGGACCTCACCGCTTACGACCCTGGGAAGTATTCGACGCTGTCCGGCTATGCCGACGACCTCGTCGAGATCGGCCGCTCGCTGCGCCTGAACGATGCCGTATTCGTGGGCCACTCCGTCAGTGCGATGATCGGAGTTCTTGCCGCGATCAAGGATCCGACACTCTTCGAGCGCCTGGTGCTGGTGGGGCCTTCGGCGCGCTACATCGACGATGGTGACTACGTCGGCGGCTTCAGCGCCCAGCAGATCGAAGAGCTGCTCTCTTTTTTGGAGGAAAACCACATGGGATGGTCGGCGCAGATGGCGCCTGCCATCATGGGCAATCCCGACCGTCCCGAACTTAGCGAGGAGCTGACCAACAGCTTCTGCCGTACCGACCCCGCCATCGCCAAGGAATTTGCCCGGGTCACCTTCCTCTCCGACAACCGCGCCGACCTGGCCAAGGTCAAAGCGCGCACGCTGATTCTCCAGTGCAGCGAAGACATCATCGCCGGACAACAGGTGGGTGCGTACGTCCAGCGCAACATCCCGAACAGCAAAATGGTCGTGCTGAAGGCGACCGGCCATTGTCCCAACCTGAGCGCGCCCGACGAAGTCGTCGCCGCAATTCGAGATTTCGTCTGAGTGAACAACAATCATCCCGCCGACAGCGATTTCGAAGACCTCTACGAAAACGCACCCTGCGGCTATCTCTCCGTTCGTCCTGACGGCCGTATCGATCGGGCCAACCGAACCCTGGCGGGCTGGATGGAGTACCAGCCCGATGACCTTCCCGGGATGCGGCTAAGCGACCTGCTCAACATGGCGGGACGCATATTCCTGGAGACCCATGTCGCGCCGCTGCTGCGCATGCAGGGCTTCTTCGACGAATTCGCGCTGGATCTCCTTACAAAGAGCGGAACCCGGCTGCCGGCGATCGCCAACGCGCGTGAGCGGCGGACCGACGCGGACGCGCTCCTGTTCACGCGCCTGACGATCATGCGAGCCGCAGACCGGCGCCGCTATGAGCGAGGGCTGATCAACGCCCGCAAGGAAAGCGACGAGCTCAAGACCGCTCTGGAGGAGCGCCTGCGACAGGAGCGCGAAAATGCCGAACTGCGCGAGCAGTTCATCGCGGTCCTCGGCCATGACCTGCGCAATCCACTCGCATCGATCGCGGCTGGCGCACGGCTGATGCTGAAGGCCAAGACGTCGGAGGACGCGCTGCGGCTGGAGGCCATGATGCAGAGCAGCGTGGGGCGCATGGCCAAGATGATCGAAAGCGTGATGGATCTGGCTCGAGGTCGGCTTGGCGGAGGCATCTCTCTGTCGAAGGCCATCACCGCCATCGAGCCCGTTCTCGACCAGGTGGTAGCAGAACTAAGCGCCGCGCATCCGGAGCGCGGCATCGAAACCCATTTCCAACTCGAAACCCCCGTGTTCTGCGATCCAGCCCGCGTCGCGCAGTTGTTCTCCAACCTGCTCGGCAATGCGATCAGTCACGGGGCAGCGGACCAGCCTGTGCGCGTCGAAGCGAGCGCCAGGGCAGAAATGTTCGAACTCTCGGTGGCGAACGCGGGCGCTGCCATTCCGGAGGAGGCGCGTAAGCGCCTCTTTCAGCCCTTCTACCGGGGAAAGGCACACGGACCGGCGCAAGGACTCGGGCTCGGCCTCTACATCGCGGCCGAGATTGCCAAGGCCCACGGCGGTTCGATCGACGTCGCTTCGTCCGAAGCGGAGACCAGGTTCACATTCCGCATGCCGCTGGAAGGTGAAGGGGCGCTACGCCCCTAGTCGTCTCGCACCGCAAGAAGTGTGAATGCTGATCGAAAAACTGCCCCCCATCGGCGTCGTCGGGACCCCTTCAGGTCCTTGGTTTCATTGGATTCAGATGATGGGACCCCCACGCAGATCATGGCTGAGACCCCACGCCGAAACACAGTCATTCCGCGGCGTTGCTTTCGCACCAGGCTACCCGCGTGATCTGCGCGACAATCCGCAGGCCATCTCCAACGATGTGCTGGTGCCGATGCCGGCCGGCGGCGCTGTGCCGCTCGGCGAGGTCGCGAAGGTCGCGCCGGCGCGCGGGCCGACCTCGATCCGCACCGAGAACGGGCAGCTCGCGACCTACATCTACGTCGATATCCGCGACCGCGATCTCGGCGGCTACGTGGCCGATGCCAAAGCCGCCGTGCAGGCCAGCATCCAGTTCCCGGCCGGCTACTACGTGATGTGGAGCGGCCAATACGGATACCTGGAGCGTGCCACAGCGCGGCTGAAGATCGTCGTGCCCGTGACGCTGCTGATCATCTTCCTGTTGCTGTACCTGAACTTCCGCTCGATCACCGAGACGATGATCGTGATGCTCTCGCTGCCGTTCGCGCTGGTCGGCGGGCTTTGGCTGATGTGGTGGCTGGGCTTCAACCTGTCGGTCGCGGTCGCGGTAGGCTTCATCGCGCTCGCCGGCGTCGCCGCCGAGACCGGCGTCGTGATGCTGATGTATCTCAACCAGGCGCTGGCGGAGACCGCGGCGAGGCGCACAGCCGAGGGGCGGGCCGTGACGCGCAGCGATCTCTATGACGCCGTCATGGAGGGCGCGGTGGAGCGCGTGCGGCCCAAGATGATGACCGTGGTCGCGATCATGGCGGGCCTGCTGCCGATCATGTGGAGCACCGGGACGGGATCGGAGATCATGCAGCGCATCGCGGTCCCGATGATCGGCGGAATGATCTCATCCACGCTGCTGACATTGGTCGTGATCCCGGCGATCTTCGGGCTGTTCAAGGGCTTCCGCTTGCCTCCCGAGGACAACACCAAGGGACAAGCGCCGGAAGTGACGAAGCCCACCGTATTGCGTTTACTGGAGCCTGCTGGGTGAGGTGAGGAAGGGGGTTTTGTGCAACCCGCCGAGCATAGCCGATTGAGGAGACGAACCCCTCTATTCTTCGGCCAAAGCAGCTACTATTGGGCCCAGTATCGCCAACGCATCCACCGCGCCGTCGTCGTCGCCCTTCTCGAAGTCCGCGCCCGTTTGAGCCATCGTGTTCGTCACGTGAGCGACGCAGAGGACTTTGCTTTCGGTGGCGCTGGCGAAGGCGTACAGCGCGGCCGCTTCCATCTCGACCGCAAGTATTCCCCGGTCCGCGGCTGCTTGAACAGCTTGGCTGGTCTCGCGGAACGGAGCATCCGTGGTCCAACTTGCGCCCGCGATAGTTCGCGGTGCGCCGTGTTTGATTGCCTCTTTCGCGACTTCCAGCAGGTGAGGACACGCGCTGGCATACTCCGAAGGCGGAGCGTAGTGGTAGCTCGTCCCTTCGTCGCGAAGCGCCCGTTCGATGATGATGAAGTACGGCGGTTCGCCGGCAGCGACTATCTGCCCAGCGGACGTCAAGCTGATCAGGAGGCGACAGCCGCTGGCAAACAGCTCCTCGGCGACCAGAACGGCGAAGGAGGCCCCCACGGCCCGTCCGACGATGCCGACGTCCCTTCCGGCAAGGGAGAACACATCGAGCTCAGTGTGATAGCATGGCCAGCCTCCGAAGGGCTTTGCGCGCCCGGTCCGGCGGAGATGGCGCACGAGATCGCCGTCCGGATCGAGCAGGCAAACGGAGGGGACGCCGACCGCCTCGATGTTCTTCTGTCGGCGTGCTTCCCGCATCAAGGCAGCCGGCATGAAAACGGAAGGAGCCGAGGGGTCCTTGTTCTCAAGGATCGGGGGGATGGCCATCTATGCACCTTGAATCGATGGAGGGACGGAAGCCATGAACGACCTCGACCGCCAGGCTCATTGGCAGAGCGTATACGCGACGAAAGCGGAAAGGGAAGTAAGCTGGTTTCAGGAGGATCCGGCTCCGTCGCTCGATCTCATCACCGAAACCGGCATCTCGACTGACGACGGCATAATTGACGTCGGAGGCGGCGCTTCACGGCTGGTTGATGGCTTGGTGCAACGGGGCTTTACCCGGGTAGCGATCCTGGATCTCTCCGCCAAGGCGCTTGAAGCAGCCAAACAGCGGCTTGGTCGCGGCGGCGAGGCGGTCGCCTGGACTTGTTGCGGACGTCACCACCTGGAATCCTTCGGATACCTTCGACCTGTGGCATGATCGGGCCGCTTTCCACTTCCTGACGGACCCCGCCGACCGCGATGCATACATCGCTTGCCTGAAGAAAGCGGTTCGCCCAGGCGGTCATGTCATCATCGCGACGTTCGCGCCCGATGGTCCCGAAAGGTGCAGCGGGCTCCCGATCGTGCGGTACGATCCGGAAGCCCTGGCCGAGACGCTGGGGCCCGACCTTCAACCTCGTCGGCTCTCGGCGGCATGATCACTCGATCCCAGGCGGCAATATGCAGCGTTTCAGTTCGGCCGTCTTCTGCGAAAATGACAGGGTATGAAGTGGCCCGGCGACTAGGGTTGCAGGCCTGGCAGCGCACCTACTCGGCGGGACGGTCTGGGCTTTGGCGGTTTCGGCCTCCATCGGCTTCCCCTCGCCGCAAGTATGATGGGCTCGCACGTGCTCTACCCATCCTACGAGCACTAAGCTCGACGGCGATGCCTGCAGCTTAGGCGTCGCCGTCATTCTCAACCGTCTATTTCTCGCTCTTGTACGACTGGTTCTTTGCGATCGTCACCCAGCGGCCGTTCTTGATCTGGCCAATGGTCGCGGCGGACACGCCGAGATGATTGTCCTTGGAGAAGGACACCGGCGCGCCACCGAAGATGTCTTCGAAGACCTTGCCGGATTCCATCGCAGCGATGAGAGAATCCGTCGTCAGGTTCTTGCCGGCGAGGCCGGCATAGAACGCGAACGCCATGGCCCCGTCATAGCCCGAGGTGGATTGCAGATTGGGATCGATGCCGAACATCTTGCGATAGGCTTCGATGAATTCCTTCACCTTGCCCGTTGCCGTATCGGGATAAAAAATCTCGGTCTGGCCGACACCGAAAATGCCTTCGGTGGCGTCCTTGCCGAGATCGTGCAGGTCAGGCACGTAGCTCGGTGACGACACCACGTAAAGCGGCGTCCAGCCGAGCTTCTTGGCGGCGGTGACGATGCCGACGGACTCGCGGACCACGGAGCCGAGCGCAACGAGATCGCAACCGTCCGCCTTCATGCGCGCAACCTGCGAGTTGAAGTCGGTTGCACCGCGCTTGAACGACACGCGGGTGGCCTCGGGCACCTTCAAATCCTTCAGCTGATCGGAATAGGCATCGGTAAAATTCTTCCCCATCTCGTCGTCCTGATAGACGATGCAGGGCTTCTTGATGCCGTTCTTCTCCATCACGTACTTGATGCCTAGGCGCATCGTGTCGTAGTAGGGGCTAAACATGTTGAACTTCAGCCTGTCCTCGGGCTTGGCCGGATCCATCTTGAAGGTGAATTCGGCGGCCGTGATCGGGAATAGATGCGTCAGGCCGGCGCCCTGCACGAGCGGCATCGGCGCCAGCGTCGTGGCCGAGCCCATCGCGGACACGATCGAGAACGCCTTGTCGAGCTCGATGAGCTTCTGCGTCTGCAGCACGGCCTTCTTCGGATCGTAGCTGTCGTCCTCCAGAATGAGCTTGATCTTGCGGCCGTTGATGCCGCCGGCGGCGTTGATCTGCTCGACTGCAAGCTTCATGCCCGAGGAAGCAGGAACGCCCCATGACTTGATCGGCCCGGAGAGATCCATATGCGTGCCGATCACGATCTCAGTGTCGGTAACGCCCTGCGTCTTGAACTGTGCGAGCGCGGGCTGCGCCGGCAAACCCGTGAGCGCGACGATCGCGGCTGACAAAAGGAAACGTGAAGTCATGGTATACCTCCAGGGCTTTCGGTTATGCGCTCTGTGAAATGGCGCTTGCTGTTACGGAATGTTCTCTAGGACGCAGCAATCGTCTACGCAGCACGAGCATGGCGCTCATCTCGGGGTCGCCAGGACCGAGCGAACGCTCGATCAAGGTGAAATCGTCGATTTTTACGGGCGCCCGCGCATTGGTCTGCGCGATCACGCAGCCGATCAGTGCGCGGATGTCGTCGGAGCGGCAAAGGCTGAGGAAGTGCGTGAATGGAATGCTGTTGTCCTGCGCGAACTTGATGACGGAATCAGCGTCCATCAACACCGCAGCGATCACCCTTCCCCCGTCATCGCGATGCAGGAAGGCATCGGCGACGTAGGGCGATGTCACGAGATCGGCTTCGCTTCTGAGCGACGCGGCGCCGCAGTCGAGCTGATCCGCGACACGTCCAGCGGGATGCGGCTGGCCGGCATGGACGACATCGCCGCTATGCCACCAGCCGTCGCGGACCGCGTTCTCAGTCTCGCCCGCGTAACCAACAAACAGCGTATCGGACCTTAGCCGGATTTCGCCTGATACCAGCGTCTCCAGCGTAACGCCATCGAGCGTTCTGGGCGTGCCGCGATGCGGAGCCAGCGTCACGGCCCCGCCGGACTCGGCCTGGCCATAGGCATCGGTAAGCGGCCGCCGGATCGCCGCGAACCAGGCACCAACATCGGCGCGCGCCGGCGCCCCCGTCGTGAGGCACAGTCGTGCCCGCGATAGACCGAGGCGAGTGCGGACCGGCGTCAGGACCAAGGCATCGAGAATGGGGCTCGGTCCGTCGCTTCCGGGCTTCACGGCCAGCGCGACCATGCGGCGCTGAAACTTCGTCGCCTCCGCCGCAGCGAGTTCGACGCCGGACTTCAGCTTCGCCCACATCCGTGGCGGCGCCTGCACGACGGTCGGCTGCAATTCCCTGAGATCGGCGAGCACCGTCTCGCGGCTCTCGGGGAAGTTGATGATACAGCCCGCGAGCAGCGAGGCGTAAACGCCGACCACGCGTTCCATCACATGATGCAGCGGCGTCAACGACAAACGCTCGTCGCTCGCGCTCAACCGCAGCTCACTGGCGGCGCGCGCAGCCTGCCGGCCGAGCGCCGCCTGCGTGAGCAAGGCACCGCGTGCCGGCGCCGTAACGCCCGAGGTCATCACGATGGCCGCGATCGAGGCCGCGGCAGGCCCTGCAAGCAGCTCGGCGCTCGCGCCGCGGGCCTGCAGCTCGGCCAGAGTCATCACGTGGCCGACGCGCGCGCCGTCGTCCCATTGCTCGTGCATGACGACGATCAGTCGCAATCCCGGGCAACGATCCCGGATGCCGAGCGCCCGGTGCAGATGCGCGTCCCCGGCGACGAACAGAATGGTGACCTCAAACAGATTGACGACTCGCGCCAACTCTTCAGCATTAGCGTCAGCGTCGAGACCCGCCGAAATGCCGCCAGCGGCCATGATGCCGAGATCGGCGAGCACCCAATCCGCGCAGGTGTCGCCGCAGATGGCCGCCACGTCGTTGTCCCGCATACCGACTGCGCGCAGGCCGCGGGCGATCGCGGCGATACGCGTCGCGGCCTCCGTGCCGCTGAGCGGCTGCCAGAGCCCGTAACGCTTCG
This sequence comes from Bradyrhizobium sp. 17, assembly GCF_023073515.1. NCBI lineage: Bacteria > Pseudomonadati > Pseudomonadota > Alphaproteobacteria > Hyphomicrobiales > Nitrobacteraceae > Bradyrhizobium > Bradyrhizobium sp. 17. The sequence continues at coordinate 9,495 of NZ_JADPJQ010000075.1, read as the reverse complement.
AGCGCATGACGGTCGCCGCGCCGTGCGCCGCGAGGGCCGCGGCAAGACGTGCCGAGAGTGCCTCGTTTTCAGCGCCCGCCATGACCACCTTCACTGTGCATACCCAGATAGAATTCGCGGACCTGGTCGGACTGGAGCAGATTGGCGCAAGTGTCGTGCATCACCACACGGCCGACCTCGAGCACGTAGCCGTAATGCGCCGTCTCCAGTGCCATCTTGGCGTTCTGCTCGACTAGCAGGATTGAGACTCCCTCCTCCGCATTGAGCCGGCGGATGATCGTGAAAATCTCCTTCACCAGCAACGGCGAGAGCCCGAGCGACGGCTCGTCCAGCAGCAGCACTTTCGGGCGACTCATCAGCGCCCGACTGATTGCCAGCATCTGCTGCTGGCCGCCGGAGAGCTGTCCCGCGATCTGGTTTTGCCGTTCGCGCAGCACCGGGAAATAGTCGAACACCTTCTCCAGATCACTGGCGATGGTCTTGCTGTCCTTGCGGATGTAGGCGCCCATCCGCAGATTGTCGCGGACGGAGAGGAATGGAAAGACCTCGCGTCCCTCCGGCACGTGGCTGATGCCGAGCCGGACGACCTTGTCCGGCTCCATGGAGCGGATCTTGCGGCCCTCGAACTCGACCGTCCCTTTTATGGGATCGAGCACGCCGGAGATGGTCTTGAGAATGCTGGTCTTGCCGGCGCCGTTGGCACCGAGCACGGTGACGATCTGCCCCTGCATCAGGTCGAGGCTGATGCCGCGGATCGCGGTAATCGGCCCGTAGGTGCTCTCGACATTGGCGAGACGAAGGATTGGCTGCGCGTCCATCGTCATGTCCCGAGATAGGCTGCAATGACATCCGGGTGGCCCTGGACCTCGGCGGCCGTGCCGAGCGCCATCATCTTCCCGTAGTTCAGCGCGAGCACGCGGTTGGAGACGCGGCTAACCAGCGACATGTCATGTTCGACCATCAGCACGGTGACGCGGAGACGACGGTTGATCTCCAGGATCCACTCCGCCATGGCATTGGTTTCCTCGACGTTGAGGCCGGACGAGGGCTCGTCGAGTAGCAGCAGCGTCGGACCGACACACAGCGCGCGGGCAACCTCGATCACCTTGCGGACGCCATAGGGAAGCGCGCCGATCGTGATGTGGCGGTATCTTTGCAGCCGCAACACGTCCATGACCTCCTCGGCCGCACGACGGTGCGCGACCTCCTCCGCGCGAACCTTCTTTGTGCGGAGAATGTCCTGCCAAGCCCGCGTGGTCGAGTGCCGGTGTCGGCCGACCAGAAGGTTTTGCAAGGTGGAGGCGCTCTCGAACAGCTCGATGTTCTGGAACGTACGGGCGATGCCGCGCCCGGCGATCTGCTGCGCCGAAAGACGCGTGACGTCCTCGTCCCGGAAGATGATCTGGCCCGCGCTCGGCGTGTAGAGCCGGCTAATGAGGTTGAACAGCGTGGTCTTGCCTGCTCCGTTCGGCCCGATGATAGTGAAGACCTCGCCCTCGTTGATCCCGAACGAGACGTTGTCCACGGCCGTGAGACCGCCGAACTTCACAGTCAGGTTCTTTACGTCGAAGAAGGTCATCGGCGCTCGGACTTCAGGAACATGCGGGGTGGGCGTGCGCTGCGTTGGCGCGCCAGCGGAAACTGCTTGAAATACGCCTTCACGCGCTGCCAGCGGCCGTCGAGGCCCATCGGCTCGTAGATGATGAAGACGATGATGATGATGCCGAAGATCAGCGACTTCAGGCCGGGCGCGTTGACGACGCGAAGGACGCCGGTCTGAACGGCCTGGGTCACGGTCTCCGGCAGGAACAGACCGTGCATCATGGCCTCGCTCCACACCGGCACCTTGTCCTTGAGGATGATCAGCAACGGATCGGCCATGATCATGAAGATCGCGCCGAACACCGCGCCCCGGAGGCTCACCAGCCCGCCGATGATGATGATCATGACGAAATCGATCGAGACAGCCAGGCTGAACATCTCCGGCGAGATGAACGACATCTTGTGCGCATAGAGCGCACCCGCGATTCCCGTAATGCCGGCCGACAGCGCGAACGCCGTGGTCTTGTAGCGCGCGGTGTCGATGCCCATGCTGCGCGCGGCGGTCTCGGAATCTCGGATCGCCATGAAGGAGCGTCCGGTCGAGGACCGGATGATGTTGATGGCGGCGAGGATCACCAGCACGGTGACGAGCAGACAGAGGTAATAGAAGCCTTCGGTGCCGAGCTTCAGCCCAAACACGCTCGGCGGCGGCAGCATCAATCCCTCATTGCCGTGGGTGACGCTCTCCCATCGCGCGATGATCTCCTCGACAATGAAGGCAAAGGCGAGCGTGGCAATGGCGAGATAGATCCCGTGCAGGCGAAGCGCCGGCAGCCCGACGAGGTAGCCCGCGATCCCTGTGAAGACACCGGCGAGCGGGAGATAGAGCACCAGCGGAACGCCGTGCTTCTGCGCCACCGCGGTGAAATAGGCGCCGATGGCGAGAAAGGCGGCGTGACCGATCGAGACCTGCCCAGCCTGCCCGGACAGGATATTCAGCGCCACGCCGACTATGGCGTAGATCATGATGAACACGAGTTGGCTGAGATAATAAGACTCGATCACGTAGGGCGCGGCAATCAGCCCTGCGAGCAGAACAGCGTACCAGAACACTGCGGCCTTCGACGGAAACAGCGGATCGCTGTCGCCATAACCGGTGCGGACATGGTGCGCCATGCCTTACACCTTCTTGACGGCGTTGAGGCCGAACAGGCCCTGCGGCTTCCACAGCAGCACCGCGAGCAGGACGACATAGGCCGCGACGTCCTTGAATCCCTCAGGCAGATAGAAGCCGGACAGCGATTCGACGATGCCGATGGTGATGCCGCCGGCGACCGCCCCGGGAATCGAGCCGAAGCCGCCGAGCACGGCCGCCGGAAATGCCTTGATGCCGAGAAAGCCGAGATTGGCGTGTACCAGCGTGATCGGTGCCAGCAAGATCCCGGCGGCGCACGCGACCATGGCGGAGAGGCTCCAGATCAGCGAGAACATCCGCTTGACCGGGATGCCCATGTAATACGCCGCGAGCATGTTCTGCGACGTCGCCTGCATCGCGATGCCGACCCGAGTGTAGCGGAAGAAGGCGTAGAGCGCGGTGCAGAGCAGCACCGTCGCAACGATGATGGAAAGCGCGTCCCAGGCGATGACGAGCTTGCCGATCGTCAAGACGCCGTCGGTGAAGGGGGTCTCGATCCGCAGATCGTCCGTGCCCCAGATAATGCCAACGAGCGCCCGGATCACGAGCCCAAGACCGATCGTCGCCATCACGATCGAGAATTGCGGATAACCGAGGATGGGACGAAGCACGAGCCGTTCCATGATCGCGCCGAGGATCGCCATTGCGATCACGCACAGCAGGAACGACAACCAGTAATTCAGCCCAAGCGTCGTGATGAAGGTGACCGACATGAAGGCACCGAGCATCATGATTTCGCCCTGCGCAAAATTCACCACTTCGGTCGCCTTGTAGATCAGGACGAACCCAAGGGCGATCAGCCCATAGACGCACCCCAACGCTACGCCGCTAATCAATTGCTGCGTGAAATCGAGCATTTCCGTCCCAATGGCGCGTCGCGCCTGATTTTTTTCGATATGAGGACGGTCGATGTTGTTAGTCAAGCAGCTAATTAATTCGACGCTTCGACCATCGACTAAGATAAGATAGCGCGCTCAATCGTTTCGTGCAGCGCCTTGCCACAAGACAGCGGAAGTGCCGCCTCGGCCTTCTACGACCAGACGTGGAGCTTGTAGGGATTTGTACAGAGCAGCGAATCCTTTGTCCTTCTTGTGGAGGAGCGATGACGGTTTCGCTCCGCTCTACCATTTTCCGAACTGCCGCCTGGTGACAAGCCCTCGCTCTACTCCTTCTTCGTTCGATAATCGCCGAAAGTCGTATCGCGCTGGTCGAGGAGGTCTTTCACGCTGCTGCCGTCGCGGCGAAAACTGCCCATGTAGGCCCTGCTCGCCTCAGTGGTGAAGGCCAGCGCCTGGATCTCGGTGCCGGCTCGAATGGCAGCGCGGGCGCCCATGATCTCCATCGCGCGGTGGACACTGCGCTTGTTGAGCTGCTGCAGCTCGACCGGCACCTTGGCGGCGCGCTCGGCGAAATCGAGCGTCTTCTCGTCGAGCTCGGCGAGCGGGAACGACCGCGTCGCGTACCCCCAATCGGCAGCTTCGCGGCCGGACATCGCATCGCCAGTTAGCATCAGTTCCATGGCGCGGCGCATGCCCAGCAGCCAAGGATGATACTGCATGTCGGGCGGGCTCATCAGACGCACTGGAGGATAACCGATCTGCGCATCTTCGGCGACGTAGACGACGTCGCAGGCGGTGGCGAGCTCGGTGCCGCCCGCAAGGCAGTAGCCGTGCACCTGCGCGATCACGGGCTTAGCGAGATCCCAGATCCGAAACCAGCCTTCGACCACGTGGCGTGACCACTGGCCCGGGCCTGAGGCCGAGTGATAGGGCTGGTCGACGCGATTGTCGGCGGAGAGATCGTAGCCCGCAGAGAAGCAAGGCCCTGCGCCGCGTAAGATCGTAATCGAGACTTCGCCGTCGCGATCGGCCTCTTCGAGCACCTCGAAAATTTCGCTGCGCAGGCGATTGTTCAGCGCGTTGCGCTTCTCCGGCCTGTTCAACGTGATACGCCGGACGCGCGGACGCGGTTCGTCGACGATGATGTGCTGGTAGCTCATGAAATCCTCCCGAACGCCAGGCTTTTTGCCTTTAAGGAAGGTCTTGCCCGAGATCGAAAGCGATGTCATCGGCCGCGAACGCAGATCACCCCGCCAGCAGCAGCGAGAGCGAGGCCGACATGAAATTTGTCCCAAGGGTATCAGCAGCCGCCGTTCTGAGGAACGCGCGCGGAAAATCAGCCTCGAGGCAGTAGCTGCCACATACTCATGCAGCAGCGTTTGCCAGTCTGGGGGCACCGCTCCGGCCGGCCCGGGGACAGGCTGATCCGGCGGACGCGAGTGCGGGCCTTCAGAAGCTCGAAGTCACACGCTCGCGCGCCTAATGGCGTCAAAAAAAGGCCGCCATCACCGCGGCAATTACAACATCTTGGTCCAACGGGCAGACCGAAGGGCAGATCACCCAGCTCAAACCCGTAAAGCGTCAAATGTACGGCCGCGCCAAACTTGACCTGCTCAGCGCCCGCTTGATCGGTAATACATGATCACGGCTGCACCAAAACTGCGTCAGAGCCAATATTGCAGGGCGAATGACACGGAGAGATTGTCGATCCGATCTGGAGGACCTCGAACAGGGACTCGCGAGTACAGAGCGTGTTGCCGAGGCGGTTAGGAGGACGGTTGCGAGTGCTTGTTGTCGAGGACGAAGACCTGATTCGGGACGTCATTGTAGATATTGGAGAGTCACGGACACAATGTACTTGAGGCCGAGAGCGGCGAGCGCGCCCTCGAACTGTGTACGCAGGCCACTCCAGATCTGGTCTTCAACCGACGTGATGTTGTCGGGGTCCCTGACAGGATGCGCCGGTCCAATCAAATGCACGGACAGTCACCCGAAGGTCCCCCTCATTTACGCCACCGGCTACACACACGCCGCCCCGCGTCCCTAATCCGGCAGCATGCGTCAAAACCGTAGCGCTTTGAACGCCTTCTGGAGTCCATCCGCTTGCTCACGGGCCCATCGATCGGCTGAAGCATGACCGGATCGAGCTGCACCGGCGTGCGTGCGGCTCAGGGCTGGAGGGCGTGGTGTCCAAGGTGGCGGACTCCCCACACGAGGGCGGCCGCCGCAAGGGCGCCGACCTCGTGTAGGCGGGGCAAGGTGACCGCAGATTCGGCAAGACTTCCACCACCGAGCTCCAGAGGCGTCTGGACCCGTTGGTCAGGAAAACCAAGCCGTACGCCAAGTGCATCGCTCAAAAGGGCGTCTGAGTCCCGCGCCCAAGTTTTCGCGGAAGTCGAATACCGCGCGAACTAGTCGGAGGGAAGGTGCGGCATCCTTTCTTCAGGGGCTCCGGGAGATATCTAACAATGTCGGTTCGGCCCGTCCGTGATGCTGTGGACTTTTTGATTGCGCGGGCCCGGGCTATGCGTAACGTCAGTTGCCGCGTATGCAGCAGGGAAACGCCGCCTCGGGCAGGATGAAAACGCATGACAATCTTCGGAAAGCAGCAAGGAAGCCTGGTTCCCATCCATGAGGACAACACCAGCACGAAGGACTGGGTAATCCTGCTGGAAGCCGCCACCATCGTCGGGAACGATCGCGAAAAGCTTCGCGTCGCCCTCACAACGCGGGACCGCAAGCTGGTGAAGAAGCGAAAGCTCTTCCGGAAGCCGGAATACTTCCTGGTTCTGGACGGGTACGATCCGCGGATCCACGCGCTATACTTCTGCCCACAGCTCTACAAGCATGCGGACGATGGCCTAGCCCCCCTCACCGGCCCCGAGATCGGCCAGCTGATGGCCAAGGCATTGGAAGGCGGCGCGATCGAGAAGGCGCCGTGGTATGCACCGTTCGAGGCTCTGCCCGCCGATCCGGTGATAAAGCCGTCGGCGAAGATGGAGTTCGACAGCCTCGTGGTCGACGCGCCGGTCGCGAAGACGGACAAAGCGACTTCCCTGCGGGCGGTCAAATTTCCCGACAAAGGCTGACGGGCCAAACTAAGACGCTAGGCTTGAAGCCTATCCCTAACGGACCTTTTCGATCTGGTCACCGACCAGCCGCGTGAGCCGTTTGACGTCCCGCGTCGCCATCGACGTCCCGACGCGGACGGCCTGCACATCGTCGCCGGGTCCGAACAGCAGAGCCAGCCGACGCGCCCTGAGGCCCCGCGCCTCGAGCCCGGGCGCAAAGCATGACAACGAGCTTGCGGACATAGCGCTGGATGGTCTCGGGAGCGGCGATCGGCTCGGCGAAGACCTGCCGGACCTTGACAACGTCCGTCGGCCGGACCGGCTCGATCGGCTCGAAGCGGCCGAACGCTGGTTGAGCCGACGGCACACGGACGGGCCGAACCCAGCGGCGCCCCGCGACGCCGCCTCGATATCGCGGATACGCTCGAACCCGGATCCGCCTCCTCGATAACGAGTTTGGCGACCTGCGCCTGCCGCTAGCTAACGATTATGACAGGGCGAAACCTTCGTACCCGCGGGAAACGACGTTCTGACAGATTTCACGATAACGGACCAGGCCGCCGGCATATGGCATGAACACCCGCGGCTTGCCCGGAATATTCGCCCCGAGATACCAGGAATGCTTTGCCTGCGGCAGCAGTGTTCGGGCAGCAGCCTCATTGACTTCGCTCACCCATTTTTCGACAGCGTCAGGCCGTGCCTCGATCCGCTCCAGTCCGTTAGTCCGCATATGATGGATGCAATCCGCGATCCAGTCGACATGTTGTTCTATGGCTACGGGCATGTTGCACAAGACCGATGGACTGCCGGGCCCCGTAACGGTGAACAGGTTTGGAAAACCAGCGACCTGCAAACCTAGATAGTTGCGCGGTCCTGCCTCCCAGACATCCTTCAGTGACATCCCGTCGCGCCCGCAGATATCCATCTTGAGCAGCGGTCCGGTCATCGCATCGAACCCTGTCGCGAAAACGATGATGTCCAGCGGGTACTCGGCCTCATCCGTGCGAATTCCGGTCTCGGAGATCTGCCGGATTGGAGCAGCTTTCACGTCCACGAGCGTGACATTCGGTCGATTGTAGGTCTCAAAATAGTCCGTATCGATCGGCGGGCGCTTGGCTGCATAGGGATGATCGATGTCAGCGAGCACCGCCGCGGTGTTGGGATCCTTCACAATCGAACGGATTTTCTTCTTTATAAAGTCGGCAGCCGTGTCGTTTGCTTCCTTTGAAATGAGCATGTCCTCAAAGGATGCGCGGAACTGCAGCCCGCCGCGCTCCCAGGCCTCCTCATAAATCCTCTCGCGCTCCTCTGGCGGCGTGTCGATCGCTTTGCGTTCAGCGACCTTGAATCCCATGCCATTGTAGGTTTGATGTGTGGTCGCGCGGATTTCGCGAGCGTTATCTTTGACGTATTGCTTGAAGTCCCGCGTTAGCGGGACATTGCGTGCTGGTACTGAATAGTTCGCGGTACGCTGAAATACGGTCAGGTGTTTGGCTTGAGCGGCAATCACCGGGGCTGCCTGGATGGCGGTCGATCCCGTGCCGATCATCCCCACTCGCTTGCCCGCAAACCCGACGCCTTCGTGCGGCCACTGCCCCGTATGGTACCAGTCACCCCTGAAGGTCTCCAGCCCTGGAATCTTGGGTACGTTGGCAGTGGACAGGCAGCCGACGGCGGTGATGAGAAACTTCGCGATGAAGGTCTCGCCCGTTTCTGTACGGATATGCCAGCGGTTGGAGGCGTCGTCGTAGTGCGCGGACGCAACCCGGGTACCAAATTGAATGTCGCGTTTCAGGTCAAGCTTGTCCGCCACGAAATTCAGATAACGCAGAATTTCTGCCTGGCCCGGATAGCGTTCGGACCATTCCCATTGTCGCATTAAGTCAAGGGAAAACGTATACCAATAGACATGGCTTTCAGAGTCGCACCGCGCCCCAGGGTAGCGATTCCAGAACCACGTGCCCCCAACACCATGAGCTGCTTCTACTGCCTTTACTTTCAAGCCAAGGTTATCCCGAAGCCGAAACAGCTGGTAAAGGCCCGCAAAGCCCGCACCAACAACCAGCGCGTCTAGCTCAACTGGTTCATTCGACATGGCTGCACTCTCTCATTACGCCGCCCCACGAATATAAGCTAGGTATACCGGCAGCGCGGTGATGGTGCGCTGCGCCACAGTGAATTCGATTAACATACCGTCCCGGGTAAGTGCGCTCAAGCTCCCCTTCTCTGCTTAACGCAGCTCACTGCCGGCGCGTCGCCTTCCAAAATCTGGAATGCGCCCCTTCAAAGAGCGAGCCGGGCCCGAAGCAAACAATTTCCTCGAAGCGGCAGGTCCGACAAATTGGCTCGCCGTCCAGCCGACCATGAGAGTAGCTGCAGCGGCCCCTATAATCCAACTTCTTTCGGTCGATTTCTAATTCGAGCAACCGCGAGGTTGGCCGCGGAGATGCGTAATCATCAGGGCGCAGCAATCCGGCGTGCGCTCGCAAGAAAACGCGGCGCCTTCCAGGAAGATTGGCGGGAGAGACTGTAAGGGCGCCGCTCAGTTCAATTGCAGCTCGATGATGTGCTTCGGATCCGGCTTCAGCTCACCGCTTTCAACGCGTTTGACGATGTTAGTCAGTGCGGCGTTGGCGGGGAAGCTATTCCCAGCTTTCCGCGCTCATTCACGACCAAGCAACGAGGAATTCGATGTCAGTGCGACGGCCTTCTGCATGTCTTGGGCCATCGAGGGTGTTATTCGGCGCGCAATTTGCCCCCTTATCGGCGCCAAAGGTTGGGTCTGACTCATTTCCGATGAAGTTTGCGGGGCGACTGTGGTTCTCAAACGGAGAATCAGCGCCATGCG
>NZ_JADPJQ010000024.1:0-2074 GCF_023073515.1 Bradyrhizobium sp. 17 | reverse complement strand
CCGGTAAGCTCAATCAGATCATCTTTGCCGGCTATACCCACGATGCGGCTGAGGAGCTTGCTGCGCAACTGTTGAAAGTCGCACCCCGTGGTCTCGACTATGTCTTCTTCTCCGACAGCGGCTCTACCAGTGTCGAAGTCGCCTTGAAGATGGCACTCGGGTATTGGCATAATATCGGTCAGCAGCGAAGACGCATTGTCGTAATGCAACACTCCTACCACGGCGATACGGTTGGGGCGATGTCCGTTGGTGCGAGAGGCGTGTTCAACGCGGCGTACGGGCCGCTGCTGTTCGATGTTACCTCGATCCCGTTCCCAGCGAGCGGTCGTGAGCAGGCGACACTCGCTGCGCTCGAGTCCGCGTGTCGAAACGAAGTGCCAGCCGCCTTTCTTGTGGAGCCTCTGATATTGGGGGCGGGCGGGATGCTGATGTACCCAGCCTGGGTGCTAACAGCGATGAAGCGGATCTGCGAGGCGTCGGACGTCCTGTTCATTGCCGACGAGGTCATGACGGGCTGGGGCCGCACCGGATCGCTATTTGCTTGCGAGCAGGGCAATGTCACGCCCGATATCGCTTGCTATTCGAAAGGTCTCACGGGAGGGGCGCTCCCACTCGCGGTTACGCTCTGCCGTGCGGACATTTTCGACGCGCATTATTCGAAAGATCGTATGCGTACGTTCTATCATTCGAGTTCATATACGGCGAATCCGGTAGCCTGTGCCGCTGCAAAAGCGAACCTGGATCTTTGGTGGCATCGGGACTCCCGCGAGCGCGCCGCTTCGCTCGCCGCCATGCAAGAACGGGCAATTGAGCCATTCCGCGCCGACGCGCGCTTTGAAAACGTTCGTCGTTCCGGGACCATCACAGCGCTTGATTTGAAAACGAGCGATGGCGGCTATTTGGCGGACATCGGTCCGAAGCTTCAGGCTTTCTTTAACGACCGAAATCTGCTGCTGCGCCCGCTCGGCAATACCATCTACGTGATGCCGCCCTATTGCGTCACCGCGGCAGATCTCGACGAAATCTACGCTGCAATCGGCGATGCAGCCGATGCGCTGGCTTGAAGGCGCGCTTTTCGAGTTCGGGCTCGCGCTCCTCCTCTGTAGCGGTTCTCATCATCTCAGAAAGAAGGCCGAAAGACGGTCTCCGGTACAAAGCACGCTTGCGTTAATGAAGTCCGTGACTTCCCGGGAATTGACCAATGAAGCTTGGGAGTGACGGACCATGTCGGTAGCGCAAGCCGGCTTGGTGGCTTGCAGTTCCTGATGTCAGTCCGCATCAGATTTTTGATCTTGCTGCCGCCGCGGAGCTGCCGGCACGATCACGCAGCAGGACCAGTGCTGACCGAAGGTCGCCAATAGCAGAGGCGTTGAAATCCAGCGAAGAAGCCGGAGATCCAACAGCATTTGAGCGCGATCACGGGACTTATTGGATTGATCGATTGTCTGAAGTGCTCCAATGTAATGCTGAAACGACGCAAATGTGAAGCCGAGACAACACTCTCATTTGATCGAGACTGTTCGTTGCGTACAATGTCTGGGGAACAAAGGCGCAAGATCTGGCAAAGTCAGCGTGCCACAGCCAGAACATGGGGCAACGCCGCTGGGAGATATGATGTTGGACCGTGACGGTGACTTGATCTTTCAGCTTCTGCTTTACCTTAGTCTAGTGCTTATTGTTGCGTCTCTGATGGGCTTAAGCGCGGCGGGGATTGCAGCATGGTCGAGCGAATGACCGTCAGCAAGTATCAGTTCGCGGGCGAGCTGCGGCAGTTGATCGAGACGCACATCGGCCCGTCGAGCACATTCGAAGACTACGTCCTCATAATCGGGGAGCTGGAAGGGGCGAAGAACAGGCTGGAGCTGGAGTCCGAGAAGTTCTCGGACGAGGAGGTTGACGCCTGCGAACTATAGCGAGCGCTTTGCACTGCACAGATCCGGTAGGCGGAGGTGGTCACGCACGATATGTCGATTGAGCAATTTGCGCCAGCCGCTCATCCTTCGCCGTGAGATGCTGCGCATTCTGAGCTCGGTGGACTGACCGCGAGCAATCATGATCGGGTTGAAGTGGCGGC
>NZ_JADPJQ010000076.1:0-29572 GCF_023073515.1 Bradyrhizobium sp. 17 | reverse complement strand
GGCTTTCGGACGCCGGCCCCCGGTGCGCGCCGCCCCACCGTCATGGGGCCGGCATCCGAAACCCTTCACAAAAGCGGCGGTCCGGCGCTCGCATACGGCAGGTCTGATCTACCCTTGATAGCGGACCTACCTACATCCACGACGCCAACTATCCGTGCGGTCCCGATCCCCAATAGAGTTCGCGCAGTAATTGGGACGCCGCGCACGCCCATCTCGCGAGCGCTACAGCCGCCGCACCGCTGAGCCTCGTGGCGGGAGGCACCACCCGTAAATTTCCCAAGTGTGGGCAACTAGGCTCACTGGTAGGCAGGGCGGCAGGTTGTGGAGCGCCGCACCATGAAAACACAAAAGCCGAAGCAGTGGGCCGACCGCGAGGTTCAGCAATTGTCCAAACTCGCCCGGGCAGGAGCTGGCGTATCGAAGATAGCAGCTGAACTGGGCCGTCATGCCGGACCGGTGAGGAGAATGGCGCGAACGATGGGGATACTGTTGAAGAAGTAGCGCCGCACCTGCTTGTCAGCAGATCAGCTCGACAGACTCAAAAAGCGCGCAGGCGGCACATCATCCAGTTTGTGCGGCGCGAAAGGTTTTTGCCACCTCGCGTTGTCCGTAATCGACCTGATTTTCAGTCGAGGTCCCCATGAGCGTCAAAGCCATGATGGCGACGATCCTCCAGAACCAACTGACGTTACACGGCGTGCATTCACTGACGCGATCTGACTACGAGCAGATTGTAGAGCGGCTGATCGAGCAGCTCAGAGAGCTGGAGTTAAATCTGGCGGCGCGCGAGATAGCCCACAATCGCGAGCCGCACTAGCGCGGCTGATCTCGTGCGCAAGCCTGAACTGCACCGTTGCATCGTTTCAATGCGACGCGCAGCGGGGGCATTCACCATCTGCCGCTTCGCTGAGTTGCCGACCAATCTCTTCGTTGAGCGCCTTTGGACCGTAAGCATCCGGCGAAGCTTTTAATTACCCACATCGTCGGCGAGTTGCGATTGAGAGGCCGAAGGCGATGTCATTGAGGCGTGTCAGGCCTCGCCAGACGACCATGTTTCCTGGCGGCGGATCGTGGTTGCGTGCGAGGTAGCCACCGAGCATGGCGATCTGGAGCAAATAGGTGGTGAGGGTCTTGCGCAGGATGCGCGGCTTGGCCCGGGCCGCGTCGATGGCATCAAGCGTCGCGATTTCGGTTGGGGTAAGGACTGTCTCTGGCGCAACCTCGGGCTTTGCTCGTGCGGACATGGTGATGAAGAAGGTGCGCCAGCTGACCATCGCGATGAGGGCGAGGAACTTGGCCAACGGCTCGGCGGTCTCAAGCCTCGCCTCTTCGGCGCGGCAGCGAGACTTCATGACCTTGTGAAACACCTCCGCCTTCCAGCGCAAGGCGTACCATTCGAGCTTCTCGATGGCGATGGCGAAATCTGCGACCGGCAGATTGGTCACCAGCTTCCAGTCGATCGGCGGACGGTCCGCCGGCGGGTCGATCTCAAGGGCTTGGATGTAGGTGAGAAGCTGAGGACTATATCGCTTCTGCTTGCCGACGGGCGGCAAGGTTTGGATGGCGGCGAACTTCACGTGCACACACGCCGTCTCATCCTCTCCGATCGCGACATAATGGCGCCCCGCCCAAGGCATAGCCGAGAGCTGGGCGAAGACCCGATGAGCCCCATCCCGCTGCTCTTCGCCGGCGGGGGCGGCGGCCAATCGATTGGTTTGCACCCGCACCAGAAAGCGCGTGCCGAGATCTTGCGCCAGGCAAAAGAGCTCGTAGATGTCGCTCTCGCGGTCGGCCACATGCACGCAGCGCTCCGGCGTGCCCACGAGCGCCATCGACTGGCGCAGGTTCTCCAGCCAGCGATAGCTTTCCTTCGTCTCGATCGGCACGCGCGTGGGGTTCACGTGCCGCTTGAGCGTCCAGGTCCCCTTGAACTTCGTGCGTGTCCAGAACTTCGCTGCCGTCAGCCCGAGCGGCGTCCCGCTGAGGGTTACCGCCAGGCTCGAATGCATCAGCACCCCACACAAGGTCACCACATTGGGCTGACCCGCCTTATAACGTCCCGCGTTGATGGTCTTGGTGAAGCCGATCTTTCCTGGCTGCGCACGGCTGTAGATGAACTCAGTAGTATCCTGCAGAATGAGGATTGGTCCTTCGCTCGCCGCACAGCGCATGGCGGTCGCGGCGAAATGACCGGCCAGCATCCCATGCTCGGTAACGCGCGGGTTGTCGAAGAAGCGATAGGCCGCCTTCGTCGCCGCCCAGTCACCGCATGCGGCCGGGACCGGTTGGCCAGGCGCCGCCGACATCTGATCAAGCAGGCGGCAAAATCGGCGCGCCAGTCGCCTGTCCGGCAGCCTTGCCGAAACGACTTCGGCGTCATGCCAGCCTGCAGCGCCCGGTCCCGTGTCTCCGCTCATCTCCGACGCCTCCGCGAATCGGCGTCACAGACAGAATCACAGACGATTCAACAAATGCAAATCCTAAGTTCGAGATGTGGGTAATTGAAAGCCGGCGAAGACCGCGCGCGGGTCATTTTCGGCTCAGGCGGCTTGATCAACGTTCCAAATGGCAGAGCGCCAATTCCATGGCAGCAGTTCGCTTGCGGATCGACATCGTTCATCTTGGCGGTGACGATCAGGCTGTACATCACCGCCGCCCGCTCGCCGCCGCGATCCGAGCCGCAGAACAACCACGACTTGCGACCTAAAGCGATGCCGCGCACGCCACGCTCCGCCGCATTGTTGGACAGGCAGATGCGGCCGTGTTGAGACCGATATCGCGCGCGCCGCTGCAGCGAGATCAGTGATCGCCGATCTTTGTTGAGCCAATAGGAAAGCGGCGGTCCACGGCCGCCATTGCTCTAAGCGCCTTAAAATGATCTAGATTTGCCGCCGTGAGGGGGTGTTCGCCATTGCGCTCTGACGCCGCCGTGAGCTCCTGCGAAATAGAACTTGCCGCTTCGGTTGGAACAGTAGACCGGTTGGGCAGCTGATAGGCCAACAGGAGGCCTTCTACGCCGAAGTGGGCGACCGCTGACGCGCCCCGCGACCAGCTTACGCCATGCATATTCCGGCCGGCGGCCCCTGACACGCCCGGACCGGTCGCCCTCAGTTTCTCAACGTTTATTTTCCAAACTCAGTCATTGCAGCGGCTGCTTCTTCCTTTTGTTGGTGTTCGAGGCCTGTGCCTGACGTGTATGCCACCAAGGCGACGTTGTACGCCTGCCACAGCGTATGCCGGTCGAGATCCGGGAAACACTTCAACACGAGTGGTTCAACGTCAGCGGCTTGATATGCATCCAGGCATTGAAGAATGACGCAGCTGACGTCGGCGATGCTGTGGTGTTGCATTTTCATTGCTCCCGGTTATGGACATCAGCTGGTTCGGCGGCCGCGGTCTCTTGGTCTGTTGCCAGGACAACAGGTGCAGCCACAAGCTGAAGCAACCGCCGGCAGACATTGATCGATGGCCCGATCACCTTAGGTGGGGAGCCTCGCTCGCGCGCAGGGTTTGCGGCAAGCGCGACGCCCTTGTCAGAGGCGCTCGCGACCCGACGATGATGCGCGGACGTTGAGCTCTGATGAACCGCCCGGTCCATTAGTTTGCTGGAGTTGTTGGAGTCGCCTGTCGAGTTCTTGTTTTTTGGCAACGATCCTCGCGGCGAGAATCTGATCGACGTCCGTGTAGAGAGCCCACAACTCATCGAGGGACATCTGCTCAAATTGCGGTTGGTAATCACGAATGTCCACAGTCCGGCCCCCCGGCTGGGGCGGGTCGCAGCTAAGTCAGTCTTGAAAGCCCGGACCCTTACGCTGATCAGATGATCGCGCTGCTGGCCGGGCCGACCGCGCTGCCCTCGTAAACCGCCTTCCCAGCTCCAGTTTCGCGTGCCGCACCGACGATTCTGCGCTCGGCCTTGGCTACTCGGTCTCGAAGGGTCTCAAGTTCGGATACTTGAGACGCGAGTGCCTCACAATGTTGGTGCAGAGCGAAATGACAACCGTCCAGTCGCGCACGAGCGTCCATTGCACGCCCCTCTATGGTACTGCCCCAGCAGACGTGGCCCGCAATTGGGACCACCGCGAGACTAGTCAAATTGACCCATCAGGTCTGTTCGCTTTCGCACATTCGCTGAATGCTTTCCCTCGGTGGATCGCCGCGCATCGCTTGCTGCGAGCGGCAAGCAAGATATTGCTGCTGGCCTGCCGCTCGGGCCTCACGGTTTTCGAATTCGCAAGGCCGGGCCTTGGATCTCGCGATCGCACAAAACACGGCCAGCACCGTCTACGGCCCCGGCACCGCCGCGATCTCGCGCGTTAGCTTGGATCAGCCGGATCTAGTATCCCGCGCCAAAGAAAATCGGCAGATGGCGCGTTTCGGCCGATGACGACGAGATCTCTGCTTGGTTGGCTACCTAATCTCGAAAGGTCCCGCAGTTCGACAGCTGCAAGCGAGCGCCGCGAGACGCTGGCGCGCAGGAGGTTAGTTTCAGGGCGTCTGCTGAGCATTGCGAATAACGCCCGATCTGCGTGGCTTTCATGCGGTGGTTCTTCCTCTTTCTGGTAGCAGTACTTCGATTGCGTAAGGCGCGAGCCGACGTCGGTCTCGCTCTCCGGCTGGTGATCCGCGGGGCTTCTTCTCTCTTGAGAGAGCAAACTTAGCCGCTAGGCGTCTGAACAATGAACGCTTTGCGACTTGCATAGCTGCGCGAAGGCAGCCTTCGCTTGTTAGTGCCAAAACCAACATGCATCCCTTTGTCTTGCTTCCCGACTCACCAGTCTGCCTCGCCTTGACGAGCGATGCGGGAAGACTCAGCCCTCAGCCGCTCTATTTCGAGCCGGAGCAGCGCTTACGATTTAGACAAGTGCGCGATTTTGGTTTTCTTCATGAAAATCCAATTAAATGGCAAGTGACGTCCGGCGATTCAGGAGCGCATCGCGTCGATAGCGTGTGCGATTAAAATGCCCACGCTCAAAATAACTAGAAAAATGAGCAACCAGGTACTCACGTCCACCTCCTGTCTTGGAAGTGAACCTTCCTGTTTATGCACAGTCAAAGGCATCACGTGGGGAACCGCGATTTCAGCGGCCGCTGAGGATTTATTGCCACACGGCGGGCTATCGTCGGAACGCAAGGAAAAGGAGTGTGCCGACGATGGCGGTCGCGAGAAGTGGAAACCAAATGTCCGGCACTTCAGGGACTCCGACTCACTGCGTCGGATTAAATGCGAGCTGCGCTCTTATTTCTTCTGGTTTTCACTATTCTCCACAGCTCAAACAGAAGTGGCCGCAACTCGCAACGAATATTTGCGGTATTATGTTCGTGGTTTGGCGTCGTAAGCATTCAAAGCTGTTCCGGTCGGGTGCGGTCGTTTAAGTAGCCGCCCTCGCCGTGCAGATCCATTCCTGTCGACAGTTCCAGGTTTAACGCGTCTCGCGGGCATCAAGCTTAACGAGTGACATTCGTTGCGAAGTTGCCGAGACGGAATATCGTCGCGTCGATCGGGTATTTTTCCCGAACCATCAGTTAGCGGGGGTTGCCTGAAAACAGGCATCGATTTCCATGATACGATATTCGTCGTATGGAAGTTCGAACTATCGCGCACCAGCGGCGCAGTTCTCCTATCGCGACCCGCTGGAAACCGAGTACCGTCAGCTCATCGAGCTGCGAGAGCGGGTCAGAAAGGCCGAAGCCGAGGCCTCCAAACGGTTTACGATCGCGACAAGGAAGAAGAACTCGCCGCAATGAAGATGAATCCGCTGGCAGGCATCTGCATCTGTTCGATGCGCGCGGCGGAGCTTGTGGTGCACGGCGCCAGGGTTGTAACCACCGAACTGAAGTAAGGCCATCTAGAGTGGTCGGATGGCCTTGGTGGCGGCTTGGGAGATGCGTGCAGTCGGTGGGACTACGACCGCTATGAACCAGCGCTTGAGCAGCGAGGACAAGGTCGGGACGATACGTCGGATTTGCCGGGCGATGCGCCGCCATTCGGTTGTTGCCAAAGATCCCTCGCACGGATTAGAGCTTGTCCGCCGAGTTGACGCCGGAAATCTGCCCTCTGGTTTTTATCTTAGCCTTGCTTTGGCCAAACCGGCGTCGGGGACTGTGGACTTGCCCGATTTAATGCTCGCCGTCGCTTCGGGTGACATTGGGTGCTGGGGAACGCCAATGCCTTCGCCGATTAAGCAGATATGAGCTTGCGGCGGCGGTAAATGCCCAAGGGAGCATGAACTTGGCTTCGAAGACGGCGCCGGTCTGCTCGACGGTCCCATCCAACGTTGCGGCCATCCATTTGTGGATGGGATGACGACCCCTTTTCTGGATGTCTTTAACGGTGTGACCGCTCGTGCGCTGGTACCAGGCGCGGTTCAAGACCTCTGTCACGGTCCCGAGCGGACGATCAGATTGTCTGAGAGATCCTGCGACCGCCGATATTGCGGGCAGAAACGCCTCCGATCTCCGCCGCAGATTCTTCCACTTCGTCACACAGGAAGGACTGATGTGAAGCACTTCTGCAATCAAACGAACGCTCTCCCCCGCGTCAGCTCGCGCAAGAGCGCGTTCGCGAATGTCTTCCGAATCCGGGCGCGTCATGCATGCTGGCCTTCGTTCTCAGCATGAAGCTTGAATCAGAAATCCTCGCCCTCGAGAATCCCGATTCCGGCAAAGAGCAATATGCTCCAGGTAACTCTCCGTAATTTTACGGACCTTCGGGGTCCGCTGTAATCATATTTGGTTCGGATAATTCCGCGGGGAAGGTCGTGCTTGCGTTTCGCTTAATCGAAAGCTTGACCAGAACGTGGTGCTTCTACTAATAGTGAGAATTGAATTAATTGCTCGTTTACCAATCGATTGTGAACCCGGAAGAGATTAGCGGTCAAAGCCGACGATCAATCCGACATTTCTGGCTGCTGCAACCGACACAAAAAATTTTTGCGGGGGAGGGATTTCCGTGCCTAATTCACTAGCTGTGATCGGTACTCCTACTGTCAGCTTCGTCACCGAAGACGCCAACCTGCTGACGCTGACAGCACAGGGATCGATCTCAATTACGGACACCAATGCAGGCCAGGCCTTCTTCAAGACCTCGGTCATCGCATCAAGTGGTGATCTCGGTTCGCTCTCCATCGCCGCGAACGGCTCCTACGTCTACTCCGTCGCCGACAGCAAGGTACAGTATCTCGGCGCCGGCGAGACCAAGGTAGACACTTTCACCGTCACCTCCTTAGACGGAACCACCAAGCAGGTCGCCTTCACGATTGTCGGCGTCAACGACACAGCCATGATCGGCACGCCCACCGTGGTCGACGTCACCGAGGACGCCACCAGTCCCATCCTCAAGGCCACCGGCTCGATCTCGATCACCGACGCCGACCAGAACCAAGCCGCCTTCAAGACCACGGTCGCATCCGCCGCCGGCAACCTCGGCACGCTCGTGCTGCAGAGCAACGGCAGCTACACCTATTCGGTCGCCGACTCAGCCGTGCAGTATCTCGGCGCCGGCCAGGTCAAGACCGACACCTTCACCGTCACCTCCCTCGACGGCACCCCCAAGCTGATTTGCTTCAACGTCCACGGCACCAACGACGCCGCCGTGATCGGCACCCCCGACCATCACGACGTCACCGAGGACGCATCCAATCCGAATCTGTCCGTCACGGGCTCGATCTCCATCACCGACGCCGACCAGGGCCAGTCAGCCTTCAAGACCATCGTCAATTCGGCATCCGGCAACCTCGGCAGCCTCGTGCTCGCCGCCAACGGCACCTACACATATTCGGTCGCCAACGCGGCCACCCAGTATCTCGGTGCGGGCGATACCAAGGTCGACACCTTCACGGTAACCTCGCTGGACGGCACCCAGAAGCAGATTTCATTCACCATCCACGGCATCAATGACGCCGCCGTCATCGGCGTGCCGACGGTCCACGACGTCACCGAGGACGCCGCCACTCCGGTGATCTATGCGACCGGAACGGTCTCCATCACCGACGCCGACCAGGGCGAATCCGCCTTCCAGCCGACGCTCCAGGCAGGCAACGGCAACCTCGGCGCGCTCGTCATGGGCAGCAACGGCGCCTACATCTACGCCGTCCTCGACAGTGCCGTTCAGTACCTGGGTGCGGGCGAAACCAAGGTCGACAGCTTCACGTTGACCGCGCTCGACGGCACCTCGAAGGTGGTCGCCTTCACCATCCACGGCACCAACGACGCCGCCGTCATCGGCGCGCCTGCCGTTCACGACGTCGCCGAGGACGTCGGCGTTTCCACCGCGGGCAATCTGTCCGCGGCGGGCACGCTCTCGATCTCCGATGCCGACCAGAACCAGGCCTCGTTCCAGACCACGGTTACGGCGGCTGCCGGCACCCTCGGACATCTCAGCATCGCCGCAGACGGTGCCTATTCCTACACCGTCGCCGACAGCGCCGTGCAATATCTCGGCGCCAGCGATTCCAAGGTCGAGATTTTCACGGTCACCGCGTTCGACGGCACCCAGAAGCAGGTTTCGTTCACGATCCACGGCGCCAATGACGCCGCCGCGATCGGCACACCGACCGTCCACGATGTGACCAAGAACGCATCGCCGACAACCCTCACCGCCACCGGCGTCATCTCGGTCACGGACGCTGACCAGAACCAGGCCTCGTTCCAGACCACCGTCGGATCGGCGGCGGGTAATCTCGGCCATCTCGTCATCGCCGCCAACGGCGCCTACACCTATTCCGTCGCCAACTCGGCCACCCAGTACCTGGGCGCAGCGGACGTCAAGGTGGACACCTTCACGGTCACCTCGCTCGACGGCACCCCGAAGCAGGTCACCTTCACGATCCACGGCGGCAGCGGCGCCGGCACGCCGGCGACGATCGGAAATCCGAGCAATGCCACCGTGACCGAGGACGTCGGCGGCGCCACGCTGACGGCGATCGGAACCATCCTGGTCACTGATCCGGACGCCGGCCAGGCCGCCTTCCAGACAACGGTTGCACCAGGATCCGGCAACCTCGGCGGTCTCGTGCTGCAGAGCAACGGCAGCTACACCTATTCGGTCGCCGACAGTGCTGTGCAATACCTCGGGGCAGGCGAAGCCAAGGTCGACACCTTCACCATCAAGTCGATCGACGGCACCTCGAAGGTGGTCTCCTTCACCGTCCAGGGCGCCAACGATGCGGCAACCATCAGCGATCCGGTCGTCCACAGCGTCACCGAGGATGTCAACGTGTCGGGGGCCGGCAACCTCACCGCCACCGGACAACTGACGGCCGTCGATGCCGACCAGAACCAGTCCTCGTTCCAGGCCGGGTCGGCCGCGGGTGCGGGCAACCTCGGTGCGCTCGCCTTCGCCGCCAACGGCACCTATACCTATTCGGTCGCCAATTCCGCGGTGCAATCGCTCGGCGCGAACGACAGTCACATCGACACGTTCACCGTCCATTCCCTGGACGGCACGGTCAAGGTAATCTCGTTCACGGTCCAGGGCGCCAACGATGCGGCCACCATCAGCGACCCGGTCGTCCACAGCGTCACCGAGGACCTCAATCCCGTAAACGGCAACCTTACCGCCACCGGGCAATTGACGGCCACCGACGTCGACAACGGCCAGTCCTCGTTCCAGCTCGGCGCCATCGGCATTGCCGGCAACCTCGGCACGCTGACGCTCGCCGCGAACGGCACCTACACCTATTCCGTGGCCAACAGCGCGACGCAGTCGCTGGGCGCTGGTCAGACCCACACGGACAGCTTCACGATCCACTCGCTGGACGACACGCCGAAGACTGTCACCTTCGACGTCATCGGCGCCAACGACGCCGCCGTCATCAGCGACCCCGTCCAGCACGATGTGACCGAAGACACTGGCACGACGCTGTCCGTGTCGGGCCAGATCACAGCCACCGATCCCGACCAGGGCCAGTCGCAGTTCGGCACCTCGGTCCCGGCCTCCGGCAATCTCGGGCATCTGACGATCACCTCCGACGGCCACTACACCTACAGCGTCGATAATGCGCTGGTGCAGGGCCTCGCCGCGGGCGAGATCCGTATCGAGACCTTCACCGTCTCCTCGATCGACGGCACGCAGAAGCCGGTTTCCTTCACCATCCACGGCACCCAGGACGCCCCGATCCTGACCGCAGACAACGTCTCCGGCGCCGATGACGGCCTGATTCAGCTCTCCATCAAGACCTACTTGGTCGACGACAGCGGCACCCTCGGAACCGTCAGCATCAAGGGCATTCCAGACACCTATACGCTCAACCACGGAACCCCGTTCGAAGACGGTCACTGGGAAGTGTCGGCGTCAGATCTCGGCACGCTGGCCCTTGTCCCCGGCGCGCATGCGCACGCCGACACCCTGGTTCTGCAGGTGTCGGTCGCCTCGATCGAAAGCGGGCATCCATCAGTCGCCACGACCAGCATGACGGTCGACGTCACGGCGGGCCTTCACGACACCAGCAACCGCGCGGTGGACGGCTACATCGCCGGCGCCTTCGTGTTCGCCGACAAGAACGGCAACGGCGTGTTCGATGACGGCGAGGCCTCCGCGATCACCAATGCCGACGGCAGTTTCACGCTGCACAATCCGGTCGGCACCCTGATCATGACGGGCGGCACCGACGTTTCCACCGGGCTCGCCTTCTCCGGAACGCTGAAAGCGCCTGAAGGCTCCACCGTCGTCACCCCGCTGACGACCCTCATCACTTCGCTGGCGGTCGGCGGCGTGTCCGCGGCCGACGCCACCCTGCAGGTTGCAGCCGCATTCCACCTCGACGGCGTCGAGCTCACGACGTTCGACCCGGTCCCGACCGCCATCGGCGGCGACCCGACTGCAACGGCCGTGCTTTCAGCCGGCGTCCAGGTCCAGAGCACCGTCGCACAGATTTCCGCGGTCGGCGCATCGTCGGCCGACGTCTTCGACGCCATCGCGGGCGCCATCACCGCCGCCAACACAGGTACCGGCGACGGCACGATCGACCTCAGCACCGGCACGACCGTGGCCTCCATCGTTTCCGGGTCCGGCGTCACCGGCACGGCTGCCGACCTCGTCACGAGCACGGTCAGCGCGGCCAACGACAGCATCCAGGCGGCCGCAAACGTCACCCAGATCGCACAGGCCGGCCAGGTCGCGCAGGGCGCGGCCACGACCGAACTCGCCTCGGCCGCTGCAACCAACTTCACGAATACCGACCAACTGGCGGCCATCCATCACAACTACATCGAACCCACCGGCCTGGCATCGCAAGTAGCCTCCGCCGAGGTCGCCGCTCCCGGGATCGCCGTGCTCGGCACGTCGGGCAACGACGTCCTGACGGGCACGATAGCCATCGACACCATCGACGGGCTCGAGGGCAACGACCAGATTTCGGGCGGCGACGGCGCCGACCAGCTGTTCGGCGGTGCAGGAAGCGACCAGATCGCCGGCAATGCCGGCAACGACAAGATCGACGGCGGCACCGGCTTCGACCGCGCTACCTACACCGACGCGACCGGCAGCGTGACCGTCAACATGGCCGCCGGCACGGTCTCCGGCGCAGGCGTCGGCAGCGACACGCTGGTCAATGTCGAAGGCATCATCGGCTCCGACTTCGCCGACACCTACGATGCGACCGGCTTTGCCGGCGTCACCGGCCTGGCCGGTGCGGTCATCGGCTACAACGAATTCGAAGGCGGAAAGGGCAACGACCAGATCACCGGCCTTCTCAACGTACCGGGCCAGGCACTGACGCGCATCAGCTATATCCACGCCACCGACGGCGTTACCATGGATATCCAGAACCACACGGCGCAGGCGACCAACGGAACCGTTGCGCAGGATCTCGCTTCCATCGGCCAGGACAGCTTCTCCAACGTGTCCGGGGTCATCGGCTCGGCCTTCAACGACACTCTGCGCGGCACCAACAATGGACCGGGGACATACGAGAGCTATGAGGGACGCGCCGGCAACGATCTGATCGACGGCCGGGGCGGCTACGACATCGCCGTCTACTCGAACGACGCGGCGACCACGGCCGGCATCACCGTGCATTTGGCGGCCGGCACCGTCGTCGGCGATGCCACGATAGGCACCGATACGCTCGTAGCAGTGGAAGCCGTGCGCGGCACCAACTTCGCCGACGTATTCGACGCGACCGGCTTCGGCGCCGGGGGTGCGAACATCGGCTCCTTGGGCAACTTCAACGACTTCCAGGGAGCCGGCGGCGACGACACCATCATCGGCAACGGCGCCACACGCCTCAACTACACCAACGCCGCCGGCGCTGTGACCGCCGATCTCCAGGGAACGACGGTATCGACCAATCCGCTTCTGGTCGCCGGCACCGCTACGGCACTTGGCGAAGGTACCGACAGCTTTACCGGCGTGAATGCGGTTCAGGGATCCGCTTTCGGCGACACGCTGCTGGGAAGCAACCTCAACAATACCTTCACCGGACTCGGCGGAGACGACTACATGGACGGCCGCGGCGGTTTCGACGTCGCCAGCTACAACAGCCTGACCACCGCGACCACCGGCGTCAGCGTGAACCTTGCCGCCGGAACGGCGACCGGAATCAACGACGGTTCGATCGGTCACGACACGCTCCGCTCGATCGAAGGCGTCCAGGGCACCTTCTTTGCCGACACATTCGACGCCACGGGATATGGCCTGGCGGGAGCGGCCAACGTCAGCAACAGCAACGGCAGCTTCAACCAGTTCGAAGGCCTTGCGGGCGACGATGTCATCACCGGCAACGGCAACACCCGCGTCATCTATGGCAATGCATTGGCCGCGGTCACGGTCAACCTTTCGCTCGGAACCGCCCACGGCACCATCGCGGGCGACGCGGCGGGCGTCGGCACCGACCTCTTCACCGGCGGCATCTTCAGTGTCACCGGTTCGGCATTCGGCGATACCCTGATCGGCAATGCCAACAGCAACATGTTCGTCGGCGGCGGCGGCAGCGACGCCATCGACGGCGGCGCCGGCGGCGACGTCGCGATTTTCTCCGGAACCAGGATCCAGTACACGGTCAACGGCGCCGGCCAGGTCACCGTTCAGGACACGGTCGGCGGACGCGACGGCACCGACACCCTCACCAACGTCGAGGTCCTGCAGTTCACCAACGCCAACGTACTGGTGGCTTCCGGTACGCAGGCGGCCCCCGTCGATCTTTCCGACACCGGGCTATTCTTCAACGCGCAGGCCAATGCGCTGACCACCCTGACCGGATCCGCGGACGACTACGTCAAGATCAACCAGGGTCTTTCCGGACATACGATCGACCTTGGCGCCGCCGCCAACGACACCGTCATCCTCGGCATCACCGGCGGCTACAACCTCACCCTCGCCAACGTCGAGCACCTGGTCGGGACCGCCGGCGACGACTTCGTCGGCTTCAGCACCAACCTCAACGGCCTCACCATCGACATGGGCGGCGGCAATGACAACGTCAGCCTCGCCAACGGCTCCAACTCGCTCAGCGTGACCGGCGCCGAGATACTCACGGGCAGCGACTTCGCACCCGGCAACGTCTCCAACGACACTCTAACGCTGCAGAACACCGTCAGCGGCCTCTCCGTCAATCTCGGCAACGGCATCAACACGCTGAATCTCACGGCCGGCGTCAACTCGTTCACCAGCATCTACAATGTCGACACCGTCGTCGGCTCCGCCTCGAACGACACCCTGACAGTCGGAAACGGCCTGTCTTCGCCGAACAACGACCAATCGGTCGACCTTGGCGGTGGCGACGACACCCTCCAGGTCGGAAACACCTACCTCAACGCCGCGCTCCACGGCGTCGAGCACCTGGTCGGCAGCACCGGCGACGACTTCTACTCGCTGACCAACAATCAGGTGGGCCTTTCCGTCGACCTTGGCGCCGGCAACGACTACCTTGTCCTGGCCAACGGCGCGAACGCCGTCGCTGTGACCAATGTCGAGAACATCAACGGCAACGACTTCACTCCCGGCGTCGTTTCCGACGACACGCTGACGCTGCTCAACAACGTCAGCGGCCTCTCCGTCAATCTCGGTAACGGTCACAACACATTGAACCTCGCCGCCGGCGCCAACTCGTTCAACGGCACCTACAACGTCCAGGACATCTACGGCTCCGCCTCGGAAGATACGTTGACAGTTAACTCGCAATTCGGCAGCTTCGCGCTTCACGGCATCGAACATCTGGCCGTCGCCGGCCAGAACGACGCCTTCTATGTGCTGACCGACGATCAGAACGGGCTGTCCGTCGACCTCGGCGCCGGCAATACCGGGCTGCAAATCGCCTCCGGAGCCAATACGCTGTCGCTGACGAACGTCTCGGTCGTCGGCTCGGCCGACTTCTTCGGGGGCAACGCACCCGTATCCGACGACACCCTGACGCTGTCGGACGACGTATCGGGCGTCACCGTCAACCTGCAGCAGGGCGACAACACCCTGAATCTCGCTGCCGGAACCAATTCGGTCTCCACCTATGGCGTCCAGCACATCAACGGATCTGCTTCCGCCGATGCACTGACCCTGTTCAACGCCGGCGGCATCGCCGTCGACCTCGGCGCTGGCAACGACAGCGTGGATCTCGTTGGACCAGCCAGCGTCACCGTGAAGAACGTCGAACACGTCAACGGCAGCGCCTTTACCGACTTCATCACCGACGTCGGCGTCTTCGGCACCACCGTCATCACCGGCGGCGGCGGCGCGGACTTCATGACCGCAGGCGCGGCGGTTGACGTCATCCGCTACACCGATGCGTCGGAATCCTCCGCGGCCACCGCAATGGACGACGTCAACAACTTCGATGCAACCCAGGACCAGTTCCTGCTGGACGGCGTCGCCGGCCTTGCCGGCTCGGTGCACTTCATGGCCTCCGGCGTGCTCGACGGTTCGCCCATAGCGCCGCAGGCCGAAGCCATCCTCGTCGATGTCGGCGGCCAGCAGCAGCTCCAGATCGACGTCAACGGTGACGGCGTGATCGGCGCCGGCGACATCTCGGTCATCATGAACGGCCTCAACGGCCACCTGAGCGATGCCAATTTCGCCGTCGTCACGCCGAACCACGCGCCGACCGACATCCTGCTGTCGGGCGCCGCAATCGTCCCCGAGAACAGCGCACCGGGATCGGTGGTCGGCCTGCTCTCCGACATGGATCCGGATGCGGCCGACGGCGCCACCTACGCCTTGACCAGCAACCCCGGCGGCCTATTTGCCATCGTCAACGGCAACCAGATCGTCACCACCGCGCCGCTCGATTTCGAACAGGCCGCATCCCACCAGGTCACCGTCCAGGTGACCGATACGGCCGGCGCCACCTTCAGCAAGAACTTCCAGATCGGCGTCACCAACGTTAACGAGGCACCGACCGACGTCACGCTGAGCAACAATACGGTCGCGGAAAACAGCGCGGCCAACGCCGTCGTCGGCTTCCTGACCGCCGTCGATCCGGACGCAGAAAGCACGGCAACCTATGAGATGATCGACGATGCCGGCGGGCTGTTCAGCCTGGTCGGTAACCAGGTGGTCACCACGGGTCCGCTGGACTTCGAGCAGACGGCCTCCCACCAGATCACGGTGCGCGCCACCGACGGCGGCGGGCTCACGGTCAACAAGACCTTCACCATCGCCACCACCGACGTCAACGAAGCCCCGACGGCGGTCCTGCTGTCGAATTCCTCGGTCGCCGAGAACAGCGCAGCCAACACGGTCGTCGGGGCGCTTTCCGTGCTCGATCCCGACGCCAGCGACAGCGCCACCTTCACGCTGACCAGCAATCCCGGCGGCTTGTTCGCAATTCTAAACGGCAACCTCGTCACCACGGCTCCGCTGGACTTCGAGCAGGCGACGTCCCACTCCGTCACGGTGCGCGCCACCGACGCCGGCGGGCTCACCCACGATACGACCTTCGCGATCGGGACCACCAACATCAACGAAGCCCCGACCGACATCTCGCTGTCGAACACCGTCATCCCGCAGGGAACCGCCCACGGCAACGTTGTCGGCACCCTCTCCGCGCTCGACCCGGACGCAGGCGATACCTTCAGCTACACACTGACTGACAACGCCGGCGGCCAGTTCGGCATCAGCGGCGGCAACGTCGTCGTCGCGGGCCCGCTGACCACCGGAACCGAGCAGATCACGGTCACGGCCACCGACGCAGGCGGCCTCTCGTTCCAGAAGACCATCGGCATCACCGTCAACGGCGGTTCGCTCGTCGTCGGCACCGTCGGTCCGGACACGCTGCCCGGCACCCCCGGCGACGACACCATCCAGGGTCTCGAAGCCAACGACCGCCTGCAGGGCTTCGCGGGCAACGACATCCTCGACGGCGGCCAGGGCTTCGACCGCGCGGTCTACACCGAGGCGGCTTCAGCCATCACCGTCAACCTTGCTGCCGGCACCGTCACCGGCGGATCCGGGTCCGACACGTTGATCAACATCGAAGGCATCGTCGGTAGCGAAAATGCCGATACGTTCGACGCCACCGGATTTGCCGGAGACACCGGCATTCTCGGTACCCAAATCGGCTTCAACGAGTTCGAGGGCCGCGGCGGCAACGACACCATCACCGGCGCCGTCAACAGCCAGGGCGCGCTGCTGACCCGCATTTCCTACGCTAACGCGACCGGAAGCGTCACGGTCGACCTCCAGGCGCACAGCGCAAGCGGAGATTCGTCGGTAGGCACCGACAATCTCGTCGGGGCCGGATTTGGCGGGGTTGTCGGCTCCGCTGGTGCCGACACGCTGCTGGGCACCGCCAACGCCAACGGAACCGTCGAGATCTTCGAGGGCCGCGCCGGCGCCGACCTCATCAACGGCCGCGGCGGCTTCGACCGCGCCGATTACAGCAACGATCCGGCCACGACCTCGGGCATCACCGTGAACATGACCGCCGGAACCGTGACCGGTGACGGCACTGTCGGCACCGACACGCTGCGCTCCGTGGAATCGGTGCGCGGGACCAACAAGGCCGATAGCTACGACGCCACCGGCTTCTCTGGCACGAGCGGGTCTAACCTCGGCTCCAACGGAACCTTCAACGAGTTCGTCGGCATGGGCGGCGACGACAACATCATCGGCAACAACAATACCCGGATTTCCTACATCAACGCCACCGGAGGCGTCGTCGTCGACATGCAGACCGGCGCCACACCGGAAACAGGCACCGCCGATGGCGATGCCTCGACGGGGCACGATAACTTCAGCGGCGTCAACAACGTCCAGGGCTCGATGTTCAACGACACGATCTTCGGCAGCAACATCGCGAGCACCGAGACCTTCTACGGTGGTGCCGGCAACGACACGATCGACGGCCGCGGCGGCTTCGATCTCGCCACCTACAACAACATCTACTTCTCGACCGGCGGCGTGACCGTGAACATGGCGGCAGGCACCGCCACCGGAGACGCCTCGATCGGCAGCGACACGCTGCGCTCGATCGAAGGCATCCAGGGTACCAACTTCATCGACCATTACGACGCGACGGGCTACGGCAACGGGGCGCCGGGCGCCCTCAACATCGGCAACAACGGCAACTTCAACCAGTTCGAAGGCCTCGGCGGCTATGACGTCGTCACCGGCAACGGCAACACCCGCCTCACCTACGGCAACGCACTTGCCGCGGTCACGGTCGACCTCTCACTCGGAACCGCCCACGGCACGGCTGCGGGAGATCTGGCCGCGATCGGCACCGATACCTTCACCGGCGGCGTCAACAGCATCGCGGGCTCGGGCTTCGGTGACACGCTGATCGGCGATGCCAACAGCAACACCTTCATCGGTGGCGGCGGCAACGACACCATCGACGGCGGTGGCAAGGGCGATATTGCGATCTTCTCCGGGGCGCGGACCCAGTATACGATCACCGTCAACGGCAATCAGGTCACCGTCCAGGACAACAATCCCACGGCCCGCGACGGTACTGACACTCTCATGAACGTCGAGATACTGCAGTTTACCGGCGTCAACGTGCTGACCGCCTCAGGGACACAGGCGAATCCGGTCGACCTCTCCGACCCCGTCCTGTTCTTCGGCGCGCCGACCCTCTCGCTGGCGGTCGCGACCGGCTCCAGCAACGACTACGTCAAGATCAATCAGGCTCTCTCCGGCCATGTGATCGATCTCGGCGCCGGCACCGACGATACCGTCATGCTCGGCATCACCGGCGGCTACAATCTCACCCTCGCCAACGTCGAACATGTCGTAGGCACCGCCGGCGACGATTTCATCGGCTTCAACACCAACATCAACGGCCTCACCGTCGACATGGGCGACGGCATCGACACCATCAATCTCGTCAACGGATCGAACTGGGTCTCCGAGATCAATACCGAGAACCTCAACGGCAGCGACTGGACGGGCGCGGCATCGAACGACACGCTGACCCTGCTGAACGACGTCACCGGCCTCTCGGTCAACCTGGCCCAGGGCACCAACACCCTTAACCTGGCTGCCGGCACCAACTCGCTGGCCTTCGTAGGCAACATCGCCACCGTCAACGGCACAGGAGCCGCTGACGCGCTCACGCTGGCGAACGGCATCTACGATGCGACGGTCGACCTTGGAGGCGACACCGACACGCTGACGGTAGGGGTGCAATATGACAACCTCACCCTCCTCAACGTCGAGCACCTCGTCGTCACTTCAAACGACGCGTTCTACACACTGAACAACAACCAGAACGGTCTTTCCGTCGATCTCGGCACGGGCGCCACCGGATTGCAGGTCGCTTCCGGCGCAAATGCGCTGGCGCTGACCAACGTCTCGAGCGTCGGCACCGCCGATTATTCCGGGGCTCCGTCCGACGACACCCTGACCCTGATGAACGACGTGTCGGGACTCACCGTCAACCTGCAGCAGGGCAGCAATACGCTGAACCTCGCCGCCGGAGTCAATGACCTCGTCAACGTCTTCAATGTCGACCGCATCAACGGATCGGCCACGGACGATGTCCTTACCATCGAACAGTCGATCTTCACGCCGGGCCACAACTCGGTTGTCGACTTCGGGGATGGCAACGATACGCTCAACCTGAACAGCCAGTACAACGGCGTGACGATAATCAACGTCGAGCACGTCAACGGCAGTACCGGCAGCGACTTCATTATCATCGGCAACACGACGGGAACAACAACGGTAACTGGCGGAACGGGCGCGGACAACATCACGGCAAGCGCTGCGGCCGACAACTTCAACTTCAACAGCGCCGCCGAGTCGCAGACCGGCAACGGCGACACCGTCGTCAACTTCGACGCCTCAAGCGACACCTTCATGTTCACGAACATGACCGGTCCGAACGGCTTCACCGGACCGGTTCATTTCGTGGACACGGCGGCATTCGACGGATCGGCCGGGTCGCCACACTCCGAGGCCCGGGTCGACCAGTCGGGCGGCAATGCCACCCTGCAGATCGACGTCAACGGCAACGGCGTGATGGACGGCAACGATATCGAGATCCTTTTGGCCAACTACACCGGAACGCTGCACGACCAGAATTTCCTCCTGAGTTAGGAGGCCGCCGCGAGAGTGTTCGTCGTCTAGCGGAAGCTGAGCGCATTCCCGTGCGCGGGCTCTTGTACAGGATTGCGCTGCTTGTGTTGACTGTGCGTCCTCCCGGCGCCTTCGAAAGCTAGCGCGATCGGAGCAGCACCTGGCTCGGCAGCTATTGTCCTTTTCCACGGATAAACCGCCGCAGCAGTTTTAGCGAGCCCATGATGGATTGGAGCGAGAGTTCAGGTCTTCAGTAGGTTGGAAGGCCGCGTGTGCGCGACGTGTGCACCGGGAGGTCAAGAAGAATCTATTGAGAGCAAGTTGGCGGTCGCTGTTTGGAGTGTTGCAGAGCGTAGCGCCGTAGACGGCTTGGTGAAGTTGGCTCACCAGCAGCGCTCTGCGAGGAACGGTGCGGATTGCAATGTGGACGAAAAATGGTGTCGGGGGGATGAGGCGAACTTGGCTGCGACAAGTCTCCTGTCCATTATTCAGACGGGCCTTTGCCTCCCGATCGCCTCATCGGCCTGCGTTTGCGAAACGCGGCGCCGCCCTCGCTACGACCCTGGGGAATGCGCGCTCCAAGGTCAAAGCCGATCCTTCCTTGGAGTTTCGGGCACGGAAACTTCGGCTGCAGGAGTAGCGGACATCCCGCCCTTGACCGCGCAGACGACACGCTTGCGAAGATCCAGAGAATAAGGCTTGCCCATCCATGCTGGCCTACAATCCAGCCAGCATGGTGAATCAGAAACACACCTGGTTTGGGAATCCCAAATCGATTCAACCTAACCCTATCCCGCTTTAGGGGCGCAGTTAGTGCTACGTCGGGTTTGGGACCGAACGGAAAGGGACTGCGCGCCGAATGCAGCGCACTTGCGAAGGGTCAGGGTTCCTTTTAGTTCTCCGGCTCTGAACATACTTCCGCCTCCTCGGCTGCGTTAAAACGCCAGGACAGTTCTGGGTGAGCTGGTAAAAAAACGACGTGACGTGCAGCTCAATGCTCATCCTTGGGAAAGCTTCGCAGGCTCAAAAGCCATCTGAGTCCCGTTGAATGTTAGCTCGCCGTAGCGCAGATGCGCGGATCGCTCTCAGGCGGGTGCCTTGCATTTGATATGGAGCGCCAAATGGATGCCACGCTGGGCGACAAGCTCGCGGAAGAGCAGATCACGAAAAGCTTGGAGGAGCAGTTTTCTGAACTGGTCAACCCAGCGCGCGAAGAGGAAGTCGGTCCTTTGGTCCCGCCGACCAGGAGGAAGACGTCTCGCGCACCGCCAGCAACGATTCATCGCTCGGCGGGGTGGCGCTACGTGGTTTTCGGTTCTCTGTTGGCAGCATCCATTGGTGTCGCTGCCTGGCGGTGGTCACCCTCCGCTGATACGGCGGTGATGACCCCCTCGGACCCGGCACCTCTGATACGGGCAGCGCCGAACGCTGCCGCGCCGACTGCGATTGCCCTGTCTTCCGAGTTTGCGCGGCAGCTCCAACCGATGGCGCACGATTTCGCTGCCTTGAGGCAAAGGGTCGAACAGCTCGAGGTGAGCCAAGAACAATTGGTCCGTGACAATGGAAATCTTGTGAGCCAAATCAAAGCGAGCCGGGAAGAAATGGCACGCAGCAACAGTACCATCGACCAGATCAAGGCGACCCAGATCCAGATGGCGCGCGACAGCCAGACGCTCACCGAGCGGCTCAACGCAACCCAGGAACAATTCGCCCATGTCATCGCCAACGCCTCAGAGCCAAATGTGATGCCTGAAGAGCCAAACGTGAGCCCCGAAGAGCCAAAGGCGATGCCCAAAATACCACTGCCGCGTCCGCGACAGTCGGCCAATGTCGCCCAGACGCAAAAGCCGGCGCCAACCCCGGCGCTGCCGCACGTCAAAAAACCGCAACCGTCATCGGCATGGCCGTGGTCGGTGCACTAGAGCGACCGGAACCGAACAACCGGGCCCGGCGATGCCCAATGACCCTCTACATAGCACATAGCTCTGCTCGATCTGCTCTGCTGGGGGTGAGCAGGGCGATGTTTGCAGGTCCTGCCGCAGGCCCTTGAAGCAGGCGGCTCGAAATAGATTGGGCCCGATCTCGCCGCCTTCGAAAGGCGCTACGATGATCCCGTCCGGCCGGCGAGCCAATAGCTGCTGCACCTGTTCATGCGCAGCAAGGGGGCGGGGAGCCGCAGGTCCTCGCCGCCCCAAGGGGAAGCCTTGTTCCCGCTTTTCGGAATTGCTTAGTCCGGCAGTAGCTCGGACGCTTTTACCCCGGCCAAGCTGTGGAAATTCTTGCAGTGACCGATGGCTATGGTGGCGACATGAAGCTTGGTCGACGGCGGGTAGGACCACAGCAAAGTCGTTGCAGCACCGAGAAAGGTAACGGCCACGATTGCAGTTAAGATCGTGCGCATCGGAAGCTTCTCTGGCTTCCCCCAATTGAGGGTTCGTCCGGCGGCCCGACTAAAGGTTCAATGGAACAGCGCAAAAAATCTGAGCGCGCCGGCTATGCTGCCAACGAAAAAGGCCTCGGTCCTAAAGAAATGAGAGCCGAGGCCTTCGTGCAGGCCTTGTCCTCCAGCCGTATTCCTGATGCGAAATAGTGGCGGTGATGTCGGCCTCTGTGTCCGCTGAGAGGCGCCAAGCTGCCACCCCGAAGCACAAGGTCGAATCAGGGCAGTCGCAAGCAGAAGCATTGAGACAAAATGGCTCATGCGCATCGAGCCGCAGTTCGAAAATGCGAAGAGAGGCGAACACGAGCTACCGACTCGGAAAACACAGAGGCGCTGACCCAAAGCCTGTTGTCCACATCTCGTCATATCGGCCCAAGGCGCTCACGATTGCGATCGTGATCGGGGCCAGCGCACGATTGTCCATAAGGCAGGCGAGTTGGAGGATAGACCGGCGAAAACGATCAAGACACCCACGCGGGCCGCCGAGATGGCGTCGGCGACTGCCTTTTTCCATCGTCCCCCAGGAACACTCGCGAGCACGACTGCGGTGCTCAATTCGCCTGCCGGTTTTGATCTTTTGATCCGAAGCCTGCTCGACTAGGAAGTCGTCCAGCTTCCGGCCGCGTCGAAGCTGCGGGCGCAGCCACCGCGGTAGCCTGCCGTCCCCCCATGTCTCCGCCGGGTTCTTCGGATTGCGATATTTGGGACGAACGGGGTATGGAGGACGCTTACGATCGAACCGTGTGAGCTCAGTCGAGCCCGATTGCAAGTTGTGCAGGGCAGCTTCCAGGTGATGTAGCTCCGCGCACATTCCGTCGGGGCTACCAAAATGAAACTTGCTTAGCCATCGCCATAGGCCGTTGGGTGGAACCTTCCCGCTGCCCCAGCCCGAGCCATGGTAAGAGCCAATTTAATTGTCTGGACAATCTGAATGCCTTACAATCCTGCCAAAGGAGCTCGGGATCCTGTCTCCGCGGCGCACGGTCGATAAGCGCCCTCGGCACCTGAACCGAAAAACAAGTTTGATGCAAGAGCTTGGCTGGAGGGAGTGACTTCAATCGATTCAACGATTATTATCTTCATTATCCTACCATAATGAGATATATATGAACTAATATTTAATCGTGACGTTTAATGTTGCGCCCCATTTCAGCTCTGGCACCGTTCCTTTTAGGAAGATCCTGCACGGGACCATGTGCATTGGAGCAGTGGACAATGTCTCAACGTAACATCCGGCCTCCGACTGAAAACGACATAGGCAAACGTGAAACCTTGGCCGTGAAAGTGCCGAGCGCAGAGATTGCTGCTCAGTTCAGTGGAAGTCCCGCAGCACCGGCGATGGAGTTTCTAAAATTGTTATTGACGAAGCCGGAAAATTTAAACCGCAACCATTCCGGTCCGGACCCTGGCCTATCAGGCTTTGATCGGCCCAATGATTAGAGCTGCGAAAAAAACGGAATCGGCGGATCGCCGGAGAGGCGCTTCAGAGGTGCCGGTCGGCTCGAAGCAGCGCGCGCAAATCGATTTCACTGCCGCGGCAACACTAAAAAAATGGCCTTCAATTAGAAACCAACGCGCAGCGGCATCGCTGAGTCCTTATCTTGTAATCGAGGGCACTTTAGACGCATGCATCCGGAGTTTCCTCGCGAAGCCCGCCTGTCATTGCTGGTCGAAATGGGACCCCCGACCAGCCGGACGCAATACGCTGATATCATTTGAGAAGTTGCTCTTTCAGAGGGGTCCTGATCGGCGCCGATCGGGACCCCTCTCGCAGCACTGAATTCTATGTTGAATCAACTAGTTGCAGGCGGCCAGCATGGGGTCCCGACTTCGGTGCCGAAGCACAGCATCCTGTTGCACAAGCCATTTGCCCCTGCTTGTCACGGCGATCTCGCAGCTCCTCAATCAGGTCCCCCTACGCGAGAATGAGGCCGCCTCAACTCCGGTTCACTTCCGCTTTTGCGTCACCAATCGCAAGGGGATGTTGTGGAGATCCGCGCGACCTCGCACAGCCGGTTCTGTCCATGCCCCAGCGCGCGAGCGATGTCGTCGGGTCGATTTCCCGCGCGGCCATAGCGATCAGCCGCTGATGATCTTCCGGCGTCCACCTTCTCACCAGTGGGTAGCGTGACTGTTCCATCGCGCCAGCGGCCCCCCAGCCTGTTGCACGCCTATGCCTGCCTATACAGTTCGCAGATTCGCGCCCAACAAGCGAGGTGGGCTGCTGGTCGGCGATCGGCCAGAATGAAAGTGCTGCTGCTGGTCGCGGAGCGAGGCGCGCCGGTGATGTTCGCCCGGATCGGGGTCGTGTGCCTGTGGAAAGCGCCCTGGAGCGCAGGGGGGCTTCAGGAGCGCCCCAGGGCCGCTCACTCCATGCCGACGACGGCGTAAGGCCGGCATGATCGCCTACGGCGTTGCCCAAGGCACCGCCTATCGAAATGCCACTGCCTTAGTCGTCATGATGGTGGTGGTGGTGGTGGTGCTCATGCGAGCTGCCCCCGCCAGACCGCGCAATTAAGAACTCGCGGCGATCCTCGTCCTCTGTGGCGCTTGGCATGCTTGACTCCGGTTGGTGGCGTGCGGATATTAAGCCGAACGAAATTTAAATCAACTAAACAAATTAAGTTCCTTTTATTATTTACAAGGCCGCGAGCCGGCCTCAGGTCAGGTGGGTGTGTCCGCTACCGGACAGACCGGTCGTTGGTTGTATGTTACTGCCCGACGTCAAGAACTCGCGATTGAATACAGGCCGTTGCTAAATCATCCGCTATTTCCACACCGAACGAGCAATTTTGTTGAAGAGCGTCGCAAGGACCCTCACCGGATTAGCTAATCAATTGGACCGGCTTACCTCTCTGACGAGAGACGAAGCGCGTCACGCACGAGCCGCCGATGATCGCCCTGGGGCCGAGCCGGAAGACGGCCAACGTCTTTAGGTGCACATTGGGAGACGCAAGACCTCAGACAAGAATTCGCAAGACGCTCGGCAAAGCAGCAGATGCGGAGTGTCCACGTTGCGCTCAACATTGAACAGCCCGGGCAGTGCATCCGAAATTCAACACCTCCTATCGTTCGCCCTGCTCAGTTCCAGAATTAACTTGCAACACGAACATCAAGCTTAATTCCAGACCGTGATTGCGGCCGCGCGCTAGAGGACTAGGTTTGCGCACACGGACATTGTCCTTGTCCGCTCCACCCCAGCGAAGTCGCCGCACTATTATATTCGGTGCAGCGACTTCGACGCTGGATAGTCGCGCGAGCTTCACTTGAGAGAGCAGCCGGACCACGAAACGCTTGATCTCATCGAGATGCGTCGCCGACTTTCGGCGCTCCGGTCGAAACACTCGGACA
The DNA here is from genome assembly GCF_023073515.1 of Bradyrhizobium sp. 17. Taxonomy (NCBI): domain Bacteria; kingdom Pseudomonadati; phylum Pseudomonadota; class Alphaproteobacteria; order Hyphomicrobiales; family Nitrobacteraceae; genus Bradyrhizobium; species Bradyrhizobium sp. 17. The sequence continues at coordinate 4,328 of NZ_JADPJQ010000076.1, read as the reverse complement.
ATCTTTTAATTACTTCGCTGTTGAACCGCTTTTTCGTGAAAGTCGCATTTCTGCTGACGCCAACAGACCTGGCGCACGAGCAATATCTCAAATGCGAATTCGAACGAACGTTGATAAAGGTCAAAGAGATTGCTGCACGGACAAAATCTGACTGAAGGCCGCACCAACGCGTGGCTCTGGACCCGATTGGCCGGGTATCCGCCACTGTTCTATCGGATCAGCCAGTAGCGGTTGTCGGCTTTGGGCACCGGTGTCTGAACAATAATCTCCGCATTCGTCTTCGTCCTCCCTTAAAAAATCGGGTGCTGCTGCTATTCCCGGGGCTTGTCGGTAATCTCTCGCACAGCCAAGCTCAGCTCCAGCTCTCTGAGCGGCTCAATCAGAAGTTCTACGATCTGGTCGTAGTCAGACGCCTTCAGCGAATGCACGCCTCGCAAGGCCAGTTGCTCCTGGAGGATCATCGCCATCATGGCTTTAACGCTCATGGGCCCTCTCGTCGGGAAACAAAGATCGTCATAAAAACAATCAGAAGTAGACGTCAAAGCTTGCGGATGCGCAACGTCCGTAAGAGTACGGACGACGTAAGGCGGCAAATCCGTTTGGCGCCGCACAAACGGGAGAATGTGTCGCGTGTGCGCCTTCAGACTAATCCGTTGGAAAAGAAGGCGCCGGGCTGCTGGGACAAGTGTAACGTTTTCGCAGGTAAGGCCAGGTAGGATGTAGCTTTACTCGCCGACAGGCCAGCCATGAGATTGCTAATGACTTCGGATTGCAATGATGAACTAGCGGCTATCGCTCGAGCAATCGCAACCAAGCAGCTTTATATCGAAAGTCAAACCACCTTGATCCAGGTGCTCGAGCGTGACGGACACGACATGCTTGAGCAAAGAAAAGCTCTTGCTAAGGAAGGATCAGACCTAGCAACACAGATCGCGCGACAATTTAAGCTGCTAGAGACAAGGTGCACATCGGGCGAAGATGATCTCGTTGCGGCTATAATGAAATGATAGAACGTCGAAAGCTGGAGCGCATCGATGTGGACGAGGTCGCCTACATTTCAGGCGACGGCGCCAGCTTACGCAGCCGCGTGGTCAACATGTCGGAAGAAGGGGCAGCAGTTGAGCTTCCGTCGAAGCGGCACGTGGCCTCCACATTCAAACTAATGCTCGAGAAAGATCGCATCATCCGAAGTTGCCTCCTAGTCTGGTTGAGTGGAAATCTTATCGGGGTCTCGTTCGAGGATCTTTAGGCGGAGAAGAGTCAGTTAGCTCTGCCCTACAATGGAACTCGCGTTTCTTTTGCTGGCATGGATGGGCGATGTCAAACAATAGACCGGAAATCCGTTCGTGGTCCCCCGATGCAGCAGACGCCATGAAGAAGTGACTTCCATTTTGTGGGGACTAACACTCGCCGCTTCTTGTTTGCGCTATCGAGGAACCGCGCGCCTCTGTGCAGCGGCTAATCTTCCTTTCCTAACTCTCGCATCACGACCTTGAGCACATGAGCAACGGCTCTTGCAGCGCCTTCGCCTCGTCCCTTGGCGCGCGCACCTAACGTCGGTTAAGGGATTGGTTACCGGTCACTGTCACCATTTACATGCAGTCGCATAATGCGGCAGCGCATTCTGAGAACAGTCTATTCGACACGCCCGGTTGGCGGTCTCTTTCAGGAGACGCCCCAATGCTTAAGGGCTTCACGGTCTTCGTTGTTGCGCTGATCAGTACAGCGCAAGTGGATCAATACCTGACCCACGGTCGGTACACCGACGCGGCCATGGCTATGCTGCGGCAGATCGGTCGCGCGTTTGGATTTTAAATAGTTCTTTTGCGACGGAGACCCGTGATGGACGGCATCTCATGGGGCGATCTCGAAAGGGATGAACAACGCGCAATCGCGATATTGGGAGCCGGTCTTCCATTAAACTGTGCAGCCCCTTGCTCTCCTGGCGTCAGGTCGGCTTGGGCTGCTGCACACAATTTGCGAAGAGATGCCGTTTTGAAGTGTGTAAGCGGTTCGGCGCCGGTCGATCACGACAGGGGGTGGGATGCCAAACGCAATCGAGCTGATTGTGGACGGTTACGTTCGCTTGAACAATCGGAGGGCTCTGGATGATCTCCGCATGCAGCGTCGGAAACTGGCCGTGGACCTAAAGGCACGTCACGGGTTTTGATTTCCGGCCAACCATCCAGCAGATCGAGGAGGATATCGCCGTGATCGAGGCTGGGCTAGCGCGGTTGGATGGCGCGGCGGCGAGCTAAGCTGCCAAAGCAGTTCGCGGTTCAAGCCGCCCGATTAGCTTCTTTCTCGGTCCCGCGCATAATGATCTTGAGCACATCATCCGGCAACGGGCCATTGCAGCGCCTTCGCCTACTCTCATGTCGGCGTGGCATCCAGCCACCTGCTACAGGTCACATCGTCTCGACGCATTTTACTGGCGCTTAGTAAGGCAATAGTTCGGACGCTTTTGTCCCGGCCAGGCTGTGGAAATTCTTGCAATGACCTATGGCTGTACGGGTGACATGGCGCTCAGCCGAAGGTGTGTAAGACCACAGCATAGTGGTTGCAACAATGAGGAAGGCAACGGCGGCGATTGCAGATGAGATCAGACGCTTCATGGGAAACCTCCGGTTTCCGATTGAAGGTTCGTCCGACAGTTCGATTAAAGGTTCAATGGAAAAAGCCAAAATCTCGGCCTGCTCATGGAGTTCCGTTTGAGACGTAAGGGCGCCCGCCCGTGCTAGGCGGCATGCCCACCCGCAATCGTGAGGATCTCGCACTCTGCACCCTCCGAAAAGCCCCCGATCCGAATGGTTCGGAAACACCCCGGCATCGGTGCGAAGTTGCCGACATGGCGGTTGACGACGCGGAACAGCGCGCTTATGGCGGCTTGGTTGCTGGTGATCAAACGCGCCAACGAGAACACCCGCTCGCCACCTACTCGACGTCGATCATTCGCTCCTTGGTGATCCGCAGGCTGCGGACGTAATAGCCTTGTGCCTGAACGGCTGACTTGATTTCGTCGCTGACCTTGAGAACTCGTTTCCTGCTCTTTCGCCACTTATGTGCAGAGTAAAGCACGGGCACGGGAGAGCCTGAACTTAGAACGAGCAAGAAGCGCCTGTCATTGCGATAGACATCATACATTTCGCCCCCGCGCTTATGTTGAAGTAAGCATGTCTGGTCGTCTCCATGGACGAGCTTAGTATCGCGAATGGCTGCGCGGGTTGTAAATCTGCAACGTCCGGGATTTCTTCAGCAACGTTCCAGATTGGGAACGAACTTGATGCAAGCTCGGCCGTGGGTATTGATCAAGCTCTTGCGAGCGGTCGGGTAAAGCGGCTATCGAATTCCGCCACAACTGCGTGAGCAAACGCGCGGATGCTCGAAATGCCCCGCTGCGATCACTGCGAAGAAGAGTTCGCGCCAGAAGAGCTGGTGGTTCTTGCGCCACCGGCCGGGGACGGCGAGTTGATCTGCGGTCGGTGCATCGAAGTCAAGCTCCGTCGGGCCGTCGCGAAGCTACCGCGCGGTGATAACTGATGCTCCAGCGCATCAGGATCATCTCGATCCCACAGCTTCCGCGTAGGCGGTTCATGAGCGCGGGCGCAATCCAGCCTCCTCGTAGCATCAAGCTTAACGAGTGACATTCGTTGCCAACTTGCCGAGACGGAATATCGTCGCGTCGATCGGGCATTTTTGTTCCCGAACCATCAGTTAGCGGGGGTGGCCTGAAAACGGGTTCGATTTCCATGATTCGATATTCGTCGTATGGAAATTCGAACTATCGTGCACCAGCCGCGCAGTTCTCCTATCGCGACCCGCTGGAAGCCGAGTACCGTCAGCTCATCGAGGGACGAGAGCGGGTCAGAAAGGCCGAAGCCGCGGCCTCAAAGCGGTTTACGATCGCGACAAGGAAGGGAATTCGCCGCAACGAAGATGCATCCGCTGGCAGGCATCTGCTCGATGCGCGCGGCGGAGTTCGTGGCGTGCAGCGCCAGGGTTGTAACCACCAAAGTCAGGTCGTCGAGAGTGGTCGAGATGCCCCGGTGGCGGGCTTGGGGGAGAAGCGTGCAGTCGCTGGCACTAGCACTACTTTGGCAGAATGTGTTTTCGCCGCTGTTTTTCAAGGATTTGCTTTCGGCAATATGGGCACTGCTGAGACGGCGGCCGAAGGATGAGATCGACGATGGCGTGACGTACGGCGGGCATGGTTGGTTGAGGCGGAGGCCCGTTGATTCTTTTTTTTCCGCCCCGCGTATGCGAGGCGACGATGTTGCAGGAAGGCGTAGGCAATCATTGTCATAAGGGCGTGGCGATGAAGACCTTGC
>NZ_JADPJQ010000106.1:230544-243873 GCF_023073515.1 Bradyrhizobium sp. 17 | reverse complement strand
AAATCGAGCGTGTGGCGCGCGAGGTCTATTGCGGGGCGATCGGTTTCATCGGCTTCAACGGGCAGATGGATACGAATATCGCGATCCGTACTGTAACGATCGACGACGATATGGCTGTATTTCATGCAGGTAGCGGTATAACGGCGATGTCGGACCCAGCGGCAGAATACGAGGAGACGCTTGCCAAGGCGCAGCGAATCTTTGACGCATTTCGTGCTGAAACATCCGGTGCGCTTTGATTGTCATCATCGACAACTACGACTCCTTCGTCTTCAACATTGCCCGCTATTTCCAGGAGCTTGGTGAAGCAACGGAAGTATTCCGGAACGACGTGGTCAGCGTCAGCGACCTCATTGACCTTAAGCCGCGCGCACTGGTCATCTCCCCCGGTCCGTGCACTCCAATTGAGGCTGGAGTATCTACGGCCCTCGTCCGTGAACTTTCGGGTCGCGTTCCAATTCTCGGCATCTGCCTGGGACACCAGTGTATTGGGAGCGTATTCGGCGGACGGGTGGCGCGTGCACGTTGCCCTATGCACGGTAGGTCCTCGTATGTAACGCATGACGGCCGAGGGCTATTCCGGGAGCTACCGTCGCCACTTTGCGTTGGCCGCTACCATTCTCTTGTTGTTGAGCTCGATGAGTCATGCGCACCGAATCTTACGGTGAGAGCGCGGTCCGACGAGGGCGAGATCATGGCCCTCGCACATCGCCATCAACCAACTTTTGGTGTGCAGTTCCATCCGGAATCGATACTTACCCAACACGGGCACGTGGTGCTTAAAAACTTCTTGCGACTCGCCGAGACTTACCAGTCGCAGCAGGCAAAGAAAACAAGGTGACGTTGTGGGTTGGAGTTGGGGGCGTTATCCTCAAGCCGTCAGAACGCGATCCCTCGGCCTCGCTCTTGCTTGCGCAGTGGCTAAAGGAGGCCGGGCTGCCCGACGGCGTGTTCAACGTCGTGCATGGCGACAAGGAGGCGGTGGACACCATTCTAACCGATCCGGATATCGTCGCGGTCAGCTTCATCGGCTCGACGCCGATTGCGCGATACATCTATGGGACGGCGACCAGCCACGGCAAGCGCTGCCAGGCGCTGGGCGGCGCCAAGAACCACATGATCGTGATGCCTGACGCCGATATGGACCAGGCGGTCGACGCTCTCATGGGCGCGGCTTATGGCTCCGCCGGCGAGCGCTGCATGGCAATCTCGGTAGCCGTTCCGATCGGAGACACCAGCGCCGACCGTCTGATCGAAAAGCTGGCGCCCAAGGTCCGCGCGCTTAACATTGGTCCCGGTACCGACCCCGAGGCCGAGATGGGCCCGCTGGTGACGAAGCAGCACCTCGACAAAGTCCGAGGCTATATTGAAGCCGGCGTTGACGAAGGCGCGAAGCTGATTGTGGACGGGCGCGATTTCCATCGCCAGGGCTACGAGAAGGGCTACTTCATCGGCGGCAGCCTGTTTGATCGCGCGACCACGGACATGAAGATCTATCGCGAAGAGATCCTCGGACCGGCGCTCGTGGTAGCTCGGGCCAAGTCCTGTGACGATGCGGCCGACATGATCAACCAGCACGAGTTCGGCAATGGCACCGCAATCTTCACCAGGGACGCGATGCGGCGCGTGAGTTCGCGCATCAGATCCAGGTCGGCATGGTGGGCATCAACGTACCGATCCCGGTGCCGATGGCATTCCATTCGTTCGGTGGATGGAAAGCCTCTCTGTTCGGCGACCATCACATGCATGGCCGCGAGGGCGTTCGCTTCTATACCAAGCTGAAAACGATCACGACCCGTTGGCCGACCGGCATCCGGGCCGGCGCCAAGTTCGTGATGCCGACGATGTCCTGATCTTCTCCGAATGGAAGGCCGTGGCAGCTCCACGGCGTACTCAACCTTCAGTTGGCGCGGGCCTGGTGAACTCTGGGACATCGCCGCCAGAGAAGTCATTCGGCCGATCAATCCGTGAATATCGCCCAACACCCAGAGGTCTTTCACCTTCGGTCTCTCAGCCTTCCATCATCAAGCAAGTCAGCGATCATAGGGGGCGAAGTTCGGACCCAATTGACAGGCCCAGATGCTTCTCGCTCTCTATGACCGCCTGAGTTGGCTATCAGGAACGCGAAAGACGCCCTTGATCATGTCCGGGTTGCAAACGCAGATCTGAACGTGAGTTTTCTGGAAGAAGCCCGAGGTCGGATAGATGCGCTCACCCTCGATGAATATACCTCGCACTGTGTCAACGGGAGCTTCTCCGGCGTCCCCTCGAATTCGATGGAGCATCTCGATCACAGCACAATCAAGGTTGCGGCGGAGGCCATCCGAGTGGTTTTGCGGAAGCTCGAACTTGGCCTTCGCTGATATCGATAAGAGCTCGTCGTAGGCGATCTTGAGCTGAGCGATACCTGCAGCCGTAGTCAGATCCAAACATAGCCCTAGATCGATGGCCGCCCCTACAACCGCGGGTTTACGTATCCTTGTTCGACCTCTTTCACTTGATTTTAGTTCTTCAGCAAACTGAATTCCCCGGACCGGATTGGACTCCCAGAAGTAGATCCCGGGGCCTAACCAATCGTACGCGTTAGTGCTCTTTTTGAAGTCTTCGCCTGCCACGAGCCTGTCGGCGACGGAAGCGCCACAGCCGTGGTAACCGAGGACAAATGACGTTGTCAGCGTATGCACGGGTTGCTTACCGATAGCGTTTGGTGAGCTTTCCGGCCTTTGTGTTGATACCCAGATCAATCAACGTCTTCTGGGCGGCACTTTTCGAAACGGTTGCCTTGCCACTGAAAGTCTTGGCAGCCTTCGCGAACGTTTTCACGTCAGCGCTGCTCCCTACCTTCCACTTCTGGACTTGCGTACGCTTCGATATGACCTTTTTGTCCATTTTATCCTCCTTCAGCCCTGCAAACGCTTTCGAAATTCGCGCAAGAATTCGTGCGCGAAATCGTGAGTCGGCTCTTCATCCCGCCGCGCCGCTTCGCGTACCGCTCTCAAGTGCGGGTGGCGTTCGATGCTTCAGTCGGCCCGAATAGACTTCTCCGAGTTCGTACATCTGCATAACCGGAAAGTAATCCTTCCGTCCGAAGCCGGCGACCACGAGCCCCGAATGGGATTCCATCAAAATATCGTCCTTCGAAACGAGCATGATCGCGATCTCTCGCAGCGCGTTCGTCGCGTCGGCCCCAATCGAAGCCGAGAACTGCCCGAGCACCTTTGCGATCAGTCGCTGAATTTCTCCAGAAAGCCTTCCGGCCAACGACCGACCGACGTCGTGGGAGAAGCAGGTCGTATCCTCCTTCGCCTGCCACTCTTCCAGAGACTTCGAGATCACGCCTTTGGCTATCTCCGAGACCTCTGCTTCAGTGATAGCGGAATCGACCGGCAGACGAACAACCTGCTCTTCGATCTTTTCCAGAATGGCCGCGTGAATCCCTTCGTAGAGCGTCTCGACGAGAGCCAAATACGATCGGTGCTGCGAATCCTCCGGAAACAGGTATGCGTTCTGGTCAAGAAACTTGATCAGCGCCTCACCATACTCTTCCAGACGATTGAACTCTTGCGTGCCCAGTTTTTGCCTGAACATCTTTAAGAGGGCTTCCCAGGGAATCCCGAGCAACGAGGAGTTGTTGTAGACCATCACCCCGACCGGGTGATGCTTCGACAACATAAACAGCTTATTCGCCGAGTTGTAGACCTTGTTATCTCGACCGTTGCTGACCGTCGCGGCGCTGTCTGCCGCCAGCGCAACGGCCAGGCTGTTCATCACGACTACTTCCGAAGTCACTGGGTGCTCTCCTCATCAACCTCGAGCTGGAGGCGATCTACTTTTTCTTCGCCGAAGAAAGCATCCCTCGAAGCACTAGCTTGCGCAGTAAAGCCGATACCTCTTGACTACTTAGCTTCTTGCCGGCCCCATAAGCCATCCGCACCTCGCGCGGCATGGACGGTGTATTTCTGGCGAGCAGATCGAGAAGCAACCGTCGATCCTGCGCATTGGAAGGTATGGGCGCGGCAAGCTTCTCTTCGTGTATCGCCAAGCGCGTTTCAATAAGCGTCCGGACCGTCTTTTCAGCTTCCATCGCCTGTTTGCCGGAAAGTAGATCGCTGTCTTTCGCCTCGAGAATTCCGCCCTCAAGCGCCGACAAAACGTTATTCAGCCGGTTAAAGTCGCTAGTCAATTTCTTGCTCCGCTACCATGCTGGAAATCCGTCGTCGAATCCGCTTTTGAGCGCTGGCGTAGCTTTTCGCTGTCATCCCGCGGCCTGATTGAATCTCTTCCGGACCGCTTCCGTCGGCCAATCCCTTTACAACCGCCAATGCCTCATCATCACCCTCGAACAAGTCGAGAATTCGCTCCAGTGTCCTACGTGCCATTACTTGTCGCTCAGGCCCCGGAGAATCGTCGGGCAAGTCACCCTCGCCTTGATCCTCCGAGGTCGCGTGCTGGCCGGCGTCAGGGCTGTTCCTCCGCTCGCGCCACAGGTCTCCCGCGATACTCCTGATCGTGCCACACATGAATGCGATCAATGGCACCGTCCGCGGCCATGCCCGGGATCCGCTCAGAACACGATCGATAGCCTCATGCAGCAGGTCCTCCCAATCCCACCCCGGCAGACCCGCGGCTCGCAAGCGCGCGAAGTGCGCCAGCCTCACTCTATCGGCTTGGCTCATCGCGTGGAGCGCCTCGGCAACCTCCGCGAGAGTGGCCGTATCGTGCGGATCGCGTCTCGTTTTATTCATGCGTCTATGCAGTATGCGGGACATTGGGAGCCTCGCGGACAACGAAATAAAATAAATTTGCCGTCCGGATGCCGGGGTGAGTCCCGCACATAAGGGTGTCGCCCATTAAAGACTTTGGAGCCTCCCATGTCCGCAGACGAAAAGTCGCCGCACTACGAACAAGATACTGATTATAAAAGAGAAAAAGTAGCGACCTACAAGGTCCAGATCGACAAATCGGTGTTTGAGCTGACCGACCCCACGCCGACAGGGCGCGAGCTCCTGAAGGTGGCAGGCAAAGCTCCGGCTGAGCAGTTTGCCATCTACGAAAAACCGCAGGGGGGTGGACAGCCGATTAGAATCGGGCTCGATCACCACGTCGATCTCCGCAAACCAGGCATCGAACGTTTCGTGACACTCCCTCTCGATCAGACCGAAGGTCTCACTGCTCGCCGGCAGTTTTCGCTGCCGGCGGACGATATGGCTTGGCTGGAAAGCCTTGGCCTGAAGTACGAGCTCGTAGCTGAGGCAAGTGCCCTGCGGATTGTCATTTACGATCTACCGATTTCCGGAGGCTACAACCGGGACAAAGTAGATGTGAATGTGAGGATCGAGCCAGGTTATCCTGACACCCAGATAGACATGGCTTACTTCTATCCGGGGCTCCGACGAACAGACGGCCGTGCGATAGCAGCGATCTGTGACGATCCCTTCGACGGCAAGATTTGGCAGCGATGGAGCAGACATCGCACGCCGGCGAATCCGTGGCGGCCGGGTATCGATAACTTAGCCACCCACTTTGCTCTCATCGAGAGCTGGCTCGTCCGGGAAGCGGAAAAGGTTTGAAACCAAGATGCTAGTCAGCCTGACTTTGACCAAATCCCAGCATGGCGAACTGATGCGCCACTTGTTTCCCGAAGACGGGTGCGAGGCAGTAGCAATCGCCCTTTGCGGCCGGCGTGAAGGGGACGAACGACATCGGCTCGTCGTTCAGCAATTAACGTTAGTGCCGTATGACAGTTGCAAGTATAGAGCGCCCGACAGGGTAACTTGGCCGACAGACATCCTGGTGTCTCTCATCCACGAAGCAACCAAACGCCGGCTCGCCATTGTTAAGATTCATGGACACCGTGGTTACGATCGCTTTTCTGATGTAGACGACAGCTCGGACCAGGCTCTCTTCCCATCTGTGCACGCATGGATAGGAGATGGACTCCCACATGCAAGCGCGATCGTCCTCGATGACGGACGCATGTTCGGGCGCGTCGTTGATGAGACAGGCGAATTTTCCGATCTCTCCTCAGTCAATGTGGTTGGGGACGATTTGTCTTTCTGGTATCCGGACAGAACAATCCACAATCTTCCGGCTTACGCTCACCGGATTTCGCAGACGTTCGGAGAGCGCACCTATAATAGTCTGCGCAGACTAAAGATTGCGGTTGTCGGATGTTCGGGTACAGGCAGCCATGTCATCGAGCAACTGGCAAGAAATTGCGTGGGCTCGCTCGCGCTCATCGATCCCGATCACATCGAGGAGAAAAATCTAAATCGGGTGCTGAACAGTTCCATGGAGGATGCTGTTTCGAGGGCGAGCAAGGTATCGGTCGCAAAAGCGGCTGTAGAAAGGATGGGTTTAGGAACGCAGGTCCTGGCTCTCCACGAAAATCTATTCAGCGAGCACGCAGTAAAGGCCGTCGCTGAATGCGACATCATCTTCGGATGCGTGGACACCGTCGACGCACGCCATCTACTGAATAAACTGAGCACATTTTACCTGTTGCCCTACATCGATCTAGGTGTCCGAATAGATGCTGATGGACGCGGTGGTGTGGATCAGGTCTGCGGGAGTGTGCACTACCTTCAACCCGGCGGATCGAGCTTGTTCAGTCGAGGCGTCTACAATATGGAGCAAGTCCGAGCAGCCGGGCTCTACAGAACCGATCCGATAGCTTATCGTTCGCTCCTGAAGGAAGGATATATCAAAGGCGTACGGGAGGATCGTCCTGCAGTCGTGCAGTTGAATGGCTTGATTGCAAGCCTTGCTGTCGGTGAACTGCTGGCGAGGCTGCACCCCTTTAGAGACGAACCCAATGCAACCTTTGCCGTGCACCGCATTAGCCTTAGTCACGGGATTTACGAACACGAAAGCGAGGGAGAGCCGTGTTCGATGCTGTCACGCAATCTTGGCCGCGGAGACGTCGAACCTCTTTTGGATTGGGCCGAACTTAGCTCTGTCGGAGCGGCGGCATGAACCGGCTTTGGCGTCGGATCCGACAATGGCTCGGGCTGAAAGAGTTTTTCACTCCCGCTCACGTAGAAGATCTCCCCGACGACTTGGAGCCGAATAGACTTTACCTAGTCGGAGCGGCTACGGAGCCTTGGTCGGCCGCCTTATTGTGTCCATGCGGTTGCGGCGCCGCTATCCAGGTGAGCCTGATTCGAGATGACGATCCGCGGTGGAAGTTAAGCTTCGACGAGGCTCACGCAGCCACGTTGCATCCATCTATCTGGCGGATTAAAGGGTGCAGAAGCCACTTTTTCGTGCGGAGAAACCAGATCATCTGGACGACTGGCCGTCGCTAACCCTGCACCTCTTTCGCTTCACATTTCCCTTGGTGATCGGCCGGCCTTCCCTGTGACTGCTTGACGACATAATCGAGCAAACGTCGGGGCTGCGGCTCGCTCAATGGTGACGCTGGTTGACGCAAGGCTGCTTCGCAGCGGGGAAGTGAATCGCCGTAGCGTCGCTCTGCTTCCATCTCCTCGCGGCACCCTGGATAGGCGAGTTTCGCGATCTCTTTGACAGGTCAGTCAACAACCGCATTGCGCAACGAACGGAACCGAGGAACGGCGACTGCCGCTCCCCTGAGGCGACGCCTGCGGCGCGACAATCAGGATGGAAGTGGAGCGTCAATCTGGATGAGAAGGGGCCGGCGGGCTTGTAACGCAGGGAGGGCGTAACCCGACCGGAGTTACGAGCCCGCCGGCGGCGCGATCCCGGAAGGGGCCGTGCCGCCCGGTGATCCCGGTCGGCCGGGTATGGAGCTGGTTCTTCTGCGAGGGGGAATCACTTTGTGCCTGGCCGCCATGTAACCGATCACCAGATGAGCCTCTTTATGAAGTTCCGTCAGACTAATCCCACTGCCGCCGCAGCTGCGAAGGCGTCGATCAGTATCGCCACGGCCTATCGCATCGAGAAGGAGCCGAGGCTGCCCTCGCAAAGGAAGGCGCCCCGCGAGCGGAGCCGGCCCGACCCGTTGGGCGATATAAAATGGCCTTGAGCTTTGGTCTACTCCCCAGGGCCTCGCTTTTCAATTCAGATTCCTCGACACCGCGCTTGGACGTGAAGCCAAAGCGGCTGGCGGCAGATCGTGAGTATACCGGAATGTCGGTTGGATTTACGTTCAGGAATGACAACATCGTTGAGATTCAAGGAGAGAAGGTCTCCTTGGTGAAAGACGCGCACTTGCAGGAGATCTCGTTCTGCAAGGCTGGCGCGATCGACAAAGCGTTCGGCAGCTTGGTTCACGCCAATGGTTCACTGAAGGACGAACTCCCCGGCCTGCCATCCGACAGTGCTTACTGGGAACTAATGCGCGCTCTTCAGAATATCGCCGACTCTCAAAAGTAAGAACGAACGCCGCTAATTTTGGTGGCGATCTAGCACGCGCATCATCCCCTCTGCGCTGTGCGGCGGCTCGATCGGTGGCGAAGCCACCGGTCGGGTTGGCTAACCTCCATTCCAGCCATAAGGTTCTTTCGATATGTTTTCTGGCGTTCACATCGCCTGCGGCTCACCGGCCAGCGTGGCGGAGCTAATGGGCAAGTTGCCTTACTAGGTCCAACCGCTTGGTCGCAGACAATGCCCACCCCCGGCACTACCAGCCGAGTAAGCCGGCGGAGCATTTCCCCGGTGGCAATGGTGAGTGCGTGTTCTCCCTCTCTTCGAGCGCAGACATATACTACGCGATCGGCATTGCACCCGATTCCGCAAGCGGCACGCGTCGCTTTCTTCCGGCAAATGCTGCCGTCGATATCTTCGGGGATCGCGCTGGTGGTGAAAAGATTGCGTGGGTTCTGGCGTAAAATCGACCACGGCTTCGCATCACGCTACGTAAGTGTTGGCTTTTTCTGCGACAAAAGGAACTCGCGCACACCCTTTAGGAACGGTTGCATTCGTCGATACGCAAGTAATGCTTGTTTCAACTCACATTGTATTTGCTTGCTTACTGCGTTCTCCAGGTGCATGCCGTTCCGCAGCCTAAAGAACTCGCTTATTTCCGCACCTAGCTTCTTATGAACGAAGCCAATCTCAGGAGCGGCCCTTGACGGCTTTCGCGGGCATCTGGACCGTCTACAAGGGTGATCGTGGCACCAAGTCCAAGCCGATTCCTGGACCGCACAACGTTTATGGGTTTCTATCCACCACCCCTAATGCGACCGTAGAGCCGATACACCCGAAGGCAATGCCGGTGATCCTAACCACGGACGAAGAATGCGATATCTGGATGCGTGCGCCTTGGGACAAAGCGAAAGGTTTACAGCGGCCGCTGGCGGATGACCGATTGATCATTGTCGCGCGGGGCGAGGCGAAAGAAGACGTTGCTGTGACGTGAATGCGGCTAACACTTGACGGCGCTTGAGTTTTTGGAAAGATGGGGTGCCAACCTAGGGCTACGGGGGAGTTCCATGCGTGCTATAATTGCCGCACTAGTTCTATTCGTCACTATTGTGAATCCCGTCCACGCACGCGGTCCCTACGGTAGGATATCCGTAGCCGGTTGGTCGGGTGGCGCTTACACGGACGATAAGACCGGCCAGTTCTCGAACTGCATTGCGAGCGCCAACTACAAGAGTGGCATCGATTTTGGTGTTCTAGTCACCAAGACTTTCAGTTGGATGCTCGCGTTTACACATCCGAGTTGGACTTTATCTCAAGGACAAAAGTTTCCGATCGTTTTGAGTTTCGATGGCCGGAATACGTTCAACGTAGACGCCGTGGCTGTAGCGGGGACGACGGTTTTTGTTCCGATGCCGGACAACTCCGCGCTAGTTAAGGGCTTCCGCGCAGCACGCACAATGTCTGCATTTGCCCAAGGCCACCTTTTTCAGTTTGATCTGAGCGGAACATCGGTCCTCATTCCTGCGCTGGTAACCTGCGTGAGGACTATTAATGCCGGGGGTATCGCAGCCGCCAGCGACTTTACGGCAGCGGTCGCTGCCAACGCCACGCCAAAACTTGTTGCGCCGAACACGTCGCCAACCACGGCGTCCAGCTTGGAGCCAGCACGTCCCCAAGAAGGCTCGGCAGAATTGCAGTTGGAGGCAATGCAGCTAGCCTCAAACTTTATTCTCAAAGCAACGTCGTTGTCTCATCCGAGCTTAGTTAGCAGGTCTGAGACGCCTGTTGCTCTTGCATCGACCGGGGCGGCTTGGAAATCCGACAACGCGACTGGGTTCGTTCGTATTATTCCCCGGCAACCCAATGTGGTTGGACTGGACGTAGCTGCGGCTATCGTTGGGAACGATGCAAAAGACTGCAAAGGAAAGTTTGCTTCCGCGCGTAATAGCGAGCTTATTGATAGTGAAGTCGTTTTCCGGGGCATGTCCTCTTGCGAAGACTCTGAAAAGTCGGCGATAGCTGAGTACTTCATCCTTCCGCGCAAAGCGGGAGGGTTCATCATGTTTTCGGTGATATCGCCCACGAAGACGATCGGCCAACAGATTCAAGGTCAACAGCGTGACGAACTGAATGCTGGTTTCCGCAAAGCGGCCTACACTTCAGTAACTCAATGAATCGGTTTTCGAGCCGCCTCGACCATGAAGCCGGCGCAGATTTGCGTGCTATTCTTGTTGTTCGTTGGTTGCCCGCCGCTCGCAAGGGCTGGTGAAGTCACAGGGCGCGCGAGCATTATCGACGGAGACACTATCGAAATTCACGGCACTCGCGTTCGGCTATGGGGCATTGACGCGCCTGAGCACGATCAGCTTTGCCGTGGCGAAGATAGCCTTCAGTATCGGTGCGGGGCAAGGGCGGCAAACGAATTAGATCAGTTCATCGATTCCCGCCCTGTCACTTGCTTGCCAATCGATATCGATCGATACCGCCGAACAGTCGCGTCATGCTCCGTTGGCGGCGTCGACCTTGCCAGGTGGCTTGTCTCTCACGGTCATGCGTTAGACTGGCCTCGTTATTCGAAAGGCAAATACGCGAACGAACAGCGACAAGCCGAACAGACCGAACGGGGCATATGGTCTGGTAGCTTTTCCAAGCCGTGGCAGTATCGGGCGTGTGTTCGGGCGGGCGCAAGTATTGCGGATTGTTCGGAGGAGGACGTGATCAAGCGTAAGCGTCGTTCTGCTCCCACCTTCTCGCGGCGCATTGGATAGGTGAGTTTCACGATCTCTTTGAAGGGATCGGCTTGTGTCTATGCTTGACCATACGCTTAAGTCGGACGCGGCGGCGCGCCGGCTGGAAGTGATCACGGAGACGGGACGCCGTCGTTGGTTCTCCAAGGACGACAAGGCGCGGATCGTCGAGGAGACGCTGGTACCAGGCGCCGTCGTTTCCGATGTTGCCCGGCGACACGGGCTCACAACAAGTGTTCACCTGCCGCCGGCAAGCACGCCGGTTGCCGACGTCGATGGCTGACGATCCGCCGTTTGTGCCGGCGGTGCTAGAGGCCATGGTACCGGCCGCGGCTGTTGGCCATGAGCGCAAGACAGCGCGACGCAAGGCCAAGCCGGATGGTAACCGTCCGGTGAGGCTTTCAATTACCCACAAGTGCTTGATTCATTTGCGGGAGGCTCGATCGAAGAATCTTGAATCGGATGAATCGCTTGTGATTCATTGTTGAGCACCTGAATCGCGACGGCGAGGTGCCTTCATGTGTTCGAGCGGTGCGATATCTCGTCGTTCGACGGGCCCGGATGGTTACCAGGATAATCGTGATGAAAGCGCCGTCGCACACTGGACTGAGCGCGAGATCGACAAGACGGCTTTCAAGGACGCCCGTCTTGGTCAACGATTTGGCGAGCTGTTAAGGCAAATTGGTGATGGCATGGGCGGGAGCATACCGTTCGCGTGCCAAGACTGGGCGAACAAGAAGGCAGCCTACCGCTTCTTCGCCAACGAGCGCGTGGAGGAAGCCGATATTCCTAGCGGCCACTTCGCCGCCACGCGCACCCGTTACGATGATTGTACAGGCCCGATTCTCCTTATCCAGGACACCACGGAATTCTCCTACCAACGCGCGAACACGAGCGCGATCGGCATAACCAAGAGCGTCAATAGCGGCCGGGACAAAGGTGGCCGTTGGCGCCATCACACGGTCTGCGGAATGCTGATGCATTCCAGCCTCGCGGTGACCGTCGAGGGCCTCCCCCTGGGATTGGCGGCGGTGAAGTTCTGGACACGGAAAAAATTCAAGGGCACGGCCCAACTCAAGAAGAAGGTCAACCCAACCCGCGTTCCCATCGAGAAGAAGGAGAGCGTTCGATGGCTCGACAATCTCAGGCAATCGATCGAACGGCTCGGACAGCCGGAGCGTTGCATTCATATCGGCGACCGCGAAAGCGATATCTACGAATTGTATTGCCTGACGCAAGAGCTTGGCGCTCAGTTCCTTGTCCGCGCCTGCGTCGATCGGCTGGCAGGCGATGGCGGCCATACGATTGCGACCGAGATGGAAGAGACCAGCGTCAAGGGCGTGCATTACATCGACGTGCGGGACGACAAGGGCGAGATGACGAAAGCCGCGCTGGAGATCAAGTTCAGGCGGATTGCGGTCTTGCCTCCGATCGGAAAGCAAAACCGCTACCGCCCTCGACCTGACGGTAATCCACGCCAGCGAGCGCGGTGCGCCAAAGGGCCGGAAACCCATTGAGTGGAAGCTAATCACGGACCTACCCGTCCGGGGACGCTCCGAGGCAATCGAGAAGATTAACTGGTACGCCATGCGGTGGAAAATCGAGGTGTTCCACAAGATCCTGAAATCGGGCTGCAGGGCGGAAGACTCGAAACTGCGGACCGCGGAGCGCCTCGCTAATCTGATGGCGGTCTTCTGCATTCTCAGCTGGCGCGTGCTCTGGCTCACCATGCTCAATCGCACGGCCCCAGACGCGTCACCGAAGATGGCCTTGACGGACACCGAGATCGCATTGCTCGATGAACTCATCAGCGACGTCGGCAATCGACGATGTCGCCCTGGAACCCTCGCATTCTACTTGACCAAACTTGCACGATTGGGTGGCTACCTGGCCAGGGCCGCCGATCCGCCACCCGGAAATGTTGTCATCTGGCGCGGACTCTCCAGACTCACCGATATCGAACTCGGCGCCGAAATCGGAGCGGCTGGAAATGTGGGTAATTGAAAGCCGGTGAGGCAAGGGCCTTGGACGCTCGTGCATTGCTGGAGCCATTTGCGCCGACGCTTCGTCAAATTGGCCCGCAATAGCAAATCGCCGATCGCCGAGGCCGCCATTCGGCACATCGCACAGCTTTACGCCATCGAAGCCCCGCGGTGCATCGCCGGACATCCGGCTCGCCGCACGAAAGAAGCATTCGTTGGCTCTCGTCGCCGCTTTGAAAATGTGGTTCGAGAAG
>NZ_JADPJQ010000106.1:190118-230534 GCF_023073515.1 Bradyrhizobium sp. 17 | reverse complement strand
GCTGTCGATGATCTCCAGCGGTTCGACGCTCGCCGAGGACATCCGCTACGCGCTCAATCACTGGCAAGGTTTGACCCGCTTCCTCGAAGACGGGCGCCTCGAGCTCGACACGAACCCTGTCGAGAACGCCATCCGGCCAGTCTGCCTGACCAGAAAAAATGCGCTCTTCGCCGGTCATGAGGTCGGAGCCGAAAACTGGGCCTTGCTCGCCTCGATCGTCGCCACCTGCAAGCTCAACGACGTCAACCCGGCCGCCTACATCGCCGAAACACTCGAGACGATCATCGACGGCCATCCCCATAGCCGCATCGAAGACCTCATGCCGTGGCGATTCCGCAAAACGTCAAGCCAGCCTCAATAGGGTTGCGGCTAAGCGCTTACTGTTAGCCAGCTACCGTCGGTAACTCCATAGAAATTATGGATTTTACTTGACGGATGGCGCTCCCTAGGGGAAACTAAGAACGCCTACCCAAGGCATTGAAAAACAACAGAAAACAAGCCTTACTGCTGCGCAGTTGCTACCACATCGTGCTACCACGCCGCAATACTTCGGCACTGGGGAAACCGTGAGCTTGCGCGATTGATGGCGTGGCGCATACCTGTTAGCGTTGTACGCCTCACCGGAAACAATCGCCCGTGGACGCCTATCTAGACATCGCAAGCCGCGTGCTGCGCGAAGCACGGCGACCGCTGCCGCCACGGGAAATACTAAGGCGAGGTCTCTCAGCTGGCATCGTGCCATCCTCGCTGTATGGGAAGACCCAGCACAAGACCCTGCAAGCGCGTTTGAGCGAGGACATTCTCTTCCACAGAGAGCGCAGTGCGTTCTTCCGCACCCGGCCGGGCTATTTTTTCTTGCGAGAGTTCCTGACCGATCCGGAAATACCTGCAGATTACCGGACGCCGATCGTAGCAAGGCGCAGACGTAGGGAACTCGCCTACCATCAAGCGCTCGCCTTCGACCGGTCCAGCGCAGACGTATTGTGCAATCGTGCAATCGTCGAGCCAAGCGACGTGCTTCGGCTGTTGCAGACGCGACGCTATCACTATGCCTCAAGTTCGCATGAGCGAGAAGTCAATGATGTTTTGGTTTGGTCATTCGTACTAGTGCTTCGCGATGATCTCGTTCTCACTTACCGCCATGGTCGGTATCGTGAGGATCGTGATAACTTCTTGCAGAAGCGCTCGCTGGGCTTTTTCTGTCCTGTGGTCCACGATGATCTAACCCTTTTCGATCAAGCCGATCATGGCATCGTGTCGAGTGGCATGCGGGCGCTCTGGGTTGACCTCCACCTTGGCGCAGATCGTGACCTTTCGGGCGGGGCGGAACTGAAAGGCTTCGTTTGCTCGCAAGAGACAAACCCAAATCCCTCAAACCTACTGGGCGTTGTTGCTTTTCACGCGCCGGAATGGCTCGAACCAATCACTCGGCGTTTAGCCATCAATGATCTGGCGTGGCACAATTTGCATTCTCCGGTAAATCATTATGAGGACTTCGATCCTTGGTCCCGGCTGATCCTGGAAAACATAGGTGGCCTGCTGTGGAGCGAGGCGCGGTGTTCCGATGCAGCCTCGGCGGAATAGTCGATACCTCGATCCCACGGAAGCCGCCTATGTAGAGCTGCTCATTGGTGATCGCGATCCCGAGAGCAAGAAAATTGGCCTGCAACGCCTCTCAAAGCTCTATCGACAGGGGTTGCAACATCGCGATCCTGAGCGAATAGCTATCCACCTGATGGGCCTGCTGCACGATGAAGCCCCGAAGGTCAAACGGTGGGCGCTCAACGCTCTCGCTTTGGTCGGTAGCCAACACAACGTGAGGGCAATTACCGAGGCAATTCAGCGAAACCGGAACGATCCTGACATCCTAGCAGCGGGCGTTTCTGCGCTGTGTGCGCTGTTGCCGGTGGAGCAAGCTCGGCAGGAGCTCCAACGTGCAGACCTACCAATAGAAGGCGCAATTCTCTTGGCTGCTGTACAACACAGCGGCCACTTTCAAAGCGAACTTCGCATCGCCCGCGTACACATTGATTATGCTGATGAACCTGAATTGCGTCTGGCAGGAATACTTGTCGGCCTAGATAAGGCGCCCGAGCATCTATTTTCGCTCAATGTGGCGAACTATGACGCTATTGGGGAACTGAATTCGCATCCAGACCCCATCGTTGCTCAATACTCAGTTTGGGCGACATACGAAAACCCCAGGCTGACTTTGAAAAACTTGCGGCTCCCGCTGCACGATGTTGATGCGAAACCACCAAATGTTAGAAAGTACGTCTATCAGCTAGCCGTAAAGGACGTCCAAACCGCTCAGGATAATTATGACTTCTTAGTGCTTGGCTCTGAAGATCCATCAGCGGAAGCACGAGTGGGATTGGCTACGGGACTACGGAGCGTGTATTTCGACGGCCTAGAAACTCTCGTCATGGATTGGCTCAACGATGAGGATGCCGATCGTGTCAAGCAACGCCTGCTGGAACACATGGCAAGAAATGCTGACAACTGTAGTGCGTACGCCGGACCTGCCCTGCAGGCCTACCAAGCCGCCGCTGCTGGCTCTCTCACGCGTGCTCGACTGGAAGCCGCTGCACGCAACACATCACTTTACCTTGCGATGAAGCGCATCGAATATGATGCAGAAGGGCAAGATTTGTTTCGCATTGAAAAGCAATCTAGCGCACGCCCCATTGGAGTGGCTGAACGCGCGAGCGCCGCAAAAGTTCTCATTATCACCGCACTACCGAAGGAGAACGCGGCCGTGCGAGCAACGCTCGATGAGACGAACTCGCTAGGAAAAGAGAATGACAGTAACCTTTATTGCGTCGGAGCATTTGTAAACGCGTCCGATCGACGGGACATTATTTTGGCTTCGGCTGGGGTTGGCAAGGCAAACGCAGCTACGGTCACAACGAACGCTCTTCGGTCCTTCCCGACCATTGAGCACGTTGTGATGGTTGGCATCGCGGGTGGCTGTCCCAATCCAGAGAAGGCAGATGAACACGTACGTTTAGGAGACATCGTATTTTCGAGCAACGCCGGGATTATCGAGTATGACTTTGTGAAAGAAACTCGAGAAGGGCGAAAAATACGGAGTTCGCTGCAACGTCCATCGGCGAAATTGCTACAGGCAGCAGCTCAGATAGCAACACGTGAGTTGATGAGCGAGCGTCCGTGGGAGACAATCTTGGCGCATGGGTTAATTAAGCTCGGGGAATATTTCTCTCGCCCGCCTGCCGACACGGACATCCTGCGCGCGAACGGGAAGCTCGTGGTGCACCCGCCATCGAACACGGACGACGTGCCGAGAGTATTTGGGGGCGCCATCGGAACGGCCGATACGCTGCTTAAGCACGATGCGACCCGCGATCAACTTCGCGATGAATTCAACATCCGCGCCGTCGAGATGGAGGCTAGTGGCTTACAGAATGCAGCGTGGTCTCACGCGAAGGATGTGTTTGTCGTTAGAGGAATTTGTGATTACTGCGACGAGCACAAGAACGACATTTGGCAAAATTATGCAGCTCTCGTTGCCGCCGCCTATACCCGGGCCCTCGTAGAAGAGATGCCAATTGAATGGTTTTGAGAGTACGCACCAGCAGTTCATAGCTCGATAAGGTCTAGCCACCACCCCGTTGCCGGTCCCAGATTACACCATAGGGCCGTTGTCAAAATGCGCAGTCAAAGCCATGATTTGCTAGATGTTTTTGAATTCTCAGCGCTTCTAGAGCCGCTGGCGCTCCCTAGGGGAATCGAACCCCTGTTTCAGCGTTGAGAGTGCTAAGTCAATCCAATTGATGATCATCGCAAAACGAGTTCGGCGGTGGAGGACACTTTCACTTTTGTCGCTTGCCTCTCTGAACGATCGACCGCTGGCGGCGTGTGCCCCTGCGCCGATCACATTGTAGAGAGCGGGCCGTTCGACCGGCGCGCAAAAACACCGTTTGAAAAACCGTTTTAGTTGGCACTTCTCAAACGGTGAAGTCGGCTAAGTGCTTGAAGGACTTGGTGGGCGCATCAGGGCTCGAACCTGGGACCCGCTGATTAAGAGTCTCGAATTGTCCGAATTGCACTCGGAAACCGCCAATTGCCGCACGTATGCAGAGGCGCGCTTCTCGAAGAGCAGATTTCGCATACACCTTCGACGGGTGGCCGATCCGAAGGCCTCGCCGCACTGACAAGTACCGCGTTCAAGATATGCCGAAGCGTAAGAACGATAGACTCGCTCGCGCGAAAGCCCGACCCGATCCTGCACAATGGGGGGAGGACGAAGTGATGACACTGGTCGAGGCCGCCACCGTATTTTTTCCGCACGGTCCATTGACCTTATCATCGTTGCGCAGGGCCGCAGCGAGTGGGACTCTTGAAATTGCCAAAGTTGCAGGCAAAGATTTGACCACACCCCGCGCCATCCGCAAACTGGTCAAGCCGTCATGCCGGGCCGCAAAGCCAAGCCACCGCGACTCTGGTTCCGAGAGGACGATGAGACCTGGATCATCCTCGATCGCGGCCGCCAGATCCGCACAGGCTGCAGCCGCGACGACATTGATGGCGCTGCGAAGGCACTCGAAACATACATCGGCGGGCGGCACACTAGTACAATCGGTGCCACTGACCCGTGCGCCCTCGCCATAGCTGATGTACTCACCGCTTACGAAATTTCAAAGCGCCCCAAGGATAAGGGCGACCAACGCGCGTGGGCACAACACGATCTGCTGCTCATTCGCTTGCTCGACCTCAACACCTTCTTTGGCGACAAGACGGTCAGCGAGCTCAAAGCCCAACTCTGTCGCGATTTCGTAGACTGGTCTACGGGCACGCCGAACGAGAACAACAGAAAGGCAGGTATCAAGCCCCGCAACAGCTCGGTCTCGGATCAGACCGCGCGACGCCGACTTGAGGATTTGCGGGCTGCGTTGAACGCCTATCACGCAGAACACACACTTAGCGTGGTCCCAAAGATCACTTTGCCTCCAAAGGCAGAGGGGCGTCACCGATGGCTAACCCGCAATGAAGCCGCTCGCTTGCTTGGAGCAGCGATTGGTTACGTGTGGGACAATGAGCGAGAGACCTGGAAGCGAAGTGAAGATGGCAAGCTCTTCAGACGTGAGCGGTGGATCATCCGCCGTCGCTATCCGGCGGCGCGTTTCACGTTGGTGGGTATTTACAGCGCGCGTCGCGAAGAGACGATCCGCCGCACGCAGTGGCTACCGACAACGACTCATCCTTGGATGAATCTGGACGCGATGGTGTACCAAGGTAAGGGAGCCTTGGAGCGGTCGACCAAGAAGCGACGCCCGCCTGCGAAGATCGCCAGCCGGCTGCGCCCTCACCTAGTCCGCTGGCGTAAAATCGACGAGAGGCGCTCCTCCGAACTCAGAGCGGCGGGCGTCATGAGGAACGGCGAGCAGATACGCTTCGTCGTCAACCGCATGCACGATGGCCAGCCGCTTGCGGGGAAGATCAGGTCGGCTTGGGAAGGAATTCTGGAGGATGCGGGGCTGGGCGATGATGTGGTTCGCCACTCCCTGCGCCACACCGCCGCGACTTGGCTCATGCAAGCTGGCGTCGATATGTGGGAGGCCGCTGGCTGGCTTGGGATGACCGTGGAGCAGCTGGAAGCCAACTATGGCCATCACCATCCAGATTTCCAGGAAGAGGCAGCCGAAGCGTTTGGGGGACGACGCTAATTCCCCTTGCGGTTAGCAACATCTGTCAGAAAATAGAGCGACCAAAATACGGTCACCGACAAGAAAGATAGAAGCATAGACAGGATCAAGCTGCCGATTGCCCAGACCGCTGTTCGAGCTAACGGAGCACTTGCTGTCCAACTGATAACCGCCTCCCTCATCAAGGCAGCGCCTACGACAGCGAATAGGGTCACAAGGCCCAAGAAGCTCAGATAACCTAGCAGAAAGCAAAGGAATTGGCGCATAGTCAGAGCGTCATTGTCCAGCCAAAGCTCAAATCCCATTGGCCTTCGATCAATGTTGTTACCTGGCGCGCCCATCGATACTGCCGCCAGCGCTCCCACCATGAATGGTACAGCCATGATCAACAGGTCTCTGGCAAACCGCAACAAACCAGCATCGCCAAACAGTGGGGCGCGTGGTTGGACGCCTACGTAAACGATCCATGCCGCCAGTGCGACGCATAATGGAATGACCACGTCATAGCGCCGCTTCTCTGGATGACGGATAGAAAGGTAGCGGATCGGAGCAAGCAGGCGCAGCCGCGAATGCGTACCGCCCTGTTCTACATCCAAATACTCTATCCGTGACCTTTCCATAGCGCGTCTTTGTCCAGCAAGGCTTCCATCTGTTTCACGACATCGCGGTTGACCGTCGTGTACCACTCTCTGGCCGCCTGGAGAGATATTACATCTTTCGTGCAGATCATCAGATCCGAAGCGCCGGCAAGTGCATTCGGCAACGCCCCGGTGATCATCGTACCGTTTACATGCCGGAATGACACCTTAGTCTTGTACCCGCGCTGTGTGTAGTAGCTTCGCAGGGCGTTCATCCATTCGAAACGCGCTTTGGGGTCCTTCGGTCCCTGCTTGGCGGACACCTTCAATTGGACTTGGGCGTCAAATTCCTCATTGATCACATGGGTTTTACCGGCGATCGATTGCTTTTCATGGCTCTTCGTAAACGTTAAATAGGAAATTTCAGCACCCGGTCCAGTGGCAAACCCGACGTTTCGACCGACGTCGGCGTGAAGTTCCAGGCGGGGATTGTATCGGTAGGGCTTGAGCACATTTCCGCGTTTCGGATCTGGCACCGCCACATCAAATGAAAGCTCATCCTGCGTTGCCCATCGGCGAAGTTGCCGACACAGGAAATCTTCGATCATTTTCCGGTTTATCGAGTGTGCAACCTCAATCACACATCGGTAGTCGCCACTGTCAACGGCGACGACTGGGGTGCGAACGACCACATGCGCTGACACGCATCCGCGTTCATTCTCGTGGCCTGAGATATCCCGCCCATTCAAATTTGCGGTATCGACTACCGAAAATGATGTCTTTTGTTGATCAACGTATTCCAGCAGAAGGTTATAGTAGCGAAAACCATCGCGTGTATGAGACTTGAAGTCTCGGAGCCAGATGAAGTTCAATCCGGCGCTTCGGATTTTGCGCTCTTCGTCCGTCTCTTCGGACTCCCTCTCAGTCTCAGACTTGCCGAAAAATTCAATCGCCCACGTTGCTTTCTTTCGCTCCTCAAGAGCATCGAACATGCTCTTGCCGGAGACGATCGGAACTTTGGCGTGGCTCGGAGCCTTCGAAATCGACCTTGCAACCAATCGATTTAAAAGAACAATCCTCTGAAATGGACTCGACACTCAGCCCTCCCTGCGAAAGCTGATATGTCACAACCCACGCTTGAGGAAGAGGCAGCAAGCGCGTTATCCCCCGGAGGCGAAAGGCCGTTTCGTTGCGCATTTCATTGCGCAACGGCACCCCGGAAACTATAAGTGCTTGAAAAATGGTCGGAGTGGCAGGATTCGAACCTGCGACCCCTGCGTCCCGAACGCAGTGCTCTACCGGGCTGAGCCACACTCCGACAAGAGGCCGGCTTATAGCGTCGGGTTTGGCGCACCGCAAGCGGCCGAGCTGAGGAATCTTATCCCTGTGAAAACGGGTCTTGAAACGCTGATTTTACCGGCCGGCGAGGCCGGCGCGGAAGCTGCCGCCCGGACATTGGCAGCCGGCGGGCTGGTCGCGTTCCCGACCGAGACGGTCTACGGGCTCGGGGCGGACGCCGGAAATGCCAGTGCCATCGCCCATCTTTACGCCGCCAAGGGGCGGCCGGCCTTCAATCCGCTGATCGCGCATGTCGCCGACCTCGCGGCCGCGCGCAGGATCGGACGATTCGACGCCTGCGCCTTGCGCCTTGCGGAGGCGTTCTGGCCGGGGCCGCTGACGCTGGTGGTGCCGAAGACGGAAAACTGCCCGGTGGCCGAGCTTGCCACCGCGGGCCTCGACACGGTCGCGATCCGCATTCCGGCCCATCCGGTGGCGCAGGCGATCCTGCGCGCCTTTGGCGGGGCGGTGGTGGCGCCGTCCGCCAACATCTCCGGCCACGTCTCGCCGACGCTGGCGGCCCATGTCGAGAGCGACCTTGCGGGGCGGATCGACCTGATCGTCGACGGCGGGCCTGTTACGGTCGGCGTCGAATCGACGATCGTCGGCTGTTTTGCGGCGCCGATGCTGCTGCGGCCCGGCGGGCTGTCTCGCGAGCGGATCGAGGCCGTGCTTGGTGCAGCGCTGGCGCGACTGCCCGCGGAGACCGACAGCGAAGACAGCCAGCCGCTGGCGCCGGGCATGCTGGCCTCGCATTACGCGCCACACGCCCATGTGCGGCTCAATGCGCTGGACGTCGCGCCGGGCGAAGCGCTGCTGGCGTTCGGCCCGGCGCGCCTGCCTGGTCTGGAGGCCGCCGTCGCCGTCATGAATTTGTCGCCCACCGGCGATCTCGATGAAGCCGCCGCCAATCTGTTCGGCTATCTTCGCGCCCTCGATGCCAGGGGGCCGCGGGCGATCGCCGTGATGGCGATCCCCGAAGAGGATCTGGGCGAAGCGATCAACGACCGGCTGCGCCGGGCGGCTGTGGCGCGATAAGAGCGAAGCAAGAGACAAGACAATGAACATTAATCATCCCGCCACCCCTCCGCTTGCGCCCGAGCTGATCGAACAATTCCGCAAGATCGTCGGCGAGAGGCACGCCATCACCGATGTAGCCGACATCGAGGCCTACGTCACCGAAGAGCGCAATCTATTCCACGGCCGCTCGCCGCTGGTGCTGCGCCCGGGCTCGACCGCGGAAGTCGCCGCAATCTGCAAGCTCGCCTCCGAGCACAGGATCGCGCTGGTGCCACAGGGCGGCAACACCGGGCTCGTCGGCGGCCAGACCCCGCACAATGGCGAGGTGGTGGTGTCGCTGCGCCGGCTCGACAAGATCCGCGAGATCGACACCGCCTCCAACACTATGACCTGCGAGGCCGGCGTCGTGCTGCAGATCGCGCAGCAGAAGGCCGCGGACGTGGACCGGCTGTTTCCGCTGTCGCTGGGGGCGGAGGGCAGCTGCACCATCGGCGGCAATCTCTCGACCAATGCCGGCGGCACGGCCGCGCTGGCCTATGGCGTCGCGCGCGAGATGGCGCTGGGGCTCGAGGTGGTGCTGGCGGACGGTCGCGTGCTCAACGTGCTGTCGAAGCTGAAGAAGGACAACACCGGCTACAATCTGCACAACCTGTTCATCGGCGCCGAAGGCACGCTCGGCATCATCACGGCGGCGACGCTGAAGCTGTTTCCGAAGCCGCGGTCGATCGAGACCGCCTTCGTCGGGCTGAAGTCGCCGGACGCCGCGCTGAAGCTGCTGGCGATCGCGCAAAGCGAGGCCGCCAATGCGCTGACGAGCTTCGAGCTGCTCTCGGAGATGGCGGTCGATTTCTCGATCCGCCACGGCATCGACGTGCGCGATCCGCTCGCGCAAAAGCATGCCTGGTACGTGCTGATGGAATTGTCGTCGCCCGGCGATGACGCCCGGACGCCGCTGGAAACGATCCTCGGCCGCGCCATGGAGGACGAGATCGTCGACGACGCGGTGATCGCGGCCAATCTCACCCAGCGCGCTGGCTTCTGGAAGCTGCGCGACGAAATGTCGTCAGCACAAAAGCCGGAGGGCGGCTCGATCAAGCACGACATCTCCGTGCCGGTGGCCACCGTGCCGGCCTTCATCGCCGAGGCCAATGAAGCCGTGGTGAAGCTGATTCCCGGCGCGCGGCCGGTGCCGTTCGGCCATCTCGGCGACGGCAATCTGCACTACAATGTCAGCCAGCCCATCGGCGCCAACACCGCGGACTATCTGGCGCGCTGGCACGAGATGAACGCGGTCGTGTTCGCCATCGTGCTGCGTATGGGCGGCTCGATCTCGGCGGAGCACGGCATCGGCGTGCTCAAGCGCGACGAGTTGCCCGACGTGAAGGACAAGACCGCAATTGAGTTGATGCGACAGCTCAAGGCGATGCTCGATCCGCTTGGAATCATGAACCCGGGAAAAGTGCTGTGAGTGCGCTCAACATCGACGCGATCACCGAGGCCGAAGTCGAGCCCGTGGTCGCGCTGTGGCAGCGCTGCGGGCTGACGCGGCCGTGGAACGATCCGCATGCCGACATCGCGCTGGCGCGACGGCGCGACAATTCCACCATCCTGCTCGGCCGCGACAACGGCGCCATCGTCGCCACCGTCATGGTCGGCCATGACGGCCATCGCGGCTGGGTCTATTACGTCGCCGTCGATCCGGATAGCCGGAAGCGTGGCTACGGCCGCGTCATCATGGCCGCGGCCGAAGACTGGCTGCGCGCGGCTGGAATTTTGAAGCTCCAGCTGCTGGTCCGGCGCGGCAATGAGCAGGCCAATGCGTTCTACCAGTCGCTGGGTTTCGAGGAATCGACCTCGGTGATGTTCCAGAAGTGGATCGACGGCCGCACCACAACGCCAAGCAACTGAGATCGAAGCATGACCATATCCGACCGCGTTCGCATCAAGGACGTCCGCGTGCTCTCGGACGGCTGGACCCCCCTCAAGACCACCACGTTCGAGTACCGGCGCGCCAATGGCGAATGGCAGACGCAGCACCGCGAGACCTATGAGCGCGACAACGCCGCCGCCGTGCTGCCCTACAACCGAGCGCGGCGCACGGTGATCCTGGTGAAGCAATTCCGCTTGCCGGCCTTCATCCGCGGTTACGACGATCTCCTGATCGAAGCCGCCGCCGGGGTGCTCGACGACGCCTCGCCCGAGGTGCGCATCCGCGCCGAGGCCGAGGAGGAAACCGGCTATCGCCTGCACCACGTCCACAAGGTGTTCGAAGCGTTTATGAGCCCCGGCGCCATCACCGAGAAGCTGCATTTCTTCGTCGCCGAGTACGAGCCGGAGATGCGGGTCAGCGACGGCGGCGGCCTCGAACACGAAGGCGAGGACATCGAGGTGCTGGAGCTCGGCATTGACGAGGCGCTGGCGATGATCGCGGACGGGCGTATCATCGACGCCAAGGCGATCATGCTGCTGCAGCATGTGGCGCTGCATGTGTTTCGGTAGGTTGTCTTCCTTCCTTCTCCCCTTGCAGGAGAAGGTGGCGCGAAGCGGCGGATGAGGGGTTTCTGTCCGCGCGCGCATCTCATGCAGTTGAGCACGCGGAGAGAGACCCCTCACCCGTCTCGCCGCTTCGCGGCGAGCCACCCTCGCCCGCAAGGGGAAAGGGGAAAAAGCGGACCTGGCTCTATCAGTGCAATTCTGACCTGCATTGCCCCGCCCCCCGTTGAGCTCACCCCCGACTATCTCTAGTCTGTCGCCAACAAGAACCAGGAGACGCGCCCCATGTCCCCTTCGCGCGACGACGAATTCGGCTTTGCGCCCGACTATGACGCCCCCGTTCCCTATATGCAGCGCACGCGGGAGTATTACGCCGCGATTGGCTACACCACGGCGTATCGCTGGGCTCACTACACCGAGGCGCCGTTCCAGCCGCTGAAGAAGCCGCTGTCGCAATCAAGCGTCACCATCATCACGACCGCCGCGCCATACGACCCCACCAAGGGCGACCAGGGGCCGGGCGCGGCGTATAATGGCGGCGCGAAATTCTACCAGGTCTATGACGGCGACACGGCGAAGCCCCACGACCTTCGCATCTCGCATATCGGCTACGACCGCAAGCACACCACGGCCACCGACAACGGCACCTGGTTTCCGCTGCCGCAGCTCTTGAAGGCAAGCGCCGCCGGGCGCATCGGCGAGGTGGCCCCGCGCTTCTTCGGCGCGCCGACCAACCGCAGCCATCGCGTCACCCTCGACACCGACGCGCCGGAAATTCTGGCGCGCTGCCTTGCCGACAAGGTCGATGTCGCCGTGCTGGTGCCGAACTGTCCAGTCTGCCACCAGACCACGGCGCTGGTGGCCCGGCATCTCGAGGCGAACGGCATTCCGACCGTGATCATGGGCTGCGCCAAGGACATCATCGAGCACGCCGCCGTGCCGCGCTTCCTGTTCTCGGATTTCCCGCTCGGCAATTCCGCCGGCAAGCCGCACGACATCGCCTCGCAGGCGCAGACGCTCGAGCTGGCGCTCAGACTGCTGGAGACCGCGAGCGGCCCGCAGACCACGATGCAGTCGCCGCTGCGCTGGAGCGAGGACGCTTCCTGGAAGCTCGACTACAACAACGTCGCGCAGCTCTCAGCCGAAGAGCTGGCGCGCCGCCGTGCCGAATTTGATAAGCAGAAGGAGATCGCGCGCGGCAATCGCGCCGCCTGACGTCCTCCGACAACCAAAACAAAAGGGAGAGCGACGTGACGCGACCGTTCGAGGGCGTGAAGATCCTGGACTTCACGCAAGTGCTGGCCGGCCCCTATGCGAGCTACCAGCTCGCGCTACTGGGCGCCGACGTCATCAAGGTCGAGCGGCGCGAGGGCGAGGACATGCGCCGCACGCCGCTGTCGCGCGAATGGGCGGAGCGCGGGCTGGCGCCGTCGTTCCAGGCCATCAACGGCAACAAGCGCAGCCTGACGCTCGATCTGCAAAAGCCCGATGCGATCGCGATCGTGAAGAAGCTCGCCGCGCAAGTCGACGTCGTCATGGAGAATTTCCGCCCCGGCGTGATGGACAAGCTCGGCATCGGCTACGAGGCGCTGTCCGCGATCAATCCGAAGCTGATCTACTGCGCGGTGTCCGGCTTCGGCCAGACCGGTCCGGACCGGCTGCGCCCCGGCTATGACGGCAAGATGCAGGCGCTGTCCGGCATCATGGCGATCACGGGTCATCCCGAGACTGGGCCGACCCGCGCCGGCTTTGCGGTGTGCGACGTGCTGTCGGGCGCCACCGCCGCGTTCGGCGTGTCGAGCGCGCTGTACCAGCGCGACCGCACCGGCAAGGGCCAGCTCATTGACGTCTCCATGCTGGAGGCGACGATGGCGTTTCTGTCGGGGCAGATCGCGGACTGGTCGGTCGCCGGCCATCGCCAGCAGCTGTCGGGGAATCAGGCCGTCAGCCGCAGGGCCACGGCGAATTTGTTTAGATGCGGCGACGGTCACATCCTGCTCGCCGTCAACAACGAGAAGCAATATCGCGCGCTGATGTCTGCGCTCGGCCGCGAGGACACGCTCAGCGATCCGCGCTTTGCCGACTGGTTTGCGCGCAACGAGAACGAGCCGGCGCTGCGCGCCATCATCGAAGAGGCGCTCGCGGCAAGGCCTGCGCGCGAATGGGAGACCATTCTGGAAGACGCCGGCGCGCCCTGCGCCAGCATCTGGAAGGTCGAGGAAGTCATCGACCATCCGCAGATCAAGGCGCGCGGCGCGATCCAGGAACTCGATACGCCCTACGGCCGGCTTCGTTTCGCCGGCAGCGGATTCAAGCTCGCGCATGGCGGCGGCAGGCTCGACCGGATGGCGCCGGAGCTCGGCGCGGATACGGATGCGGTGCTGGGCGAGCTGGGATTTGACGCAGCGGAGATCGCAGCACTACGGGCGCGGGAGATCGTGTAAGGGCGAAGCGCCTAAAACAACGACCCCTGCCCGTCATCGGCCGGCCCGGCCGCCGCTTTCCGCGCCACCTTCTTCTTCGGCGCCTCCGCCTCCATGTCCTCCGCGCTGATCGGCAGGAGTAACTGGTCGTCGTCATTGGCGACGCGGTTGACGCGGGTGGAGACCGGGTGCCAGGCGAATTCGCCGATGCGCGGGGCGGTCATCAGCGGCAACACCGCATCGAGGTCATCGCTGCGGCTGTCGAGCCAGCGCTCGAAATCGCGCGGGCTGATGGTGACGGGCACGCGATCATGCAGCGTGACGAGATCCTCGCTCGCCGCCGCCGTGACGATCGCGACCGTGTCGAGCTCCTCGCCGTTCGGCCCGACCCAGGTCTCGAACACCGCTGCAAAGCCGAGCGGCGCGCCGTCGGCGCGATGGATGAAGAAGGGCTGCTTGCGGCCACCCTCCGCCTTCCATTCGTAATAGCCGTCGGCCGGAATCAGGCCGCGGCGCCGGCGAATCGCGTTCTTGAAAGCGGGCTTCTCCAGCACGGTCTCGGAACGCGCATTGATCAGGAGCGAAAATCCCTTGGGATCCTTGACCCAACCCGGCAGCAAACCCCAGCGCATCAGGCGAAAATGGCGCGCGCCGTTCTCGGCCAGCACGACCGGAATCGGTTGTGTCGGGGCCACATTGAACCGGGGCGGGAAGTTCGGCTGCTCAATGTAGCCGAACAGTTGCCGCAAAGCCGCGGGGGCCGAAGTTATGACGAAGCGTCCACACATCCTTGAGGGCCTATATAGGGTCCGTTCAGGTCCTTTTAACCCCGAACGTTAACACTGCGGCAGATGAGCTCAACGGTCTCCCAGCCGGCGCGAATGCATGGACAGACGGGGCCCGAGGCTGCAGCCTGGGCCGAGCGGCTGCGCGTGGCCAACATCAACCCGCGGACCGGGCTTGCCACCGACTATCTCAACCATTTCAATGAAGCCGTGATGCTGCTGGAAATGGTCCCCGACATGCCGGAATGCGCGGAAGATTTTCTGACCTGGTCGCCGCTGTCCTATGCCGAGCATTTCACCGCCTCGAACTTCAAGGCCCGGGATCTGGCGATCGAGGCCTATGAAAAGGCCGACCCGAACGTGCGCGCCCAGTTCGACCACCTCACCGACACCATGACCTCGATCCTGACGGCGGTCGGCTCGGCCATGCGCGAGGTCGAGAAGGACACGACCCGCGTTCGCCTCGCTGAGCAGGCCGCCCACTGGGTCAAGCCGCTGATCGCGGCCTGCGGCGGCATCATCAATGGCGGCGCGGAAGCCGACATCGACATCATCATGGCGAACTGAGCCCGAGCAGGTGAAGTCATGGCTGCGATCGTTCAGCCCACCCGTCCCCAGATCGCGGTCAGTGCCGCGATTTTTCGTGACGGCAAGGTGCTTCTGACCCGTCGCGCACGTTCGCCGGCAAAGGGGTTCTATTCGCTGCCGGGCGGCCGGGTCGAGTTCGGCGAATCGCTGCACCAAGCGCTGGCGCGCGAGATCGACGAGGAGACCGGGCTAGATATCGAAATCATTGGCCTCGCGGGCTGGCGCGAAGTGCTGCCGGCCGCGGCCGGCGCCGGCCACTACCTGATCATGTCCTTTGCCGCCCGCTGGGTGGCCCGGGAGCCGGTTCTCAACGACGAGCTCGACGACTACCGCTGGATCGCCCCAAAGGCCCTGGCGAGCCTTGGCGACCTCAAGCTGACCGGCGGGCTGGAAGAGGTCATCCAGTCCGCTCACCGGCTGATGGGCCCCTGACGGCCCCGCCTTGCGTCTATCGCCCCGAGGAGGCATACACCCGGCCGATGTCGACGCGATTTCTGGCCATTTTTGCCCTGATTCTCGCCTGCGCCTCGGTGCCCACGAGGGCTCAGGACGGGGCAGCGCCGTTTGACGGCGATTTGCAGCGACTGGCGGAGATCCTCGGCGGGCTGCACTATCTGCGCGGCATCTGCGGGTCCAACGAGGGCAACAAATGGCGCAGCGAGATGCAGGCGCTGATCGATGCCGAAACCCCCGCCGGCGAACGCCGCACCCGCATGATCGCCGGCTTCAACCGCGGCTATAACGGTTTTCAGCAGACCTACCGGAGCTGCACGCCGGCCGCGACGGTGGCGATCCGCCGCTATATCGAGGAAGGCGCCAAGATCTCGCGCGATCTCACGGCGCGTTACGCGAACTGAGACAGCGGCGGGAACCCTGTCATCGACTTTGTACACAGCCGTTAACCGTTCCTAAAGATGTGGCCTAGCGGGCGTTAACGTGCGTGCTACACCTCTCGCACAGCGCATCGCCGTGGATTGCGCCCCAGCCCCGACGAGTTTCATGAGCCATCCAGTGTCCTACGCTCCCGCACGCGCGCCGCTGCCCGATCACGAGCAGAAGCAGGCCGCACTGAGTTATCTCAACGAGGCCTGGGCCGAAGCGCGCCATGATGGCGTCGACGGCGACTGCCTGGCGCAGGCGAGCCTGTTTGCGGCCCTTGCCGAGCTCGTCGGCACCTATGGCGAGGACGCGGTGGCGAAGTTCGTCGAAGGCTTTCCCGGCCGCATCCGCAACGGCGAATTCTCGGTCGACATTTCCAGACAGTAAGTCTTTCTCCAGGCAGTAAGCCTTGCCGAAAATGACCCCGCCACGTAGGCGGGGCCAGCTTCCGCTACGGTCGGGAATACGCTCCCAGCCCGTTACGGCTCGATCTTGAGCGTCGCTTTCATGTTGGGATGAAAGCGACAGTAATAATCGATCGTGCCCGCCTTCTTCAGAACCAACGTCCCTGATTTTTTCGCCGGCAGGTTGACGTCGAAATCGCCGTTCCTGGCTGTCGCGGTGTGGACGAAGACGTCCTTGTTGATCCATTCAATGGTGTCGCCGACCTTGGCCGAAGCGTCTTTCGGCGACACTTCGAGATTCTCCATCGTGATCTCTACGGTCGCAGCGTGCGCCGGGACGGCCACCGCCACGAGCAGGACCGCTGTCGCGATCGCGGACAATCGTCCCAGCATCATCGCCTCCCTATTTCAGCTCCGCCGCGACGTGCTCGGCGTGCTGCTGATGGCCCTGGAAGATTTTCAGGCCGGTCTGCAGCAGGCTCTTCAGTTCAGCATTGCTGGCGGACGGAATGAGCTGGGTTTCCAGCGCGCCGTTGACCGTCTTGTGGTAGGCGACCTCGTTCGCGACATAGGCCTTGTCGAAGGCCGCACCGCTCAGCTTGTCCAGTTCGGCGAGCTTCTCGCTCGCCTGCTTTGACAGCGCTTTGCTGGTGTCGTTGTCTTCAGGCGTGACGTTCAGCTTCTTGACCAGCGCGAGCGCCTGCTTGTTGACGGCCTCGTGGTCGCGCAGCATGTCCTCGGCAAACGCCTTCACGTC
Organism: Bradyrhizobium sp. 17; assembly: GCF_023073515.1. Taxonomy (NCBI): domain Bacteria; kingdom Pseudomonadati; phylum Pseudomonadota; class Alphaproteobacteria; order Hyphomicrobiales; family Nitrobacteraceae; genus Bradyrhizobium; species Bradyrhizobium sp. 17. Next base: position 213,603 of record NZ_JADPJQ010000106.1, on the reverse strand, counting down.
CTTATTCTTGGCTTTCTTCTGCGCCTGCTTGGCTGCGTTGATGTCGATCACGCCCGCGGTGTAGGCGATATGGGCGATCTGCGGATCGGTCAGCTTGTCGGCTGCTCTGGCGCCTTGCAGCAGCGCGGGGCTCGACAACAAAATTGCAGCGGCGATCGCCGTGGTCCAACGAACGAACATGGTTTGACACTCCTGTGGTGCCGGACGTTTTGCCGGCGCGTTGCTTCACAGGCGTTGGATGGAATTCTCGCGCAAACGTTCCCGAAAAATTCAGCCGCCGATGCCAAGCCGCTTCAGCACTGACACGGTCAGCCGCTCGCAGCGCCACCCGGCGAACGGGAACGCATCCATCACCACCGGACCGATCTCCTTTTCGACGTTGTCGCGCAGCATGGTCCGCGCACGGTGCAGCCGGGTCTTCACGGTCTCGGGCTTGACGCCGAGCAGCTCGGCGGTCTCCTCGATGTTCATCCCTTCCATGACGCGGGCGACGAAGACCATGCGGAAGACATCCGGTAATTCATCGATGGCGCGCTCGACGACGCGCTGGATTTCACGTTGGGCCATGGTCCTTTCCGGATCGCCTGGGGGAGAAGCGGGAAATTTGATGATCTGCGCCTCGAGCGTCGCTTCGGGCACCGAGCCGAGCTCGACCTGCGGCCTGGCGCTTCGCGCCCGGCCAAGTGCCTCGTTGATGGCGATGCGCGACAGCCACGTCGACAGTCCGGACTCGCCGCGGAATCCGTCGAGATGGGTGAAAGCGCGGACATAGGTTTCCTGAACGACATCCTCGGCTTCGCTGTCGCTGCGCAGAATTCCGCGCGCCAGACGATAGAGCCTGCGGTTGTTGGCCTGCATGATCTCGCGCAGCGCGGCCTCGTCACGGCCCCGCGCCCGCTCGACCAGTTCGGCTTCCAATGTCCTGATTTCTGAAGTCTTGGCGCCGGCGGACAGGCCGGCTGCGATCCGTGGCATGGCGGTCACCTGCTCGTTTGGCTTCGTTCCGGACCTTGGATGCCGCCCCAAGGGAAAGGTTCCCAACTTTCTGTCCCTCCCCTGGGGGAGGGGCCAAGGAATGTCCTAATCCGTCTCGATCGGCAGCGCCGGATCCTTCGCCCACTCCCCCATCGAGGCATCGTACAGCGTCAGCTTGTCGTAGCCGAGTTGCGTCAGCAGCAGCAGGTCGATCGTCGCCGAGATGCCGCCGCCGCAATACAGGATCACATTCTTGTCGCGGGTGACGCCTGCCGCGTCGAATTTGGCCTCGGCATCGGCGAGCGTCGTCAGCGTCTTGTCCGCATTGACGAGCGCTGCCGCTGATACGTTGACGCTGCCGGGAACGCGGCCGGGCCGCCCGTAGCGGCTCGGCTCGAGGCCGCGATGAAACTGGGGACCGAGCGCGTTGACGATAACAGTCGCGGGATCTCCGAGCCGTGCCTTGACCGCATTCTTGTCGACGAAGAAGCCTGCGCGCGGTGTGGCCTTGAAGGCCGTGGCCGGATAGCCCTTCGGGGCGCCTGTTAAGACCGGCCGTCCCTCGTCCTTCCATTGTCGAGGCCACCGTCGAGCACCCGCGCCTCAACGCCGAGCGAGCGCAGCATCCACCAGAACCGCGTCGACCACATCATGGTGCCGATGCTATAGAGCACGACGGATTTGGATGCATCGAGGCCGTGGCGGCCGAAGGCGGCCTCCAGCTGGGCCACATCAGGCATCATGAAGAATTGCTGCGCAGAGGCGTCGGAGAACTCGCCTTGCAGGTCGAGAAAATCGGCCCCCGGAATATGGCCGGCCTCGAACGTCTTATCGCCCGGCACGGCGCGATAGGGCACATCGCTGCCTGGCGGCACCGGCTCGTTGTAGGTCGTGCAGTCGTAGAGGCGCAGGTTGGGATCGCCGAGCTGGGCTGCAAGTTGCTCGGTGGTGATGAGGGGTGTCGGTTCGGTCATTCACTCCTCCCTCAGCGTCTCCAGAAACCGCACCGGCTCACCTTGCGCGGCCGTCACGAGCTCGCCCTGCCACATCACGCGGCGGCCGCGGATGAAGGTGCCTACGGGCCAGCCGGTGACGCGCAACCCGTCATAGGGGGTCCAGCCGGCCTTGGACGCGACCCATTTGTTGGTGATGGTCTCGCTGCGCTTGAGATCGACGACGGTGAAGTCGGCGTCATAGCCGGCGGCGATCCGCCCCTTGCAGGCCATGTTGTAGAGGCGCGCGGGGCCGGCGCTGGTGAGATCGACGAAACGCGCCAGCGACAGCCGACCCGCATTGACGTGGTCGAGCATGAGCGGCACCAGCGTCTGCACGCCGGTCATGCCGGAGGGCGAGGCCGGATAGGTCTTCTGTTTCTCTTCCAGCGTATGCGGGGCGTGGTCCGAGCCGAGCACGTCGATGATGCCCTGCTCGATGCCGCGCCAGATCCCGGCGCGGTGATCGGCGCCGCGCACCGGCGGGTTCATCTGGGCCAGCGTGCCGAGCCGCTCGTAGCATTCGGGCGCAACCAGCGTGAGATGATGCGGCGTCGCCTCGCAGGAGGCGACGTCCTTGTGGTCGCGCAAAAATTCGATCTCTTCCTTGGTCGAGATATGCAGCACGTGGATGCGCTTGCCGGTCTCGTGTGCGAGCTTCACCAGCCGCTGCGTCGCCATCAGCGCGGCGGTCTCGTCGCGCCACACCGGGTGCGAGCGCGTGTCGCCCTCGATACGCAGCGATTTGCGGTCGTTGAGGCGGTATTCGTCCTCGGCGTGGAACGCCGCGCGGCGCCGGATCACCTGGAAGATGCGGCGCAGGCTTTCGTCATCCTCCACCAAGAGCGCGCCGGTCGAGGAGCCGATGAACACCTTCACGCCGGCGCAGCCGGGCGCACGCTCCAGCACCGGCAGGTCCTGCACATTCTCGCGGGTGCCGCCGATGAAGAAGGCGAAGTCGCAATGCATGCGGTGATGGGCGCGCTTCACCTTGTCGGTGAAGGTGGCCTCCGTCACGGTCAACGGCGCGGTGTTTGGCATCTCGAACACGGCGGTGACGCCGCCCATTACGGCGCTGCGCGAGCCGGTCTCGAGGTCTTCCTTCTGCTCCAGCCCGGGCTCGCGGAAATGCACCTGCGTATCCATCACGCCGGGCAGGATGTGCAGGCCCTTGCAGTCGATCACTTCCGCGGCGGAAGCCTGCGACAGCGCGCCGATCTCGGCAATGCGACCGTTGACGACGCCGACATCGCGGGTCCCCTCGCCGTCCTGGTTGACGACAGTGCCGCCCTTGAGGATCACGTCGAAACGCTGGGTCATGGCTGAAGGCCTCTCTCGTCCCCAAGCGCAGGGCTTGAGGTCTTGTCGTTTTTGCCTTGCGGGCTTACGTTTCGGAGCAACATGTCGCAAGAGATTTTCGTATGAAATCAGCGTTTCTTCCGGACCGGGGCGTGATCAAGGTCGCGGGCGAGGATGCGCGCAACTTCCTCAATGGCCTCGTCACGACCGATGTCGACAAGCTGAAGCCGGGCCTGGGCCGATTCGGCGCGTTGCTGACGCCGCAGGGCAAGATCATCGTGGACTTCCTGATCACGGAAGCGCCTGCCGGCCATGGCGGCGGGTTCCTGATCGATTGCCCGAAGCCGCTTGCCGACGGCCTCGCCACCAAGCTGAAATTCTACAAGCTGCGCGCCAAGGTCACGGTGGAAAACCTGTCCGACGATCTCGGCGTGCTCGCGGCCTGGGACGGCAAGCCCGCGGCCCAGCCCGACCTCGCCTTCGCCGATCCGCGCAATGGGGACCTCGGCTACCGCATCCTCATCCCCGAAGATCTCAAACAGAAGCTGTCCGATCTGATCGGCGCCGAGCTCGTCGACGCCGCCGCATACGAGGCCCACCGCATCGCGCTCGGCGTGCCGCGCGGCGGGCTCGATTTCACGTACAGCGATGCGTTCCCGCACGAGACCAACATGGACCGCCTTTCCGGCGTCGATTTCGACAAGGGCTGCTATGTCGGCCAGGAGGTCGTCTCGCGCATGCAGCATCGCGGCACCGCGCGCACCCGCAGCGTGAAGGTGCTGCTCGAGGATTTCTCGCCTGAGCCCGGCGTCAGCGTCATGGCCGGCGACAAGCCGGTCGGCACGATGGGCTCGTCGGCGAAAGGAAAGGGTATCGCGCTGGTGCGCATCGACCGCGTCGCCGATGCGCTCGATGCGGGACAGGCGCTGACTGCCGGTGGGCTCGCTGTGAGGCTTGCGGAACCAGACGTCGTGCGCATTCCAACGAAGCAACCCATCGCATGAGCCGTGCCCCTCGCCTGCATCCCGACGGAAAGACGCGTTGCCCCTGGCCCGGCGAAGATCCGCTTTACGTCGCCTATCACGATACTGAATGGGGCGTGCCGGAATATGACGACCGCGCGCTCTATGAGAAGCTGATCCTCGACGGTTTCCAGGCCGGCTTGTCCTGGATCACGATCCTGCGCAAGCGCGACAATTTTCGCAAAGCCTTCGACGATTTCCAGCCGGAAAAGATCGCACGCTACAACGAGAAGAAGGTTCACGCGCTGATGAACGATGCCGGCATCGTGCGCAACAAGGCCAAGATCGACGGCGCGATATCAAGCGCGAAATCCTATCTCGCCATCATGGAGAAGGGCCCCGGCTTCTCGAAATTCCTGTGGGACTTCATGGACGGAAGGCCCAAGGTCAATCATTTCAAGACCACCGCGAGCGTGCCTGCCTCGACGCCGCTCTCCATGCAGATCTCCAAGGAGCTGGCCTCGCGCGGCTTCAAATTCGTCGGCCCGACCATCGTCTATGCCTTCATGGAGGCGACCGGCATGGTCAACGATCATCTCGTCGACTGCCATTGTCACGCGAGCTGCGGCAAGTCGCAGCGCAAGCCGCGCCTCAAGGCCAAATGAGCGCGAAGAAGACGGACCGCGGCGCCGACACCCGCGCCTGGCAACGCATGCTGTCGGGCCGGCGGCTCGATTTGCTCGATCCCTCCCCGCTCGATATCGAGATCGCCGACGTCGCGCATGGGCTGGCGCGTGTTGCCCGCTGGAACGGCCAGACCATCGGCGCACACATCTTCTCTGTCGCGCAGCATACGCTGCTGGTCGAAACCGTGATGCGGCACGAGAATCCCCGCGTGGATCAGCGCATGCGGCTTGCCGCGCTGCTGCATGACGCGCCCGAATATGTGATCGGCGACATGATCTCGCCGTTCAAGGCCGTGCTCGACGGTCATTACAAGGCGGTCGAGAAACGTCTGCTCGGCGCGATTCACATCCGCTTTGGCCTGCCGCCGGTACTGCCGGACGAGATCACGCTGGCGATCAAGGCCGCCGATCGCGGCGCGGCCTATCTGGAGGCAACGACGCTTGCCGGCTTCAGCGAGAGCGAGGCCAAGCGCCTGTTCGGCAAGGATCCCGGCCTGTCCGACAGCGTCCGGCGCGACTATCTCACCCCCTGGACGGCTGCCCGGGCCGAGAAGCAGTTTCTGGAGCGGTTTGGCGCCGTGTTTGCGTGATCGTTGTCGTGGGTTAGAGTCCTGCAGGGCGGGCAAAGGGGCCCTTGCCGCCCACTGTTTTGCGCAATGAGACGAAAGTGGTGGGTACGCTTCGCTTTGCCCACCCCGCCAACGCTCGCTATAATCTGCGGAAAAAGGTCCGCCATGATCCACGTCTGCTCCCTCGCCGCCCTTCCCGAAACCGTCCGCCTCACCAAGGCCAGCCACGTGCTGACCGTGATGGCCAATGTCGAACAGGTGGCGCGGCCGGTGTCGGTGCTGCCGGCCAACCATCTCAAGGTGTCGATGGACGACATCACCGAGGAGATGGACGGCTTCGTCGCGCCGTCGGAAACGCATATCGAGCAGGTGCTGAACTTCGTGCGCGGCTGGGACCGCGACGCGCCGCTGGTGGTGCATTGCTATGCCGGCATCAGCCGCTCCACCGCGAGCGCCTTTGCCGCCGTGTGCGCACTCAATCCGAATCGCGACGAGACCGAGATCGCGAAGAAGATCCGGGCGGCGTCCCCGATCGCCTCACCGAACCGCCGCATCGTCGGCCTTGCCGACCGTGCGCTGGGGCGCAACGGCCGCATGCTGCGCGCACTCGACGAGATGGGCCCGGGCGCGATGATGGTCGAGGGCCGCCCCTTCGTGATCGAGCTCGAATGACAGTTGCGCACCACAGCACAGGTGTGCCCCCTCGCCCGCTTGCGAGCAGAGCAATCGCATGCGAGCCTTTACGCAGACGCCTCCACATCGTCATGGCCGCACCGGCGATCGCCATCGCATGAGCGAAAAGCTGCTGACGCCGATCGAGATCGGCCTGACCGCCGCGATCGTCGCGATCGAGGATCACGAACCGCTGATCCTCACCGCGCGCGACAGTGACGGCCTGGCCGGCCTGCCGTTCGGCCCGTTCGATGCGCCGAGCCATCGCACTTTCGAGATCGGGCTGCGGGCGTGGGTCGAGGAACAGACGGGCCTGCGGCTCGGCTATGTCGAGCAGCTCTACACGTTCGGCGATCGCGGCCGGCATGCCGAGGCTGGCGACACCGGCGCGCACATGGTGTCGATCGGCTATCTCGCACTGACGCGCGCCTTCGGCGGCGAACTGGCAGCCACGAGTGCGAGCTTCGCGCCGTGGTATCGCTTCCTGCCTTGGGAGGACTGGCGCGAGGGGCCGCCCGCGATCATCGCGGACGACATCATCCCGGCATTGACCGGCTGGGCCGAAGAGGAGACGCCGGAGACGACGCGCGCATTGCCGCGCAAGGATCGGGTGCGGTTCTATTTCGGTCTCGACGGCGCGTCCTGGGACGAGGAGCGCGTGCTCGACCGCTACGAGCTCCTGTACGAGGCAGGGCTGGTCGAGGAAGCGCGGCGCGACGGTCGCCCTGCGGCATTAGCGCGCAAGGCGCTGTCCGCGCTCGGCACATCCATGCGCTTCGACCACCGCCGGATTCTTGCGACAGCGGTCGCGCGACTGCGTGCAAAACTGAAGTATCGTCCTGTGGTCTTTGAACTTTTGCCCGCCGAATTCACACTTACCGAATTGCAGTATACGGTGGAGGCGATCTCCGGCCGACACCTGCACAAACAAAATTTCCGCCGCCTGGTCGAAATGGAAGCCCTGGTCGAACCGACCGGGGTGATGTCGACACAGACGGGCGGACGTCCGGCGGCGCTCTACCGCTTCCGTCGCGACGTGCTTCAGGAGCGACCCGCGCCGGGCTTGCGCGTACGCTCCCGGCGCTAACCCGAGATATGCGTGATCGGCCCCTGCCCGCCGGTTGCCTGGAGGCTTTATGTCTGACGGCCCGTTTGACGTCTTCGCGCTGATCATTGCGATCATCGCCTTCATCATCGCGATCAAGGCTTCCAGCCAGGCGGCTGAACTGCGACGACGGCTAAGCTCGCTCGAAGAGATGTTCCGCGCGCAACGGCCCGTGCAGCCGCCGCTGATCCCCGCAGATGTGTGGGCTGACGCGCCCCCCACAACTTCCGCAGCGCCACCGCCGCTTGTGCCCCAAGCCGAAGCCAGAGCCGAGGCGCCGCCCCCGCTCGTCACCGAAGATATTTCACCGCCTCCGCTCGAAGCGAGCACCGAGGCCGACGCGACGCCGCCGCTGCCCGCACCCGCGCCCGGGTTCGAGGAACGGCTCGGCACGCGCTGGGTAGTCTGGATCGGCGGCCTGGCGCTCGCGCTCGGCGGCTTCTTCATGGTGCGCTATTCGATCGAGGCTGGCCTCCTTGGCCCCGGCGTGCGCGTGTTCCTTGGCGGCGTGTTCGCGCTGGCGCTGCTGGGCGCCGGCGAATGGTCACGGCGCAAGGAGAGCATCTCCAACATCGCCGCGCTGCCGATCGCCAACATTCCCGCTATCCTCACCGCAGCCGGTACGGCGGTGGCATTTGCGACCATCTACGCGGCGTACGCGCTCTATGGCTTCCTCGTGCCCGCGACCGCCTTCGTGCTGCTCGGCCTCGTCGCGCTCGGCACGCTGGCTGCCGCGCTCCTGCACGGGCCCGCGCTCGCCGGCCTCGGCGTGGTCGGCGCCTTCGTGACGCCGATCCTCGTCTCCAGCGGCAAGCCGGACTATTGGGCGCTCTACATCTATCTCGCCGTCGTCACCGCCGCGAGCTTCGGCCTTGCCCGTATCCGGCTGTGGCGTTGGCTTGCGGTCACGACAATCGCCTTCGCCGTGCTCTGGATCTTTCCGGGGCTCGATACCAGCGACCTGCAGGTCCCGCCGCACGCTTTCCATGTGATCGCAGGATTCGTTCTTGCCGCTCTTCTCGTGGTCTGCGGCTTCATGTTCGGCCCGACGATCGAGGACGGTGAGATCGAGCCGGTCTCGTCGGGCTCACTCGGTGCCTATCTGTTCGGCGCGATGCTGATCGTGCTGTCGAGCGCCCATGCGGACCTGGCGCTGATGGCCTTCACGCTGCTGGTCGGCGCGACGCTGCTTGTCGCCTGGCGCGCGCCGGCGGCCACCGGCGCGCTCGGCGCAGCCGCCGCGACCGTCTTCGTCGTGTTCGCCGAATGGGCGGTGCGCGCCAATCCTGACATGCTCGTGCTGCCGGGCGGTCCCATGGCCGACATCGCACCGACGGCGATCGATAGCGCGGTGACGCTGCATCTGGTGATGGCGGCGATCTTCGCCGCCGGCTTCGGCATCGCGGGCTTCCTCGCGCAGGGACGTTCGAACTCGGCGATCATTCCGGTGGTGTGGTCGGTCGCGGGGGTCGCGACGCCGATCGCGATCCTGGTCGCGCTCTACGCACGCATCGCGCATCTCGATCGCTCGATCCCGTTCGCCATCCTCGCGGTGCTGCTCGCCGCCGCCTTCGGCGCGGCCACCGAAGCGCTTGCACGCCGCGAGAACCGGCCGGGCGCCATGATCTCCACGGCCTTGTTTGCGACCGGCACGCTCGGTGCACTGGCGCTGGCGCTGACGTTTGCGCTGGAGAAGGGCTGGCTCACGATCGCACTGGCGCTGATGTCGCTCGGCACCGCCTGGATCTCGATGCAGCGGCCGATCCCGTTCCTGCGCTGGCTCGCCGCGATCTTCGCCGGCCTCGTCACCGCTCGGATCGGCTATGATCCGCGCATCGTCGGCGACGCCGTCGGAACCACGCCGATCTTCAACTGGCTGTTGTGGGGTTACGGCCTGCCGGCGGCATCGTTCTGGGCGGCGAGCCTGTTCCTGCGCCGCCGCGCCGACGACGCCCCGCTGCGCATGCTCGAGAGCGCCGCGATCCTGTTCACCGCGCTGCTCGCCTTCATGGAGATCCGCCATTTTGCGACCGGCGGCAACATGACGTCAGCACCCTCTCTGCTCGAATTCGCCCTCCAGGTCTGCATCACGCTCGCCCTGGCGATCGGGCTGGAGCGCCTGCGACTGCGCAGCCGCAGCGTCGTGCACAATGTCGGCGCGGTCGTGCTCACGGTGATCGGCGGGCTCGTCGGCGTGTTCGGCCTCCTGCTCCTGGAGAACCCGCTGCTATGGCGCACCGACGTCGGTGGCGCCGTGTTCAACCTGCTGCTGCTCGGCTACGCGCTGCCGGCGGTGCTGATGCTGCTCTTGTCCTATGCCGTGGCCGGCGAACGCGGCAAGGCCTACGCCAACACGATTGCAGGCGGCGCGCTGCTGTTCGCGCTGACCTATGTCACGCTGGAGATCCGCCGCTTCTATCACGGCCCGATCCTCTCCTCCGGAGCGACGACGGGCGCCGAGCAATATACCTATTCGATCGGCTGGCTCGGCTTCGGCGTGGTGCTGCTCGGCGTCGGCATTCTCGTCAATTCGGAGCGGGCGCGGCTGGCATCGGCCGTCGTGATCGCGTTGACGATCCTGAAAGCATTCGTCATCGACATGTCGACGCTGACGGGCGTCTACCGCGCGCTATCGTTCATGTGCCTCGGCATCGTGCTGGTCGCGATCGGCTGGCTCTACCAGCGTATCCTGTTCCGGCGGCAGATCGCACCGCCGCCGGCTCCGCAGACGAGCACGTGAGCGTCAGGCCCCGCGAACCGATTCCAGGAACTGCGCGACCTCGACCTTGAGACGGGTGCTGTCGGTCGCCAGCGATTTCGCCGCCGACAATACCTCGGTCGAAGCCTCGCCGGTCTCGATCGCACCGCGCTGCACGTTGGTGATGTTCGACGAGACCTCCTGCGTGCCGACCGAGGCCTGCTGCACGTTACGCGAGATTTCCTGCGTGGCCGCGCCCTGCTCCTCGACGGCGGCGGCAATGGCCGCAGCCACCTCGGAGAGCCGCTCGATGGTGCCGCCGATCTCCTGGATGGCACTGACCGATTCCTGCGTCGCCGCCTGGATACCCGAGACCTGCGCCCCGATCTCACCGGTCGCTTTCGCGGTCTGCTCGGCCAGCGCCTTGACCTCGGAGGCGACGACCGCGAATCCGCGGCCCGCATCGCCGGCACGCGCGGCCTCGATGGTCGCGTTCAGCGCCAGCAGATTGGTCTGGCCCGCGATGGTGTTGATGAGCTCGACGACGTCGCCGATGCGGGACGCCGCCTGCGACAGCGCATTGACACGGTTGTTGGTCCGCGCCGCTTGCTCGACGGCCTCCGCCGCCATCCGCGCCGAATCTTGCACGCGGCGGCTGATCTCGGTGATGGAGGACGACAGCTCCTCCGAAGCGGATGCCACCGCCTGGACGTTGGTCGAGGCTTCCTCGGAGGCGGCTGCGACGACGGTCGCGAGTTCCTGTCCGCGCTGCGCGGTGTTGGTCAGCGTCGAGGCGGAGGCCTCGAGCTCGGTCGATGCCGAGGAGACGGTCCCGACCACCTCGCCGATCATGGCTTCGAACTTGCGGGTGATGGCATCGACGCGGCGACCGCGTTCGATCTTGACTTCGGCGTCGCGCGCAGCGGCCTCGTCGGCGGCCTTCTTGGCGATCAGCGCCTCCTTGAAGATCTGCAGCGCATCTGCCATCGAACCGATTTCGGTCTTCTCGCCGCGATGCGGAACGTCGGCCGAGAGGTCGCCCTCGCCGAGGGACTGCATCGGGCGGATGATTGAGGCAATGCCGCGAGAAACGTCGCGCACGAGGTAATAGGCGGCGCCGATCGCGATCACGACCGAGAGCACGATGATGCCGACCAGCACGCGGAAGATCATGGCGTAGCTGTCGGCGGCCTGCTTCGTCTCAAGCTCGGCACCGCGGTTGTTGAGCTCGATGCCCTTTTGGAGCAGGGGATCGGCGGCCTGGGCCATCTTCGCAACCTTGGTTTGCAGCAGCTCGTTGGCGTCGGCCGGGAAACGGCCAACGCCCTTGCGCGACAGTGCCATCACGTCCTGCACGCCGTTCAGATACTCGGCCCACGCCGTGCTCCATTGCCCATAGAGCGAGCGCTCCTCGGCGGAAGTGATCAGCGGCTCGTAGACCTTGCGGGTCTGGTCGATGCGCGCGCGCAGCGAGGCCAAGCGCTTCTCGGCGGCGTCCTTGCCCTCAACGCTGTCCTGCATCAGATGCAGACGGAGCGCGACGCGCAGCTCGTTGATGTCGGCGCGAAGCGAGCCGAGCGCGCGCACGCTGGGCAGCCAACTCTCCGCGATCTCGACCGTATGGGAATTGATGTTCTGCATGGTGCCGATCGCCGTCACGCCAACGCCGGCGAGCGAAAGGACCAGGACCGACAACACGGCCAGAAGCTTGAAGACGATCGACAATTTCGACATCACGACAAATCCCGATGTTACCTGGCAACGCGCAAATTGTCCGCGCCGCAAACCGCCACGAAGATGGCGAGACGGAGGTCAGTTCAACAATGCTGGCTGGTTCTTGTCCCGTAAGATTGCACACATAGTCGCAAGCAGGCGTTAACAGGGCCCTACGTAAAATTACGGGACAGCGCTGACGGTCGTTATTTCTCCTGCAACCAACTGTTGCAGCTGCACAGCCAACTGATGCTGCGACGCGACCTGTCCACTTGCGACGCAATGTGCGGAAGGCGACGGCTGTCACGCCGCCCGTACCGTATCCAGGAAGCGCGCGACCTCGCTCTTCAGCCGGTGGCTCTCCTGCGACAGCGATTGCGCAGCCGAATGCACCTGCGCCGAGGCCGCCCCGGTTTCGCCTGCGCCACGCTGGACATCGCCGATGTTCGCCGAGACTTCGGAGGTGCCATTCGCGGCGTGCTGGATGTTGCGGGAGATCTCTTGCGTGGCGGCACCCTGTTCCTCGACCGCGGCGGCGATGGTTGACGAGATCTCCGACATCCGCGCGATGGTGTCGCCGATCTCCTTGATCGCACCGGCGGAGTCTTCCGTCGCGGTCTGGATCGCGCCGATGTGCTGGCCGATCTCGCCCGTGGCCTTCGCAGTCTGCTCGGCGAGCGCCTTCACTTCGGAAGCGACCACGGCAAAGCCGCGGCCGGCCTCGCCGGCACGCGCCGCCTCGATCGTCGCGTTGAGCGCCAGCAGGTTGGTCTGGGCGGCGATGGTGTTGATCAGCTCGACCACGTCGCCGATGCGGGCGGCGGCCTTCGACAGTTCGGCGACGCGTGCATTGGTGCGCTGGGCCTGCCCGACCGCCACGTCGGCGACACGGGCCGATTCCTGCACCTGACGGCTGATCTCGGAGATCGAGGAGGTCATTTCCTCGCTCGCTGCAGACACCGACTGCACGTTCGCGGAGGCCTCTTCGGAGGCGGCCGCCACGACCGTGGCAAGCCCGTTGCCGCGCTCGGCAGCCTGCGTCAGCGTATTTGACGAGGCCTCCAGCTCGGTTGCCGCCGACGAAACAGTATCGATGATCTCGCCGACCGCGCCTTCGAAAGTCTCGGCGAGCCGGTGCATGTCGGCCTTGCGCTGCTGGCGCCCGCGCGCCTCAGCTTCGACCTGCTCGGTGCGCAGCCGCTCGGCCTCCGCCATATTGGTCCTGAACACCTCGACGGCACCGGCCATCTCGCCGATCTCGTCTTTGCGCCCGATGCCCGGAACGGATATCGAAAGCTCGCCGCGCGCAAGCCGCGTCATCGCGCCGACCATGCCGGCAAGCGCCTTCGAGATCGAACGTCCCAGAAGGAAGCCCACCGCGGCGAGCACGACGACGGCAATGGCGAAGGCGACCATCATCCACATGCGCACGGCATCGCGGGTCGCAGCTTCCGCAACGTCGGCCTTCCTGTAGAGGTCTTCGACTGTGTTGCGCACCTCGATCATGCTCGGTTCTAACCCACGGAACGTTTTCATCATGCTGGCGTCGAGGGCCGCAGTTTGCTGCGCCGTCTCCACCCACGCCGTGAACTCGGATTGATATTTCTGCAGCTTGGCTGTGATGTCGTTCATCACTGCCGTAGGGATTGCGACGACCTCTATCGCCTTGGAGAATTCGACCGCGGCCTTCTTCATCTCGGCGATGTATTTTGGGTCGCGCCGCAGCATGAAGTCCTTCTCGTGCCGGCGCATCATCAGCATCCAGCTCGTGGACCTGGGATCGTCGATCTCCTTGAGCTTGGCCTCAATGTCGTGCACGGCGGCGCGGAGCGAGCCGGAGAGGCCCAGAGTCTCGTTTAGGCCGAGCCGGGTCTCCGCGGCCACCAATGCGCCAAAGTCCGACGCGTATCGCTTGAAGCCGTCCTGGCCCTGCTTCATCCGGTCGGACAGCGCGCCCAAGCCGCCGGCCGACATCAGCCGCTCCACCTCGTCGAAGTCGCGATTGATCGGCCCGATCAATTCGGCATGTGCCTTGGCGTAGCTCTCGTTGCGGCGCTGCTGAAAGTTCTTCTCGTTGCGGCGGGCCTCCAGCATCTCGATCGAGAGCTGCTTGTCGAGGTCAGCGATCGCACGAGCGCGGTTAGCAATCTCGCGGGAGGCGTCCTGGGAGAGACTGCCGATCTCGTAGATCGCGCCGAAGGCGACGAGACCCAACAATCCGAACAGTCCGATCGCCATGACCTTATGGGTGAGACGAATGGAAGGGCCACTCATGGAATGTGCTCCAATACGATTGATACGCAATACGAGGAGGGCGACTCGGCACCCGGAATATTGCGGAGATCATGACTGCATCGGTTTTCCGGAAGGTTAACCGTGCGGCTCATCGCGCCGCGACATCCAACTGCGAACGCATGCGAACCACCGCGCGTCTTCGCGCGGCGGTTGTAGTCGATCGATGATTGGTGACGGCGACCGCGTCATGCTGCGCGCACGGTATCGAGGAAGTTGCCGACCTCGAGCTTGAGGCGGTTGCTGTCGCCAGAGAGCGACTGGGCCGCCGCCAGCACCTGCGACGACGCCGAGCCGGTCTCGTTCGCGCCGCGCTGCACATCGGTGATGTTGGCCGAGACCTGATGGGTGCCTTCCGCCGCCTGCTGCACGTTGCGGGAGATTTCCTGTGTCGCCGCGCCCTGCTCTTCCACGGCAGCCGCGATGGTAGAGGAAATCTCCGAGAGCTTCTCGATAGTGCCGCTGATGTCCTTGATTGCGCCGACCGAATGCTCGGTCGCGGTCTGGATGCTGGCGATCTGCTGCCCGATCTCGCCAGTGGCCTTCGCGGTCTGTTCGGCGAGTGCCTTGACCTCGGAGGCCACAACCGCAAAGCCGCGACCGGCTTCGCCGGCGCGCGCGGCCTCGATGGTCGCGTTGAGCGCCAGGAGATTGGTCTGACCCGCGATGGTGTTGATCAGCTCGACCACGTCGCCGATCCGCGTCGCCGCCCTGGACAATTCGCTGACGCGCTCAGTGGTGACACGCGCCTGGCCGACAGCTTCGTTGGCCACGCGGGCCGATTCCTGCACCTGCCTGCTGATCTCGGTGATAGAAGACGACAGCTCCTCGGTGGCCGACGCCACCGCTTGCACGTCGGTGGACGCCTCCTCGGAGGCCGCAGCAACCATGGTCGTGAGCTGCTGCCCACGCTCCGCGGTCGATGTGAGGGTCGACGCCGAGGCTTCGAGCTCGGTCGCTGCCGAGGAGACGGTGTCGACGATCTCCCCGATCGCGGCTTCGAAGCCGTCGGCCAGCTTCCGCATCTCCGCCTTGCGCTGCTCGGCTGCCCGGCTCTCGGCCGCAGCGTGATCGCCCCGCATGCGTTCGACTTCGAGCCCGTTTTGCTTGAAGACTTCAACGGTCCGCGCCATCTCGCCGACCTCGTCACCTCGGCAGGTGCCAGGCACGACCGTCGTGAAGTCGCCATTGGCGAGCCCACCCATCGCAACCGAAATGGCTGAAAGCGGCTTGAGGATCCGGCCAAAGGTGATCCAGAAACTGAGGCCAGCGAG
This sequence comes from Bradyrhizobium sp. 17, assembly GCF_023073515.1. Classification (NCBI taxonomy): domain Bacteria; kingdom Pseudomonadati; phylum Pseudomonadota; class Alphaproteobacteria; order Hyphomicrobiales; family Nitrobacteraceae; genus Bradyrhizobium; species Bradyrhizobium sp. 17. Next base: position 198,366 of record NZ_JADPJQ010000106.1, on the reverse strand, counting down.
CATCACCGAGGCGCAGAGCAACACGACCGTGAAAACAACATTACGAGTGCTGACCTCTGCCTGCATCGTGGCTTCGCGGTCAGCGGCCGCGCCAATGGCTTCACCGAGCTTCAGCACTGCATTGATGCCGGCGGTGGCCCGCGTGAAGTACTCGGGTCCCGTGATTCTGTAGTCCCCGCCTTCGCCACCGGCGAGCACAGTCACCCGCGTTTCACCGTAGGCACCAAAATAGGATTTCTCGACCTCCGTCATCGCCTCGCCGATCTGCAGGGCGAGGTCCGAACGCAGCCGCACCGGCAATACCGTGTCCCATGCGAGTTCGACCTTGGCCCGCAGCGCCGAAAGGCGCTCATAGCCCTCCATCCCGAGCTTCGCGCGCGCACCGACGACCCCAGCCAGCAGGGCCCGCTCCCTTCCGGCATTCTCGGCCATCTGAGCTGTCAGATGTCGCAAGCCGATGAGCTGGGCCAGCCTTGCCACGGGCGGGCTGGTGAGTGTTTCGAGCGTCAGCCGCAAGCGGTTGCTCGCGACGTCGATCACCTCCGTAATCGTTGGCGCGAAGCCATCTACGAGGTCAGGCTCGCGTTCAACGCGCGAGCGCGACATTCCCGCGTCGGCTTTCTCACGCAGGAGACGCAGCGCCTCGAATTTCGTCGCTGCGTCCGCAATCTGTCTTTGCCCCGCCGTCATTTCGGGAATCGCGCTGATATCGAGGACGGCTTGGCGAAAGGCCTTTTCGGCCGTCGCGCGCGCCTTTGCGATTTCCGCACGGCGCTCGGCACTGACGACATCAGGAGACTTCAGCACGGCGTTGGTCAGCCCGCGTTCAATCGCCCAATGTCCTGCGCTGCGCAGCAGCAGTTGGGCAACTGCATTGACCTTCAGGAATGCCTCGGACTCTCGCCTCTTGAGGACGGCCTCATAGGCGATGAATCCGGCCGAGGCCAACCCAAGCAAGACCAGGGCAGAGATGATGATCGGCAAGATCGTGCCGATCCGAACATGTCCGAGCCGACTCCACGCGCTGGCGGACTGAGTTCGGACCTGCTGATGATGAGCAGGGCTCAACATGGTACGTTTCCCCCAAAGGAAACACGCAGCCAAGTCCTTGCCGGCTGCATGGACGTTGATCGCCCTTGCCGGAGAATCTATTCCTTGGGGTTACTCATTCTGGTTAACGGGAGGGCTCGGAGAAATACTGAGATTTCAACCCAAACAGTTGAAATGGAAGAGATAATCTCGCCAGAAAGTTGTGAATTTCAGCTTGAGGTCGCCACTGTTTGCTTTTGCAGCCGACGTTCGCCGAAGTCATGCGCGAGACGTTCGCGGCGAAGATCAGGATGCAAAAACGCCCGCCTGAGGAGGCAGGGCGTCTTCCGAACTGTCTGGAACGAGGTTCTTAGGCGGCGCGCACGGTGTCGAGGAACTTGCCGACCTCGAGCTTGAGGCGGTTGCTGTCGCCGGACAATGACCGCGCGGCTGCCAGCACCTGCGACGATGCCGAGCCGGTTTCGCCTGCACCGCGCTGCACGTCGGTGATGTTGGACGAGACCTGATGGGTGCCTTCGGCCGCCTGCTGCACGTTGCGCGAGATCTCCTGCGTCGCCGCGCCCTGCTCCTCGACGGCCGCCGCGATCGTGGACGATATCTCGGACAGCTTTTCAATGGTGTTGCTGATGGCGCTGATGGCGGCGACGGAGTCCTGCGTCGCGGCCTGAATGCCGGAAATCTGCTGGCCGATCTCGCCGGTCGCCTTCGCGGTCTGCTCGGCAAGCGCCTTCACTTCGGAAGCCACCACCGCAAAACCGCGACCGGCCTCGCCGGCGCGTGCCGCCTCGATGGTGGCATTAAGCGCCAGCAGGTTGGTCTGGCCGGCGATGGTGTTGATCAGCTCGACCACGTCGCCAATGCGAGCCGCCGCCTTGGACAATTCTCCGACACGGTCGGTCGTGGTTCGGGCTTGGGTAACCGCCTCGCTCGCGACCCGCGCCGATTCCTGCACTTGGCGGCTAATCTCCGTAATTGAAGACGACAGCTCTTCCGTGGCCGACGCCACCGATTGCACGTTGGTCGACGCCTCCTCGGAGGCCGCAGCCACAACTATCGTCAGTTCCTGTGCCCGCTCCGCCGTCGAGGTCAACGTCGAGGCCGAAGCCTCGAGCTCCGTCGCGGCCGACGACACCGTATCGACGATCTCGCCGACGGCGCCTTCGAAACTATCAGCAAGCTTGCGCATATCGGCCTTGCGCTGCTCGGCCGCCACCTGGTCCTGCCGCATCTTGGCTTCCGCTTCCTGGCGCGCCTTCTGCTCCGACACGACCTTGAATTTCTCGACGGCCGCGGTGACACCGCCGACCTCGTCCTTGCGGCCGAGACCCGGCAGGACAACAGAGAAGTCACCACCAGCGAGCTTGTCCATGGCAACCGTGAGCGCGCGGATCGGCCGCGCGATGGTCAGGAAGGACATCAGCCACGAACCGATGAGGACGAGCACGGCGCACGCACCGACCACCATGCCGAGACGCTCGCTCACGGCCATCTCCTGGCTCGCGGCAGCGATTTCTTCATCGCTCTTGTGCTTGGCGAAATCGGCAATCTCGCTGGTCAAATTGTCCAGCTGTGTGGCAAGCGGCAGCGTCACCTCGCGGATCTGGCGCGCGCCTTCCTCGGAAATCTTGGCGGCGCGGACGGGGTCCGTGGCCGCAACCGCAATGGCCTCGCTGCGAACAGAGGCGTTCTGCTGCGCGCCCTTCAGGTAATCGGCCGACGTAGACTTGAGCTTCTCCATCCGCGCGCGGTTTTCCGGGGCGTGCGACAACCTGAGCATGGAATCGACAACGCCGTTCAGTGCTTTCGACCGCTCCAGCAGAAGCTCGCTCGCCTTTTGCAAGTCACCCTGATTGTTGGCGAGACGCATGTCCCGTACGGCGAGTTGCAAGCCGCGTATCCCAAGCTTGGCTTCGGTAGCCTCGCGCACCAATTCCTGCTGCGCAAGCGCGGCCTGGTTGGAATGCCCCACGTTGTTGTTGCCGATGACCTGGCTCGCGATCATGGCGCCGACGAGAACAACGCCGAACGCCGAAGCGAGCGCGAGCTTGGTACCGATTTGCAGATTCTGGATGAGTCTCGACATGAGGGCGTTTCCCGGGTTGCGCGGCCAAGTCATTGTCGGCCGCCCTCGGCGTTGATCGCCCTTGCCTAAAAACTGAGCTTCAGGTGTGGTGATCTGGTTAACGATCGCCCCCGGACAAATACCGGACTTACCGGAAAATCCCTTGAAAAACGGCACGGTCCGCGCGCTTAACAGGTTAACCACACGCGGCGGTAGGATGCCCGATTTCTAGCCAGTGCGACCAAGGGCCTTTTGGCTCTCGCCAATCAAGCTGATCCGGAACACCGGCTCCTTGTTCTCGTCGAGCAGCTCCATGCGCCATTCGGCATCCTGTTTCAGGCCGCGCGAGATGCCGCCGAGCAAATTGGCACAGACTTCGGTCATCTCGGTCCAGGCCGCGGCGCGGTCCTCGAACTCATATGGCTGGTCGGCAGCACCGGAATAGCGGCCCGTGCTGATACGGAAGAAGTACAGCGACATCGTTGAACCCTTTTATCGGGCCGCGCCCCCGGCCGTACGCAAACTGGGGCGCGAACAGCTACCAACGCATGAAAGCCGCCGTCCGTATGACTACGGCGCGGCGGCTTCGTGTCTGATGGCAGCTCTCAACGACAAAGTGCGCGGACTGTCCCGCGCACCAACTCACTGGGTGGAGCGGCGCAGCTCCAGCGGGGCGTCGTCCCTGGCGGGCTCCGATTTGACCTGCGGCTTCACCGGCTCGAGCCGGCTACTCTCGACGCGCGGGGTCTCGACACGCGCGGCGACTTCGGTGTTGGGCGTGCCGACCGAACCCGTGTGTTCCGAGGTGCGCAGCGAGCGCGGCCGCGCGACGGCCCGCGCCATCAGCATCTGGTTGCCGCCCTGGTGATGGAAGTCGCAATAGGCGAAGCCCATCCCCGATACCGAGCCGCGGAAACTGCGATCGTCGGTCTTTTCAAGGTCGAAACAGGGCTCGAACGGAATGCCCTTGATCGAGGCGCAGACGTTCTGGCCGCGGATCTGCAGCGTGTTGCCGGGCAGGCGGAGATGTTTCACCGGACCTGCACCCGAGAACTGCACGGCGCCGGCGGCGCCGAGGTCGTCCATGATGCGGCCCGCGCCCCGGGTGCCGTCAAAGCAGGTGAAAGCAAACACCTTCCCGGCGACGAAGCGGCGCGCCTCATCGGCGTTCATGCTTCCAGCAATGGCCGGCGTAAGCGTCGCTACCGCCGTGACCGCCCCCAACACAATACGCGCAAGCATGCTCAACTCCGAACCAACCCCGCAGCGGGCTATGCCTTATCTCTTTACCTGCTGCTTACCATACTAACCATGGCGACATTGAAGCAGCATGGTTGGTAAAGTCTGAACGCCGTTAGACAATTTTTACAACGGTGCGACCGCGGACCTGGCCGGCGAGGATTTTCGCGCCCCACTCCGGAACTTCAGAAAGCGGAATTTCGTGAGTAATTTCAGCTAGTTTTGACCGGTCCAGATCGGACGCCAGGCGTTGCCAGGCAGCTTTCCGCGGCTCGATCGGGCACATCACGGAATCGATGCCGAGAAGGCACACCCCGCGCAAAATGAAGGGTGCGACGGAAGACGGCAGGTCCATGCCGGCAGCCAAGCCGCAGGCCGCGATCGCGCCGCCGTACTTCGTCATCGACAGGAGGTTTGCGAGCGTGGTCGAGCCGACGCTGTCGACGCCGCCCGCCCAGCGCTCCTTGGCGATGGGCTTGGCGGCCGCCGACAATTCGTTGCGGTCGATCACCTCAGCCGCGCCGATCTCTTTCAGATAGTCCGCTTCGGACGCACGTCCGGTGGAGGCGATGACGTGATAGCCGAGCTTCGAGAGCACGGCGGTCGCAACCGAGCCGACGCCGCCAGCAGCCCCCGTCACCACGACCGGACCGCTGTTCGGCGACACTCCGTGCTTCTCCAGCGCCAGCACGGACAGCATCGCGGTGAAGCCGGCAGTGCCGATCGCCATGGCGTCGCGCGCCGATAGGCCCTGCGGAAGAGCGACCAGCCAGTCGCCTTTCACCCGCGCCTTCTCGGCATAGGCGCCAAGATGGGTCTCGCCCATGCCCCAGCCGGTGCAGACGACCTTATCGCCCGCCTTCCATTGCGGATGCGAGGACTGCTCGACGGTGCCGGCGAAGTCGATGCCGGCAATCATCGGGAAGCGGCGCACCACCGGCGCCTTGCCGGTGAGCGCAAGGCCGTCCTTGTAGTTCAACGTCGACCATTCCACGCGGACGGTGACGTCGCCCTCCATCAGTTCGGCTTCGTCGAACTGCGTGAGCTGCGCGGTGGTGCCCTTGTCCGCCTTGTCGATCCGGATCGCCTTGAACGTCGCCACAGCAAAACTCCCTGACTTGTTTCAGGGGATGTTTAGCCGATCAGGCAGGCTGCGCAACCGTCCGCTGGACCGGTTTCTCCACGATCGGAAGATTGATCAGCGCCGAGAGCACGCCGAACAGGATCGAGAGCCACCAGATCGGCGTGTAGGAACCGAACCGCTCGAACACGATGCCGCCGAGCCAGACGCCGAGGAAGCCGCCGACCTGATGGCTGACGAAGGCGAAGCCATAGAGCGTGGCGAACCAGCGCGTGCCGAACATGATCGCGACCAGTGCCGAGGTCGGTGGCACGGTCGACAGCCAGGTCAGGCCGGAGACCGCGCCGAACGCAATCGCCGAGAACGGCGTGATCGGAAACGAGATGAAGGCAAGCGTCGCAAGCGCGCGGGTGAAATAGATGGTCGAGAGGATGTAGCGCTTGGGCAGGCTGTTCTGGAGATAGCCGACGCTGAGCGATCCCATGATGTTGAACAGGCCGATCGCCGCGATCACCCAGCCGCCGATCTGCGTGGAGATGCCGCTATCGACCAGGAAGGCCGGCAGATGCACCGTGATGAAGGCAAGCTGGAAGCCGCAGGTGAAGAAGCCGAGGACAAGCAGCACGTAGGAGCGATGGCCGAAGGCTTCCGCGAGCGCTTTGGTGAAGGTCTGCTGGTCCGCAGGCGCCGCATTTGCCGCGCTTGCGACCGGCGGCGTCGAGAGCGCCAGCGACAACGGGATGATCAGCAGCATCAGGAAGCCGAACACGGTGAGCGCCTGCTGCCAGCCGAAATTGTCGATCAGGGCCACACCGATCGGCGCGAACAGGAATTGCCCGAACGATCCCGCCGCAGTGCCGGCGCCGAGCGCAAGGCCGCGCTTCTCGGCCGGCAAGAGCTTGGTGAAGGCCGAGAGCACCAGATTGAACGAGCAGCCGGCGAGACCGAAGCCGACCATGACACCAGCGCCGATGTTGAGCGACAGCGGCGTCGATGAGTAGCGCATCAGGAGCAAGCCCCCGGCATAGAGCAGAGCGCCGACGCACATCACCCGGAACAGGCCGAAGCGATCGGCGACCGCGCCGGCGACGGGCTGGCCCAGTCCCCACAGCAAATTCTGAAACGCGATCGCGAGGCCGAACACGTCGCGGCCCCAGGCATATTCATGGCTCATCGGCTGTACGAAGAAGCCCAGCGCCGAGCGCGGGCCGAACCCGAGCATCCCGATCGCGCAGCCGCAGAGAATGATGATCGCCGGCGTGCGCCAGGAGGAGGAACGGGAGACCGAACCGAGCTCACCCATCTGTATCGACATGCTGTTCCTCGTGCGTGGTCGCGGATTCGCAAATGGCCGCGAGCGAGCTCGTTTAATGCATCTGCATGGAAACCCCAAGTCAAAAACGATTGCATTCCGCGAAGAGCTGGCGCGGGAGCATTGCATTTCCTCGCGGCCTCAGCCGACGCGCCGGGCGCGACTTAACGGAAACGTGTGCGGCAAGATCTGGCGGCTCCCAACACGACGTGTTATTTTATATTTGCTCATATCGAGCATATCGAATGATCCCCCGGCCTGTCGGCCGGATTTCTCAGGCTTTATATATGCTCAAAATGAGTACAAATGACATGCACGGGAGGCTTGGATGCCGCTAACTGGAATTTACGGCCCCGACGACTTTGCCAACCGGCCGCAGGGCCACGTCATCACCCCGGCACAGGCCAAGCAGTCGCGAACCGGACCTTCGCTGCCGATGCCTTCACTGGAATGGACGCCGGAGGTCGAGCGAGCCACCGCACCGCTTTACGAGCGCGTGAAACGTGTCATCCCGCCGATCGAATGGCCGCTGATGGCCCCGACGATCAAGGCGATCAACGAGCTGAAGCAGGCCCGGGGCGCGGTGATCCTCGCGCACAATTACCAGACGCCGGAGATCTTCCACTGCGTCGCCGACATCGGCGGTGATTCGCTCCAGCTCGCGGTCGAAGCCACCAGGGTGAAGGCCGGCATCATCGTCCAGTGCGGCGTGCACTTCATGGCGGAGACGTCGAAACTGCTCAATCCGGACAAGACGGTGCTTATTCCTGATACGCGCGCCGGCTGCTCGCTCGCTGCCAGCATCACCGGCGCCGACGTCCGCCTGCTCCGCGAAAAATTCCCCGGCGTGCCTGTCGTTGCCTATGTCAACACCTCCGCGGAGGTGAAGGCCGAGGTCGATATCTGCTGCACCTCGTCGAACGCGGTGCAGGTGGTCGAAAGCCTCGGCGCACCAAGCGTGATCTTCCTGCCCGACCGCTATCTCGCCACTTACGTGGCCTCGAAGACCGACGTGAAGATCATTGCCTGGAAGGGCGCCTGCGAGGTGCACGAGCGTTTCACTGGCGCCGAGCTGCGCAGCTACCGCGAGGCCGATCCCTCCGTGCAGATCATCGCTCATCCCGAATGCCCGCCGGACGTGCTGGCCGAGGCCGATTTCACGGGCTCGACCGCGCACATGATCAACTGGGTGCGCGAGCGGCGGCCGCGGCGGCTGGTGATGATCACGGAATGCTCGATGGCCGACAATGTCCGCGCCGAGCTGCCCGATGTGGAGATGCTGCGCCCCTGCAACATCTGCCCGCACATGAAACGCATCACGCTCGCCAACATTCTGGAGAGCCTGCTGACGCTTCGCGAGGAAGTGACGATCGATCCCGCGCTCGCGGAACGCGCGAGGCGCTCGGTCGTGCGGATGATCAATTTGAAGAATTGAGATAAAGCCATGACAAACAACATCAACACGCTCCCCCGCTCCGACGACGTCATCATCGTCGGCGGCGGC
>NZ_JADPJQ010000106.1:188342-190108 GCF_023073515.1 Bradyrhizobium sp. 17 | reverse complement strand
AACTCGCGCCGCGGCCGGTGACATTGATCTCGGCTGCGCCGCTTGGACAGGGCGCGTCGTCCGCATGGGCGCAAGGCGGCATCGCCGCGGCCGTGGCCGACGGCGATACGCCGGAAGCGCATGCCGCGGATACGATTGCGGTCGGCGGCGGCATCGTCGACGAAGCCATCGCACTCGGGATCGCGCGCGAGGCGGCACCGCGAATTCACGACCTTCTCGCCTATGGCGTGCCGTTCGACCGCGATCTCGAAGGCAGGCTCGCAGTCGGGCGCGAGGCCGCACACTCGGCGCGGCGTATCGTACATGTGCGTGGCGATGGCGCGGGCGCCGCCATCATCGCGGCGCTGAGCGATGCCGTGCGGCGCACGCCGTCGATCCGGCTGATCGAAGGATTCGTCGCCGAAGCGCTGTTGACCGAGGACGGCGCCGTCACCGGCCTTCAGTTGAGCGAAGCCGACAATTTCGCCGCACGGCCGATCCTACTCGCCGCGCGGACGGTGGTGCTGGCCACGGGCGGCATTGGCCATCTCTATGCTGTCACCACCAATCCGCGCGAGGCCAGCGGATCCGGCCTTGCGATCGCCGCACGCGCGGGCGCGGTGATCGCAGATCCCGAGTTCGTGCAATTTCACCCGACCGCCATCATGGTCGGTCGCGATCCCGCGCCGCTCGCCACCGAAGCGCTGCGCGGTGAAGGCGCGACGCTGATCAACGGCCGTGGCGAGCATTTCATGGCGGCGCGCCATCCGCTCGCCGAGCTCGCTCCGCGCGACATCGTGGCCTGCGGCGTGTTCGCGGAGATCTCGGCCGGGCGCGGCGCCTTTCTCGATGCGCGGCAAGCGCTGGGCGCACGTTTTGGCGACAGATTCCCGACGGTTCATGCAAGCTGCATGGCCGCTGGCATCGATCCCGCCACGCAGGCCATCCCGATCGCACCGGCGGCGCACTACCACATGGGCGGCATCGCCGTCGACCATCGCGGCCGCAGCTCGATCGACGGGCTGTGGGCCGGCGGCGAGGTGTCGTCCACCGGCGCGCATGGCGCGAACCGGCTTGCGTCGAATTCGCTGCTCGAGGCCGTGGTCTACGCCGCACGCATCGCCGATGACATCGCCGGCCGCACCAGCCCCTCGCCCGCCCGCCTTGCGGACGCGGCGACGCCGCGCGGCGGCGCACCGGATGCTGCGGCCGTGAAGCGGCTGCGGATGCTGATGAGCGCGCATGTCGGCGTGATCCGCGACGGTTACGGGCTTGCGGACGCGGTTCGCAGCTTCGCCGCGCTCGAACGAGAGGCCACGAGCATCGCGGTCCGCAACATGGCAACGGCAGCCCTGCTCGTGGCGGCGTCGGCCTGGAACCGGCGCGAGAGCCGCGGCGCGCATTTCCGCTCCGACCATGCCGCGGACGTACCCGCCCTCGCGCAGCGCACGATGACGACGCTCGCAGCAGTACGCGAGGTCGCGGACAGCCTGAGCGAACGCCCGACACCGCGCACCGCACAACCCATGATCGCCTGACGGAGTCTGCCATGATCACCCCGACCTCTCTGCTCTATCCCGACGCCTTTCTCTCCCCGCTCGCGATCGACGAGGCCGTGCTCCGCGCGCTCGATGAGGATCTCGGCCGCGCCGGCGACATTACCTCGCTTGCGACGATCCCCGAGGCAACGAAGGCGCAAGCGATCCTGGTCGCACGGCAGTCCGGCGTGATCGCCGGCTTGCCGCTGGCGCTCGCCACCTTGCAAAAGCTTTCGCCCGACATCGAGG
>NZ_JADPJQ010000106.1:181832-188332 GCF_023073515.1 Bradyrhizobium sp. 17 | reverse complement strand
GCGTCGCCCGCGGGCAGCAGGTGCTGACGATCTCGGGGCCGGCACGCGCCATCCTCACGGCGGAGCGGACCGCGCTGAATTTCGTCGGCCGGCTGTCGGGCGTCGCGACGCTCACGGCGGACTACGTTGCGCGCGCCGAGGGCACCCGGATGAGAATCTGCTGCACGCGAAAGACCACGCCCGGGCTGCGCGCCTTGGAGAAATACGCGGTACGCTGCGGCGGCGGCTTCAATCACCGCTTCGGGCTCGACGACGCGATCCTGATCAAGGACAACCACATCGCGGTCGCCGGCGGCATCCGTCCCGTGCTGGAGCGCGCCCGCGCCCAGGCCGGCCATCTCGTCAAGATCGAGATCGAGGTCGACACGCTTCCGCAGTTGCGCGAGGTGCTCGACACCGGCCTTGCCGACGCCGTGCTGCTCGACAACATGGATATTGCGACGCTGCGCGAAGCCGTCAGGCTCAACGAGGGACGCCTCAAGCTGGAGGCATCCGGCGGTGTCACCCTGGACTCGATCCCAGCCATCGCTGCGACCGGCGTCGACTACGCCTCATCCGGCGCGCTGACGCATTCGGCGCCAAATTTCGACTGCGCGCTGGATATCGAGGCGTGAGGCGCTACCGCCGCTCGGTCGCGCCCATCTCGGCGGAGCTCTTGGCTTGCTGAGTGAGCTCGGCGGAGAGCGCGGCGGTCTGCGCCGGGGTGCCCCAGCTCGGCTCTTCGCTGCCATCGCCCCAGGCGCGTGGGCGATAGAAGGTGTGGACGCCGGTCTTGTACATCTTCTTCATCTCGGCGACCCAGGACGGGCGCACCCAATAGGCGTGGTAGTGCGTGGACTTGCCGACCTCGGGCAGCCAGATCTGGCCGTCGAGCATGGCCTTCGAGATCTTTTTCGCACGGTCCCACATCTCGGGCTCGCGGATCACGTCGGCATTGTTGTCGCAGGCAAAGGTGAACTGGCAAGCGAGATGGCGGTGCTTGTTCTGATAGACGGCGCCGCACACAGTGTCCGGGTATTTGCCGGAGAACACGCGGTTCATCACCACCTGCGCAACCGCCATCTGACCGCGCACGGCCTCGCCGCGGGACTCGAAATAGACGGCCTCCGCGAGGCATTTTTCGGACTTCGCGCGCGACTTGTCGTCGAGCGCGAGCCGTTCCGCCGGCGATCTGGCGCGCTGATTGTCGACGTTGACCTCACCCTTCGGCGCGACGCTCTCGCCGCTTTCGATATCCTTCGCAATATCCTCCGACGGCGGCGATAGCGACGCCGTCACCTTCATGTCGGGGTCGGGCATCACGATCAGCGGCTCCGCACCGGGTTGCCAGCTCTCGATGCTCTCGACGTTGCCTCCGAGCGAGGAGCTGCCGAAGAACAGGCTCGAGGTCTTGACCCGGAACGGATCGCGCGGCGGTGCAGCCGGAATGGTGGCCTGCTTCAGCGCTTCGAGCGGCTGGAGCGCGAGCGAGCGCGCAGCGTCGCTGGCTTGTGGCGCATTGGTGTATTGCGGCAGCGGCGGCGCACGCAGCGCCTCCGCGAGTTCGGGATCCAGCGCGGCCGCGGATTCCGGCGACATCGCCTGCGGCAGCGCGACGGTCTTGGCGCCGAACACCGAGCTGTTCGACGTCGCGGGATCCTCCTGCGTCGGCGCTGCCGTCGGCGCGCCCGCTTCGGGAGCCTGCGTCGGTGTGACCGTTGCGAGGCGGTCACCCTTCATGGAGCGATCGACCTTGGGAAAATCGGCGGCCTGGTAGCGGGGCGGCGCCTGCAGCGCCGGATTGCGGCTGATCGCGCCGGTGACGTCGCGGCCGTCGAGGCTCGCGAGACGAACCATCGCGCTCTGCGGAGCCGAAGTGCCGATCGGCCGGGAAAAACTGTAAGTGGCCAGTTGTATGGAGGACGCAGCAGAGAAAACCTGCTTCTGCCAACGCTCCGCGACGCCGGGTTGGCGCGCCAGCAGCGAGGCAATGTCCTGATAGCCGGTCTCTCTCGGCATCAATGCGAAGATGCAGAGACCGATGCCGAAGGACGCGAACCGCGCGCCCTTCGGATGGGTACGCAACAAAAACATCGATACGCTCACGCTACGCTTACGCTAGAAAAATCGAGCCGCAGTACATCCGTGCAATTCGATCTTTATCGTGAGTATCTAATTTAGGTTGCTGGGGCGTTAATCGGCGTTGAGCATGCGGCACACGCAAGCAATCGCAGGTGTTTTCACGGGGCGATGATGCGCCTTGGTAAATGCGCCCTCACGCGAAGGGGTAAACAACTGGTCAACGCGAATGGTGAAGGAACTCTTGCGCGCACGTGTCATTACGGGACGCGCGCGGTTCCATCGCCACTTCGACCACAGCCGCCATGCCCGCGAAGGCGGCCCATCCAGTACGCCGCGGCTCCTTCCCTATCACGTCACCGCCTCTGGAATACTGGATCGCCCGCTTACGCGGGCGATGACACTGAATGTGTGGCAAGAACGTCGCCTCAAAAGAAAGAGGCGGGGTTTTGGCCCCGCCTCTTTCGCTCTCAACATTCAACTCGCCGCTTACCTTACGCTTGGCTCGCGATCGCCTTGCCGAGCGCGGCTTGCGCGGCGGCGAGGCGGGCGATCGGGACGCGGTAGGGCGAGCAGGAGACGTAGTCGAGGCCGATCGCGTGACAGAAGGCGACGGAGGCGGGATCGCCGCCGTGCTCGCCGCAGATGCCGACCTTGAGCGAGGGGCGCGTCTTGCGACCGCGTGCGACGCCGATCTTGACGAGCTCGCCGACGCCTTCCTGGTCGAGCGCGACAAAGGGATCGATCGGCAGGATGCCCTTGGACACGTAGGTGCCGAGGAAGCTTGCGGCATCGTCACGGCTGATGCCGTACGTCGTCTGCGTGAGGTCGTTGGTACCGAATGAGAAGAACTCGGCGCTCTCCGCGATCTCGGCCGCGAGCAGGCAGGCGCGCGGCAGCTCGATCATTGTGCCGACCTGATAGGTCAGCTTGGTGTTGGTGTCGCGCATCACCGCCTTCGCGGTGGAATCGATGCGCGCCTTGACGAGGTCGAGCTCCATCTTGGTGGCGATCAGCGGCACCATCACCTCGAGGCCGACGGCCTTGCCGGTGCGCTTCTCGGCCTCGACCGCCGCTTCGAAGATCGCACGTGCCTGCATCTCGGCGATCTCGGGATAGGCTATCGCGATACGGCAGCCGCGGAAGCCGAGCATCGGATTGAACTCCGACAGCTCCCGCGCGCGGTCGGCCAGGCGCCGCGGGTCGGTGTTCATGGCGCGCGCCACTTCCTCGACCTCGGCATGGGTGTGCGGCAGGAACTCGTGCAGCGGCGGATCAAGCAAGCGGATCGTGACGGGCAGGCCCTTCATGATCTCGAACAACTCGACGAAGTCGGCGCGCTGCATCGGCAGCAGTTTTGCCAGCGCAGCGCGGCGCGACTGCTCGTCCTCGGAGAGGATCATCTCGCGCACCGTGCGGATGCGCGTCTCCTCGAAGAACATGTGCTCGGTACGGCAGAGGCCGATGCCTTCCGCGCCGAACTTGATCGCAGTGTGCGCGTCCTCCGGCGTGTCGGCGTTGACGCGCACGCCGATCTTGCGGACCTGGTCGGCCCATTTCATCAGCGTGCCGAACTCGCCGGACAGCTCGGGCTCGATCATCGGCATGCGGCCGGCGAGCACCTGGCCGAGCGAGCCGTCGATGGTGATGACGTCGCCGGTCTTGAAGGTGCGTGAGCCGATGCTCATGGTGCCGCGGCCGTAATCGACGCGGATGGTGCCGCAGCCGGAGACGCAGGGCTTGCCCATGCCGCGCGCGACCACCGCAGCATGCGAGGTCATGCCACCGCGGGTGGTCAAAATGCCTTCGGCGGCGTGCATGCCGTGGATGTCTTCGGGGCTGGTCTCGATCCGGACCAGAATCACCTTGCGTCCGTCGGCCTGAAGCTTGGCCGCTTCGTCCGAGGAGAACACGATCTCGCCGGAGGCCGCACCCGGCGAGGCCGGCAGGCCGGTCGCGATCACGTCGCGCTTGGCGTTGGGGTCGATGGTCGGATGCAGCAGCTGGTCGAGCGAGGCGGGGTCGATCCGCGTCACCGCTTCCTTCTTGGTGATCAGGCCTTCATTGGCGAGTTCGACCGCGATGCGCAGCGCCGCCTTGGCAGTACGCTTGCCGCCGCGGGTCTGGAGCATCCAGAGCTTGCCCTGCTCGACCGTGAACTCCATGTCCTGCATGTCGCGGTAGTGCTTCTCGAGCAGCGTGTAGATCCGCGTCAGCTCCTTGAACGCCTCCGGCATCGCCGATTCCATCGACGCCTTGTCGGAGCCGGAGTCCTTGCGCGCTTCCTCGGTGATGTCCTGGGGCGTGCGGATGCCCGCGACCACGTCCTCGCCTTGCGCGTTGATCAGGAACTCGCCGTAGAGCTTGCTCTCGCCGGTCGAGGGATTGCGCGTGAAGGCAACGCCGGTCGCCGAGGTCTCGCCCATGTTGCCGAACACCATGGCCTGCACGTTGACCGCGGTGCCCCAGGATTCCGGAATGTCGTGCAGCCTGCGGTAGGTCACCGCGCGGGCGTTCATCCAGGATGAAAACACCGCGCCAATCGCGCCCCAGAGCTGGTCGTGCGGATCCTGCGGAAAATCCTTGCCGGTTTCGCGCGCGACCGCGTCCTTGTACTTGCCGACCAGATCGACCCAGTCGTCGGCGGTGAGATCCGTGTCGAGCGTGTAGCCCTGGCTGTCCTTGAAGGTGTCGAGGATTTCCTCGAAATGATGATGCTCGAACCCGAGCACCACGTCCGAATACATGGTGATGAAGCGGCGATAGCTGTCATAAGCGAAGCGGCGATCGCCTGACAGTTCCGACAGCGCTTCCACGGTCTCGTCATTGAGGCCGAGATTGAGCACGGTATCCATCATGCCCGGCATCGAGGCGCGGCCGCCGGAGCGCACGGAAACGAGCAGCGGATTCCTGGAATCGCCGAAGATCTTGCCGGTCAACTTGCCGACATGGTCGAGCGCCTTCTCAACCTGCGACTTCAATTCCTTCGGGTAGGATTTGTCATGCGCGTAGAAATAGGTGCAGACCGAGGTCGGGATGGTGAAGCCCGGAGGCACCGGCAGGCCGAGATTGGCCATCTCGGCGAGGTTGGCGCCCTTGCCGCCGAGCAAATCGCGCATCTCCGCTTTGCCCTCGGCCTTGCCGTCCCCAAAGGTGAACACCCACTTGCCGGCCTTGGCCGCAACAGGCGCAGCCTTGGTTGAAGCAGTCTTGCTCGGTACCGGCTTCGCGGCGACCTTCGGTGCAACCGGCTTCGTCGGTGCCTTTGCAACAGCCTTGGAAACCGACTTGGCGGCGGGCTTCACAGCCGGCTTGGCCACCGGCTTGGCAGCGCCCTTGGCCATGGGCTTCGGGGCGCGCTTGGCAAGTGACTTGCGGGCCGCCGGCGCGGCTTTCGCCTTGGTCGAGGACTTTGATTTCGCTGGCATTTTCGCTGGAGTTTTCGAGGCGGCTTTGGCCATAGCTTGCACACAACCTGCGAGAGGAATGGGTAATTGCGCGCCTTACACCACTTTGGGCAGGTCCGCGCAAGTCGAAGAGTTCCCTAGAATGAAGGCCTAGAGATGGAGCCACTTCAACAATCCGAGCCCGATCGCACCATTTATGATGAGAAAAATCGCGACGATCAGGTTCAGGAGGCGCGGCATGATCAGGATGAGCACACCCGCAAGCAGCGACAGGATCGGCGAGATGTGGGCGACGGTGATGTGCATGAATTTTCTTTCCGTGGGTGGGGCGAATCGCGGCGGGATCATAGCGGACTGGGTTCCGCGGGTAGAGACGCACCGGGGGCGCGCGAGTTCCCGGCTTCGCGAAAACTGCCCGAAAATGCCGCGAATGCGGCGGGCGTTTTCCGGAACATCGCGGAGACGCATGCATTGGCAACCGGTCGCGCCAGTGGCGCTTCCCGAAAACCTTCTCGAAGGAGTTGCCCATGCGGAACAGGATTCTTGCTCTTGCAGCGCTCGCGGCCTCGATCGGCTCGCCCCTTGCGGCGCAGGCGCAAAGCAGCGTCACCGTGGGACGCGCGCCCGTCGTCGTCGAGAGCGGCCCGACCATTGCGGTCGAGCAGCGGCCGGCTTTCCGCGACTATGTCGTCGAACAACGCGTGCCGGCTTTCCGCATCCCGGATCGCGTGGTGGTCGGTGCCACCCTACCTGAAAGCGGTGTCACCTATTATGACGTGCCGCAACGTTTCGGCGCCACCACCTATCGCTACACCGTCGTGAACGGCGAGACCGTGCTGGTCGAGCCGCGCTCGCGGCGCATCGTCGAGGTGATGGACTAGCGTCTTCAGGGATCGACTAGGTGTCCGGCGCGTCACATCAATCAGGCTGACGCGAGCAGTATAGTCGGACATCAGGCCCCGCCCGGTCCTCCCCCCGCCGGGCGGGGCTTTTGTGTGGGCACTCTTCGCGCACAGCAATTGCGGCCACCAACTG
>NZ_JADPJQ010000106.1:178490-181726 GCF_023073515.1 Bradyrhizobium sp. 17 | reverse complement strand
GCCCATCCACGCGTCTCCACGAGCGAAGAAGAACGTGGATGCCCGGGACAAGCCCGGGCATGACGGTGTTGATTGCGCCAAGACCGCGCTCAATCCTGGATCTTCGAGAAATCCGCCACCGCACGCGTGGCGCTGCGGATCTCGTTGAGCAGTTTTAGCCGGTTCTCACGCACCTTCGCATCCTCGTCGTTGACGCGAACTTTCTCGAAGAACGCATCGACCGGCGGACGCAGCTTGGCCATCGCACTCATCGCGGCAGCGAAGTCTTCCCCGGCGACGGCGGCACGGGCTTCGGCCGTCACTTCATCGATCGCGCGGGCCAGCGCCTTCTCCTCGCTGAGAGCGTAGAGCGAGGCATCGGGTGCGCCGTCGAATAAGCGCTTATCCTTCTTCTCCTCGATCGAGAGAATGTTGCTGGCGCGCTTGGTGCCTGCCAGCAGATTCTTGCCGTCGTCGGTATCGAGGAATTTTCCGAGTGCTTCGACGCGGCGGACGACCGCCACTATTGGATGCCCTTGCACCAACGAACCAGCGTTGAGAACCGCATCGACGAGATCGTAACGCGCCTTCTGATCTCGCAATTGGACCTTAAGCCGGTCTTCGAAAAAGACCATCAGATCATCAAGCTTTTCTGCAACTTCCAAGTATTGTTTGTCGTACGAGCGCTCTAAGTGCCCCCAAGCGAGTTCTCGCAAACTAATCTTAGTCTGATTTTCGAGCACAATCCTGATCACGCCCAGCGCCGCGCGGCGCAGCGCATACGGATCCTTCGATCCCGTCGGCTTTTCGTCGATCGCCCAGAAGCCGACAAGCGTGTCGAGCTTGTCCGCGAGCGCGACTGCGACGCTGACCGGATCGGTCGGCACGCGATCGGCAGGCCCTTGCGGCTTATAGTGCTCCTCGCAGGCGGCAGCGACGGAGGCGTCCTCGCCCTGGGCCAGCGCGTAGTACTTGCCCATCAGGCCCTGCACCTCGGGGAATTCGCCGACGACTTCGGTCAACAAATCCGCCTTCGCCAGATGCGCGGCCCGCGTGGCCTTTGCGACATCGGCGCCGACCAGCGGCGCGATCTCGGCGGCGAGACGCTCGATGCGCTTGATGCGTTCAGCCTGTGTGCCGAGCTTCTCGTGAAACACGATCTGCTCGAACTTCGGCAGCCGGTCTTCTAGCTTGGTCTTCAGGTCCGTCTCATAGAAGAATTTTGCATCCGACAAACGCGGACGGATCACGCGCTCGTTGCCGGCGACGATGGTCTTGCCGCCGTCGGGCGCCTCGATGTTGGCGGTGAGTACGAACTTGTTGGTCAGCTTGCCCGTCTTGGGATCTTTGACGACGAAGCACTTCTGGTTGTTGCGGATGGTGGCGCGGATCACCTCGTCGGGGATCGCGAGATACTCCGCTTCGAACGATCCCATCATGACGACGGGCCATTCGACGAGACCCGAAACCTCATCGAGCAGCACCTGATCCTCGACCAGTTCGAACCCTTGCGCAAAGGTCACCTCCTTGGCGTCGGCAAAGATGATGTCCTTGCGCGCCTGCGGATCGAGGATGACTTTTGCGGCCTTCAGCTTCGCTTCGTAGTCCTCGAAGCGGCGCACGGAAATCGCGCTAGGAGCCATGAAGCGGTGACCGTAAGTGGTCTGGCCGGCCTCGATGCCGTCCACCGAGAATTTGACGACATCGGGCTCTTCGGTCTCGAGCCCGAACGTCGCGGTGATCGCGTGCAGCGGACGCACCCAGCTCAGCGAGCCCGGCTTGCCGGAGCGCGCGCCCCAGCGCATCGATTTCGGCCAAGGGAAAGTGCGGATGATCACGGGGAGGATTTCCGCGAGCACGTCGATGGCGTCGCGGCCGGGCTTCTCGATCAGCGCGATGTAGAAGTCGCCCTTCGGATCGCGCTGGATCTTGGCCTCGTCCAGCGACGTCAAACCCGTCGCTTTCAGAAAACCCTGCACGGCCGCGTCGGCCGCACCGATCTTCGGTCCGCGGCGTTCGGTCTTCAGGTCAGGCTGGCGCGCAGGGATGCCGTGCACGGTAAGCGCAAGGCGGCGCGGCGTCGCGAACGCCTTCGCGCCTTCGTAGACGAGACCCTCGGCGACGAGCTTGTCGGTGACCATGCGGCGCAGATCGTCCGCCGCCTTGGCCTGCATGCGCGCGGGGATTTCTTCCGAGAAAAGTTCAAGCAAAAGATCGGGCATCAGGTCGCTCCGCCCGCTTCAGTATGTATCCAGGCCTCGCCGCAAGCTTTTGCCAGTTCGCGCACGCGAAGAATGTAGCTCTGCCGCTCCGTCACCGAGATCACGCCGCGCGCGTCGAGCAGGTTGAACACATGGCTTGCCTTGATGCACTGGTCATAGGCCGGAAGCGACATCAGATGCGCCTCGCGCTTGCCATCTTTCCAACCCGCATCGAGGTATTTCCGGCAGGCGGCTTCCGCCATCTTGAACTGCTCGAACAGCATCGCGGTGTCGGCGACCTCAAAATTGTGCTTCGAATATTCCTGCTCGGCCTGCAGGAAGACGTCGCCATAGGTGACCTTCGCGTCACCGTCGCGGCCGTTGAAGTTGAGGTCGTAGACCCGGTCGACGCCCTGCACGTACATCGCGAGGCGCTCGAGCCCGTAGGTGAGCTCGCCCGCGACCGGCGCGCATTCGACACCCGCGACCTGCTGGAAATAGGTGAACTGGCTGACTTCCATGCCGTCGCACCAGCACTCCCAGCCGAGGCCCCAGGCGCCCAGCGTCGGGCTCTCCCAATCGTCCTCGACGAAGCGAATGTCGTGCACGGCGGAATCGATGCCGATCGCGGCGAGCGACTTCAGGTACAGCTCCTGAAGTTTCGCCGGCGACGGCTTCATGATCACCTGGAATTGGTAGTAGTGCTGCAGCCGGTTCGGATTCTCGCCGTAGCGGCCGTCCTTGGGCCGCCGCGAGGGCTGCACGTAGGCCGCATTCCAGGGCTTTGGCCCGAGCGCGCGCAGCGTGGTCGCCGGATGGAAGGTACCCGCACCCATCTCCATGTCGTAGGGCTGCAGGATCACGCAGCCCTGCTCGGCCCAGAACCGCTGGAGCGCGAGGATAAAGCCCTGGAACGAGCGTTCCGGGCGCATATGGGCGGGCAAGGAGGCGTCCATCGTCAGATCGGGCTCTCGCGGGGGGTTGAATCGCGCGGGACCGTATCGACGGCAGGGGTGGGAATCAAGGTGAAGGGGTGATTCGGGCCTAGTTCTCCGT
>NZ_JADPJQ010000106.1:30318-178378 GCF_023073515.1 Bradyrhizobium sp. 17 | reverse complement strand
CGTGCGGTGAGACAAGGCGTGGATGGCCGGGACAAGCCCGGCCATGACGTCTGCAGCAACTAACCCGGCCGATAGGCTCCGGTGACGGGATCCTGCTTCAGCGTCTGGACGGCCCCCATATGGGCGGCTTCGGCGACGCGCGAGAGGCGCATCTCCTCCAGCTCCTGGTTGATCCTGACGGCGGTCTTGTAGGCCCAGCGGACCACGGCAAGCCCGCCCAGGACGCCCGCGAATGCGACGAACGGCGGCATCGGTCGTTCCTTGTTCACAATGCTCAGCCCCCACGCGCATTCTTGCGCAGACCGGGCCGCGCCGCAATTGGCACGGCTTCAAGTCTCCTTGGGGCCAAATGGCGCGGAGGGGCTCCGTCTAAAACCCGAATTTCGCCCAGATCGCGCGCGTCTCGACCGCCGAGATCAGGTCGTCCGGCAGGCTGGCCATTGATTCCATGGCGGAAAGCTGCCCCGCGCCGGGCGATTTCCGGCCCAAAAGGCCGGAGAGCAGACCGGTCGGCTGGGCAATCACGGGGGTGAGAACCTTCTCGCCATAGCGGGCACGAAGAGTTGAGCGGAGATCGCCGATGCTGTCGGCGAGCCCCAGCGCGATCGAACTCTCGCCGGCCCAGTATTCGCCCGTGAACAGGGTGTCGTCGGAGCCCTTCAACCGCGCGCCGCGGCTCTCCTTCACCAGCGCGATGAAGATCTGGTGGATCTCGCGCTGGAGCGCCTTGAGCTTGGCGACGTCGTCGAGGTTTTCAGGGAGAAACGGATCGAGCATCGCCTTGTGCGCGCCGGCGGTGTAGAGGCGCCGCTCGATGCCGAGCCGCTTGATCGCCTCCTGGAAACCAAAACTGCCGCCGACCACGCCGATCGAGCCGAGGATCGAGGACGGATCGCAGATGATCTCGTCGCCGGCGCACGCGATCATGTACCCGCCCGAGGCCGCCACGTCCTCGACGAACACCAGCACCGGCAGCTTCTTCTCCGCCGCAAGCTGCTTGATGCGCAGATAGATCTGGCGCGACTGCACCGGCGAGCCGCCGGGCGAATTGATCACCAGCGCCACCGCCTTGGCGTTGCGTGTCGAAAACGCCCGCTCCAGAACCCGCGAAACCGTCGCGAGCGTCATGCCCGGGCGCAGCGGCGTCACTGCGCCGATCACACCGGACAGCCGCACCACCGGCACCACGGCCGTGCCGGGACGGAAGCGCGCCGGCAGATATTGCATGAGCTTGTCGGCCAGGCCGGAACTCTCACGATCGTTCAATTTTTCGGCCATGCCGTTACCTCTGATTAACCGTTTCTTATCACGCGACTGTCATTGGAAGGGCCCGGAACGTGTTTTGCAGAATTGAGAGGCTGCAATGGCCAGCGGAGAACACCATGAAAATCTATCTGCTGATGCTGCTGATCGGTGCGCTGTTCATGGCGATCCGCCTGACGGCTCCGCAAGAGCAGCAGTCGGAATCGCTTCCGCAATAGCTCAGCACGGTTCCACCAGGGGTAGAACCGCCCTTCCCTCCAGAATATCCATCACCTCTTTTTTCGACACGCGTGACTCCTCGTTGAGCATGAGGCCCGGCAACAATCGCGCCGGGGCCCTGCCGCCCTTGACCGCGCGCACCAGCACGCGGATCGCGGGCCGCCCGGCTTCACCGTGAACCGGCAGAATCGCGAGACTGCCGAAGCCGCGCGACAGCGCCGCCAAAACCTCAGCGATCCCATCTGCGCGCCAAATCAATGTCAGCGCGCCATGCGATCGGAGGATGCGCCGCGCCGCATGCACCCAGGCATTCAGCGTCTCATCCGTCGCCACATGCGCGATCTGGCGCGCCTGATCGGGCGAACCGCGATGACGAGCGGGATCGTTGAAGGGCGGGTTCATCAGCACCACGTCGACGCTGTTGGGCGGGAGCCCGCTGGCCGCGAAGGCCTGCGCGTCCGCGGTGACGTCGAGCACGATCGTCTCGGCGGCAATCGCATTCGCTGCCGCATTGGCGCGCGCAAGCTCCGCCAGCTCGGGATCGATCTCGACCAGGCCGAGCCTGATCCCGGCAACGCGCCGCGCCAACGCAAGCCCGGCCGTGCCGATACCTGCGCCGAGATCGACCACGCGGTCGCCCGCCCTCGCCTCCGTCGCCGCCGCGAGCAGAATGGCATCGTGCCCGGCGCGATGGCCAGACCGCTTCTGCTTCAGCCGCAATTGCCCGCCGAGGAAGGCGTCCTCGGTGAGGTCTGCCAGGGCTTCACTCATCGCCGCGCAGTTCGTGGCTAAGGCCGGCCTCGGTCAGAAGCTGCCGGGCCTCGATGGCGTCGTCTTCGTGGACCAGGATCCGCCGCGGCAAAATGCCGAGCGAGCCCTCGATGATGCTCATGTTCTGGTCCAGCACCAGATGATGGATGTTAGCGCCGTCGAGCAGCGCGCCGATCGCCGACACCAGCACCATATCGTTGGTCCGAACCAGTTCTCGCAAAACACAGCCTCCTGCCTAACGGGGACTAAGCGCCAAATGTCAATGGTTCCACGGCCCTTGCCGCATCCCCGTCCAGTTTCTATTGTCTTTCCATCAGAATAGCCCTTCCGGGGCAAATATTGGAGACCGGCGTGGCCGTCATCGTACCTTTCGAAACTCCCGGCGCGTCGATCGAAGAGCTGGTTGCCCTTGTCGCCGGTGACATGGAGCGCGTCAACGCCACGATCCTGTCGCGGACCGGTTCGGACGTGACCATGATCCCGGAGGTCGCCAACCATTTGATCTCCTCCGGGGGCAAGCGCCTGCGGCCGATGCTGACGTTGGCCATGGCCAACCTCGCCGGCTACACCGGCGACGGCCATATCAAACTCGCCGCCAGCGTCGAGTTCATGCATACCGCCACGCTGCTCCATGACGACGTCGTCGACGAGAGCGAGATGCGCCGCGGCAAGCTGTCGGCGCGCATGCTCTGGGGCAATGAGGCGAGCGTGCTGGTCGGCGACTTCCTGCTCGGCCAGGCCTTCCGCATGATGGTCGAGGTCGGCTCGCTCCGCGCGCTCGACATTCTCTCCGCGGCCGCCGCCACCATCGCCGAGGGCGAGGTGATGCAGCTTGCCGCCGCCAAGAACACCGCGACCACCGAAGACGAATATCTCGCCGTAATCCGCGGCAAGACCGCCGAGCTGTTCGCGGCCGCCTGCGAGGTCGGGCCCGTGATCGCCAACCGCCCGAAGGCGGAGCAGACCGCCTGCCGCTCGGTCGGCATGAATCTCGGCATCGCCTTCCAGCTCGTCGACGACGTGCTCGACTATGGCGGCAAGAGCGCCAAGCTCGGCAAGAACACCGGCGACGATTTCCGCGAGGGCAAGATCACGCTGCCCGTCGTGCTCGCCTTCCGCCGCGGCAACGACACCGAGCGCGCCTTCTGGATCCGCGCGCTGGAGCGCGGTGAGATCGGCGACACCGACCTCGACCACGCCATCGGGTTGATGAACAAGCATCGCGCGCTCGAAGACACGCGCAGCCGCGCCCAGCACTACGGCGCCATGGCCGTGGACGCGCTGGCGCTGTTCCCGTCCTCGCCGATGAAGAGCGCGCTGGAGCAGGTCGTGGCGTTCTGCCTGGCTCGGTCGCATTAGCTACCTGCATCCTTAGCGCTTGCTGGTAGCCACACCCTCAGTGTCGTCCCGGCGAAGGCCGGGACCCATTACCTCGGTCAGCGTTGTCTTAGCGCCTGTAGCAACCATCGTGCACCACAACAACAGTCGTGGCTATTGGGTCCCGGCCTTCGCCGGGACGACATCGTTGAGATACGCGCCACCACCGCATTAACAGCGTCATTGCGAGCGCAGCGAAGCAATCCAGAATCTTCCCGCAAAGGGACTCTAGATTGTTTCGCTTCGCTCGCAATGACGAGCTAGGTGTGCGAGGGCCGCCTTCCAACTTGCATTCAAATCCTGTGCGCCATCTTGCGGCACACCTCCGTCGGAGTGTTCTAACGGTTCGCCTACTAACTTGCATTTTGCAAGCTACTCACCTACCTTCCCCTCATGCAGCCCAAATCCCCCTCCATTCAGGAATGTCCGGTCGGCCGCGCCGTGGAGACGGTCGGCGAATGGTGGAGCATTTTGATCCTGCGGGATGCATTCCAGGGCGCAACGAGGTTCGACGAATTTTCGCAAAGCCTCGGGATCGCGCCGAACATCCTGTCGCGGCGGTTGGCCCATCTCACCGAAAGCGGCATGTTCGTCCGCCGCCGCTACAATGAACGGCCGCCGCGCTACGAATATGTGCTGACGGACAAGGCCCGGGACTTCTTCCCCGTGGTCGCAACCCTGCTCGCTTGGGGCAACAAGCATCTCGCACCGATGGGCGAAGCGATCCTGCTCGCGAACCGGCACGATTGTCGTCCGTTCAATCCGGTCGTGGTCGATGCCGCCGACATGCAGCCGATCACGCTCACCAATGCGGTCGTCGTCGCAGGCCCCCGCGCCAGCCGTGTCATGCGTAAACGGCTGACCTCGCTCAAAGCCATGAACCCGGCCGTCGCGCCGGCTGGAGACTGACATGCGTCGTATCGTCGTGACGGGAATGGGCGCGGTGTCGCCGCTTGGCTGCGGTGTCGAACTTTCGTGGCGCCGGCTGCTGGCCGGCCAAAGCGGGCTGCGCCCGCTGCCGGAATGGTCGCAGGCGCTGCCCGCACGTATTGCCGGCCTCGTGCCCGACAAGGCCGATGACGCGGAGGGCGGCTTCGATCCCGCGCAGGCCGCCGCGCCGAAAGACCAGCGCAAGATGGACCGCTTCATCCTGTTCGCGCTGCTCGCCACCGCGGAAGCGGTTGCGCAGGCCGGTTGGACGCCGCAGGACGCGGCGGCGCAGGAACGAACTGCGACGATCATCGCCTCCGGCGTCGGCGGTTTTCCGGCAATGGCGGAGGCGGTGCGCATCACCGAACAGCGCGGCCCGCGCCGGCTGTCGCCGTTCACGATCCCCTCCTTCCTCGCCAATCTCGCCGCCGGCCACGTCTCGATCAAATACGGCTACAAGGGAGCGCTGGGCACACCGGTCACGGCCTGCGCTGCCGGCGTTCAGGCGATCGGCGATGCCGCGCGCATGATCCGCGCGGGCGAGACTGATGTGGCGATCTGCGGCGGCGCGGAAGCCTGCATCGACATCGTCAGCCTCAGCGGCTTTGCGGCGGCCCGCGCACTGTCGAGCGGATTCAATGACGCCCGCGCCTCGCGCCCGTTCGATCGCGACCGCGACGGTTTTGTCATGGGCGAAGGCGCCGGCATCCTGGTGATCGAGGAGCTGGAGCATGCATTGGCGCGCGGCGCGAGGCCGATCGCGGAGATCGTCGGATACGGTACGACCGCGGACGCCTATCACATGACATCGGGTCCGCCTGACGGCGACGGCGCCCGGCGCGCCATGGAGATCGCGCTCCGGCAGGCCAAGCTTGCGCCCGCGGATTTACAGCACCTGAACGCGCATGCGACGTCGACGCCGGCCGGCGACGAGAGCGAGCTTGGCGCCATCGCCGCGCTATTCGGCCGCCACCGCGGCATCGCGGTGAGCGCGACCAAATCGGCCACCGGGCATCTGCTCGGCGCCGCCGGTGGCCTCGAAGCGGTCTTCACCGCGCTCGCCCTGCGCGACCAGATCGCGCCGCCGACGCTCAATCTCGAAAACCCTGATCCCGCCGCTGACGGCATCGACATCGTCGCCGGTGTGGCGCGACCGATGCCGATGCAGCACGCGATCTCGAACGGGTTCGGCTTCGGCGGGGTGAATGCCAGCGTGATCTTCCGCCGGATGGGCTGAACGACGGGCCTTAGTCGACGGGCCTTGCAATCGCGGCAAGCATCGCTACCAAAGCAGGATGATCAACACGAATTTCTGGCTGTTCCTGGCCGCCGCTTGTCTCATCGCCGCCGTTCCCGGCCCCGGCATTTTCTACGTCGCGGCACGGACCCTATCGGAAGCGCGCGGCAGCGGTTTTGCATCGACCGCGGGCACCGCACTCGGCGGGCTGGTTCATGTGGTCGCGGGCAGCTTCGGCATCTCCGCGATCATTCTTGCCAGCGCCGAGCTGTTTGCCGCCGTGAAATTCGTCGGCGCACTTTATCTCGTCTGGCTCGGCATCAGGACTTTTCGCAGCGCCAGCCGCGCGCCGTCATTCGACAGCAAGCCCGTCGGCGACAAGCGCGCCTTTCGCGACGGCGTGCTGGTCGAGGCGCTGAACCCGAAGACCGCCGCCTTCTTCCTCGCCTTCATTCCGCAGTTCCTTGACCCGGCGGGATCGAACCCGACACTGCAATTCATCACGTTGGGCGCGCTCTCGGTGACGCTGAACACGCTCGCCGATATCGTGGTGGTGCTGATGGCCTCCGCGACACGTACGCAGTTGATCGGACGCCCGCATTTGATGCGACGTCTCACCCAGGGCTCCGGCGTCTTCATCGCAGGGCTCGGCCTGTCGCTCGCACTGGCGCGGCGGCCCGTGAATGGATAGCGCCACCATGCCCGCCCCGCAAAGCCGCATTTACGAGTCTCACGGCCTGCGGCTGCACTATGCCGACTGGGGCAACGACGGCGCGCCGGTCGCCATCCTGGTTCACGGCGGCCGCGATCACTGCCGGAGCTGGGACGTCATCGCCCGGTCGCTGCAGCCGCATTTTCACGTGCTCGCACCGGACCTGCGCGGTCACGGCGATTCCGACTGGACCAGGGGCGGCAGCTACGCGCTGACGGAGTATGTGTACGATCTGGCCCAGCTCGTCCGTGCCATCGCGGCGCCTCAAGTCACTCTCATCGGCCATTCTATGGGCGGCATGGTCAGCCTGATCTTTACAGGGGCATTCCCCGAACAGGTCTCGAAGCTGGTCGTGCTCGACGGCGTGACGATGTTGCCGGATACACCAAAACCGCCGGTGCATGAGCGGATCGGCAAGTGGATCGGTCAGCTCGACAAGTTGCACGACCGCGCACCGCGCCGCTATTCGACCCTCGAAGACGCGGCGGCGCAGATGGTCCTTCACAACAAGCGGCTGTCTCGCGAGCTCGCGCTGCACCTCGCCACCCACGGCGCGCGGCAGAACGAGGACGGCACCTATAGCTGGAAGTTCGATCCCTACCAGCGCGCCTCTGCGCCGCACCGGCTCTGGCCGGACGATCACATCGCGCTGTGGTCGCGCATCACCTGTCCGACGCTGCTCTTGAATGCCGGCGAAAGCTTTCTGGCTGGCGCGAGGGCCGCGGGGCTGGAGCGCTACTTTCCGCAGGCGCGCGTCGAGACCATTGCAGGGGCCGGACACTGGCTGCAGCATGACAAGCCGCAGGAGGTGTTGGGTGAGATCCGGCGGTTTCTCGGGCTTGGCGAGGACGCTGCGGGCTAGCTCCGCAACATCCGCGTCATTGCAGGTCTAGCTCAGCGTTCCCGAGTGCACCCACCAGCCGGAATGATCCCTGCGGATATTCTCGGCGGCGGCATGCGCCTCGGCAGATGCGCCATAGATCGCAAAGCACGTCGCCCCCGAGCCGGACATGCGGGCGAGCTTGACGCCGGCGGAGCCACGCAAGGCTTCCAGCACGTCGCCAATCACCGGCTTGATGCGCATCGCAGGCGCTTCGAGATCATTGGCGACGGTCTCGAGAGTATCGATCCAGTCGGCGATGGAGGCGCCCTCGCCTGGCCAGGCCGGGCCGTCGAAGACGGACGTGGCGCCGACCAGGAGTTCGCCGTTGCGCAGGCCCAGCTCCTGGAACACGTCCTTTGTCGCGACCGGCACGCGTGGATTGACCATCACGCAGGGCATGCTCGGCAGCATCAAGGGCAGCAGCTGCTCGCCGACACCGGTCATGTCGCAGGCGCGCGAGAACAGACACACCGGCACGTCGGCGCCGGTCGCAAGCGCAACCTTCTGGAGGCGGGCGTCGTCGAGCGACAGATCGTTGAGGCGCGCCAGCAACCGCAGCGCCGCCGCGGCGTCGGCCGAGCCGCCGCCGATGCCGGCGGCGACCGGGAGCACCTTGTCGAGCGCGAAGGCGCCCAGCTTCAGGTTCGGGACGGCTTCGGCCAGGAGCTTGGCCGCCTTGAACACGAGGTTGTCGGCCATATTGCCGCAGGCCGCGGCGAGCGGCCCCGTCGTGGTGAGCTTCAGCTCGCCGCCGGGCTCCAGCGTGAGCCGGTCGGCGCAGTCGGCAAAGGCGACCACGCTTTCGAGATCATGATAGCCGTCGGCACGACGGCCGACCACGCGAAGGCTCAGATTGACCTTCGCGCGCCCTTCTTCAATCAACGCCGGCATTGACGACACGCCCCCAACTTCAACTCACTCAGCCGCCCTTGCCGTCGTCCTTCTTCTTCTCCTTCTCCGCCTGCGCAGCCGAGGAGTTCGAATTGTCGTCGGTCATACCGTTTGCAATCTTGGCCTCGATCTTCGGAAGCTCATCCGCTTCGGGCTTGAGATCGCGGGCGTGGGCCCACTGGAACTTGGCTTCCAGCGTGCGGCCGACGCGCCAATAGGCGTCGCCAAGGTGATCGTTGATAGTGGGATCCTCGGGCTTGAGATCAATGGCGCGCTCGAGGTTCTTCACCGCGTCCTCGTAATTGCCGATGCGGTAATAGGCCCAGCCAAGGGAGTCGACGATGTAGCCGTCATCCGGGCGCTGCTCGACTGCCCGCTTGATCATCTTCATGCCTTCGTCGAGATTGATGCCCTGGTCAATCCAGGAATAGCCGAGATAGTTGAGGACGTGCGGCTGGTCGGGTTGCAGCTCGAGCGCCTTCTTCATGTCGGCTTCGGCCTTGCCCCACTGCTTGGAGCGCTCCTCGCAGATGCCGCGATAATAATACCAGACGCTGTTGGCCTTATCGTTGCCGGCCGGCAGCACGTCGACGCCTTGCGAATAGGTCGCGCCGCATTCGCCGAACTTCTTGCGGCCGCGCTCGATGTTGCCGAGCGCCATGATGGCTTCGAGATCCTTGGGATCCTCAGTGGTGACGCCCTTGAGGATCTTGATCGCCTCGTCGGTGCGGTCGGCGGAATCCAGATCGATGGCGAGCTGGATTTGGGCGTTGCGCTTGAGTGGAGAGGACGACGGCACCCGCTCGTAGACCTTGATCGCCATCTGCGGCCGCTTCACCGATTCATAGAGATCGGCGAGCGAGAGCAGCGCCAGGGGATGGGTGGGCTGCAGGTAGAGCGAGAGCTGGAGGTAGACCAGCGCCAGATCCTCGCCGCCGCGGCGGGTCAGTGTGGCGCCGATGCCGTAGAGTGCTTCTGCGGCGCCGGCTTGCGCGCTATCGACCAGCGGCGGCATCTTCTTGCCGGCCTTGGTGTCGCGCAACCCTTCCACGATCAGCGGATGGCGGGCGAGCTTCTTGTCGAAAGCCTGGTAGACCGTGGTCGCGGCGGCCGAGTCCTTGTTGCGAGATAGCCAGCGCGCATAGGCCTCGGTGACACGCAACATGGAATCGTCGAGCTTGTAGGCACGCTCGAACCGGGTGCCAGCGTCTTTCTCCTTGCCGGCGAGTTCGAGGATCATGCCGGCATGGAGATCCTTGAACAGCGGATACCATTCAGGACCGGCCAGCTTGTCGATGGTGGCGACGCCGCCCTTGGCATCCCCCGCACCATAGGCGGCCCAGCCCGACAGCAGCGTGGCGACGAGATCGGTGATCGGACCGCGGATCGACTGGTTGATGTTGGTCTGCGCGGTCGCGTACTTCTTGAACTTGAGATCGTGCACGCCAACGACGAGCCGTGCAACGCGGTTGGTCTTGTCGATGGTCAGGATGCGCTCGGCGAGCTTGACAGCCTCGTCGATGTCACCGTCGGCGACCGAGGAGATGAAGGCGCGGTCGAGCAGCTCGTTGTTCTTGGGGTCGGTGCGCAGGGCCGAGCGATAGAATGCAGCGGCGGAGGCCGCGTCGCGCTCGACGCTGGCGTGGCGGGCGGCGAGATAGCTGCCGGAGGTGGTCAGCGCCTTCAGATCGTTTCGGGTCGGAAACTGCGCCGCCGTGTCGGACGGATGGTCCGGCGTCTGCGCCCGGACCGCGCCGGGGACCGTCGCCATCGCTGAGCCCATGAGGGCAATGGCGGCAACAGTCCAACGGTTGAAACGATTTGAAAGCATCGGGGCTCGCCTTGAGTTGGTAGTGCCTGGGTTTGCAGAAGGCCGTATCGCAAGCGAACGCGGCCGGTGGCATGGGGACCCGGAACCGTCAGGCCGACAATGCCGCTTTTGGCGCTTCACCGCAAGGATTCGGGCCGGGCGATCCCCTCCGCACGGCACAAACCGGCCAAGTGACCCGTCAAGAGCGCCCCAAGACGCCGCCAGTATGGCCTTATCGTGACCACGGGGACCGCGGCCGGGTTCTCACGCGAACGTGCGTCACAGGGCGAAGATCACGCAACTCTGGTCACATTGGCCTCGGTCACATGGATCGTGACTTGCTGACCCCAGCCTACATGGCCTCGTAGTTCGGACCGCCGCCGCCCTCCGGGGGAACCCAGGTGATGTTGCCGTTGGGGTCCTTCACGTCGCAGGTTTTGCAGTGAACGCAGTTCTGGGCATTGATCTGGAAGCGCGGGCCCGAACCTTCCTCGATCCACTCATAGACGCCGGCCGGGCAATAGCGATTCGAGGGACCGGCAAACACGTCGTGCTCGGAGGTCTTCTGGAGGTTCATGTCCGTGACCTTGAGATGGACCGGCTGGTCCTCCTCATGATTGGTATTGGACAGGAACACCGACGAGAGCTTGTCGAAGGAAATCTTGCCGTCCGGCTTCGGGTAGGTTCTCGGCGCGTGGGTCTTGGCCGGATCGAGCGTCGCGCGATCGGGCTTCGCGTGCGACTGGGTGCCAAATAGCGAGCCGCCGAACAGCGTGTTGCACCACATGTCGAAGATGCCGAGCCCGGCGCCGATGAAGGTGCCGAACTTCGACAACAACGGCTTGGCATTGCGGACAGGATAGAGGTCCTTACCGACGACGGAATCGCGCCAACCGTTCTCGTATTCGACCAGCTCATCATTGGCGCGGCCCGCAGCGAGAGCCACGTTAACATGTTCGGCCGCGAGCATGCCGGTGCCCATGGCATTGTGCACGCCCTTGATCCGGGGCACGTTGACGAAGCCGGCCGCGCAGCCGATTAGCGCACCGCCCGGGAAGCTCAGCCGCGGCACCGACTGGTACCCGCCTTCGGTGATGGCGCGCGCGCCGTAAGCCAGCCGCTTGCCGCCTTCAAGCGTCGCGCGGACGGCCGGATGGTTCTTGACGCGCTGGAATTCGTCGAATGGCGACAAATAGGGGTCGTTGTAGTTGAGATGAACGACGAAACCGATCGACACCAGGTTCTCGTCATAATGGTAGAAGAACAGGCCGCCGCCGGTGTTGTTGTTCAAGGGCCAGCCAACCGCGTGCTGCACGAGGCCCTTCTGATGCTTGGCCGGATCGATCTGCCAGACTTCCTTGAGCCCGATGCCAAATTTCGGCGGCTCACTTTTGGTGTCGAGCGCGTATTTCGAGATCAGCTGCTTGGTCAGGCTGCCGCGCGCACCTTCGGCGAACAGCGTGTACTTGCCGAGCAATTCCATGCCACGGGTAAAGGAGTCCTTCGGCTTGCCGTCCCGGCCGATCCCCATGTCGCCGGTGGCGATGCCGCGCACCGCGCCATTGTCGTCATAGAGCACTTCGGCCGCGGCAAAACCGGGATAGATCTCGACGCCTAGCGCTTCCGCTTTGCGCGCCAGCCAGCGGCAGACATTGCCGAGCGAGCCGATATAGCAGTGATGATTGTCCATCAGCGGCGGCATGATGAAGTTCGGCAGCTTGATCGCGCTGGTCTCGGTGAACCAGAAGAAGCGGTCGTCCTTGACCTGCGTCTTGAGCGGACAATCGGAATCCTCGCGCCAGTCCGGGATCAGCTTGTCGAGCCCGGCCGGATCGATCACGGCGCCGGAGAGAATATGCGCACCGACCTCGGAGCCCTTCTCCACCACCACGACATTGAGATCGGCATTGATCTGCTTCAGCCGGATCGCCGCAGCCAGGCCCGAGGGACCGGCGCCGACGATGACGACGTCGAATTCCATGGATTCGCGCGGGGGAAGTTCTTCGGTGCTCATCTGATCTCAGCCCTTGAGACGGTCCTTGGTCGATTGCGCCCTCTTGTTTCCGATTTTTCCGGGTAGGACAACCTCGGAAATGCGTTTCGCCGGGGTGCAAGGCGCCCCAAACTGGACTAATAGTCAGACTTTCCGATGATCCCAGAACCCGCACCCACGGTCCGAGAGCTGCTCGCCTTCTATCTGGAGGCCGGAGTCGATTGCACGCTCGCGGAGGAACCGATCGACCGCCTGGCGGAATTGGATGTTCCACCTCCGGCCCCGCGCGCGCCACCTCCAGTCGAGGCCCCACGGCCGGTCGCCGCGCCCGCGGTGATGCGCGGCGAGGCGGCACCTGCGCCCGACATCGCGATCGCCTCGGCGCGCGAGGCCGCACGCACCGCGCCAAGCTTGGAGGCGCTGCGCGAGCTGATGCAGAGCTTTGACGGCTGCGCGCTGAAGCACACGGCGACACGTTTGGTTTTCGCCGACGGCAATCCGCAGGCACGCATCATGTTCGTCGGCGAGGCACCGGGCCGCGACGAGGACATCGAGGGGCTGCCCTTCGTCGGGCGCAGCGGCAAGCTGCTCGATTTGATGATAGGAGCCATAGGCCTCAACCGCACCACGGCCTACATCGCCAACGTGATTCCCTGGCGGCCGCCCGGCAACCGCACGCCGACGCCGCAGGAGACGCAAATCTGCCTGCCGTTCATCCAGCGCCAGATCGAGCTGGTGAATCCGGAGGTGCTGGTGACACTCGGCAATCCCTCGACGCAGACGCTGCTGTCGACCCGCGAAGGCATCATGCGTACCCGCGGCCGCTGGTTCGACTACGAGACGGGCGGGCGCACCATTCGCGCGCTGCCGACCTTCCATCCCGCCTATCTGTTGCGCTCGCCGTCGTACAAGCGGCTGGCCTGGCAGGATCTGCGCGCGATCGCGAAGGTGCTGGCGGAGGCGTGAGGGGCCGTACAGCCTTTCGCCGTCATTGCGGGCGCAGCGAAGCAATCCAGAATCTTTCCGCGGAGGGGCTGTGGATTGCTTCGTCGCAAGGGCTCCTCGCAATGACCACCGAAAGAGCGAGCAACTAAGTCCCCTTCGGCCGCACGATGGCCCAGCCGATGCGCAGGAGTTGCTGGCGTCCGGTCACCAGCCATTCGAAGGCGCGCGGGACTTCCGGCACGATGCCGGGAAAGCGCGCGAGGATGTCCGGCGGCGGCGTGCCGGCGGTATCGGAAGCGCGCCAGACCACGACGCCGCCGGTCTCGCTGAATTTGGCTTGATTGATCCAGGGTGTACGCGCGGGCTCGGCATCGATGAAGAGATGCGGCCGGCCGGAATGCAGCGTGATCAAGCTCGCAAGCTGGGTCTCGCCGGCGACCGCGCGCAGGCGATGATTGGTGCGGCGGGCAAAGCTCTCGTCGAAGAAGTCCGAAATCGCGCGGGCCGGCATCGAGGTCGCGATCTCGTTGGCACCGGTCCACGGCAGCAGCAGGACGGCGAGCACGACGCCGATTGCGGGCGCCACGACGGCAGCCGCCCAGACCATCCGCAGCATCCTCGCGCGGCGCATCGCGATGAGATCGCCGGCCCCCACGACCACGGCAAGCCCCGACAACACCAGCACGACGCCGGCGCCGCCGACGACGGCGTCGAGGCCCAGCAGGCCGGAGATCAG
Organism: Bradyrhizobium sp. 17; assembly: GCF_023073515.1. Lineage (NCBI taxonomy): Bacteria > Pseudomonadati > Pseudomonadota > Alphaproteobacteria > Hyphomicrobiales > Nitrobacteraceae > Bradyrhizobium > Bradyrhizobium sp. 17. The sequence continues at coordinate 164,611 of NZ_JADPJQ010000106.1, read as the reverse complement.
CACCGCGCCGAGCGCCGGCGCCAGCGCGAAGAAATAGACGAAATTACGTGCGAGCGGCTCGACCGGCGGGCGGTAGATGATCGGCGCCTCCTCGCTCTTGGGCACGAACAGGCCGGTGTTGAGGACGGTCAGCGCCGGGATCGCCGCCGCACCGAGCAGGAGCCCCCCGAGCAGCCAGGCCGCGTGCAGCGCACGGGCATTGAGCTGGGCGACCTCAGGCAGGGCCGGCAGGACGAGCGCCTCGGCGCGCGTCAGCCAGACGGCATAGGGCAATGCCAGCACGGCGACGACCACCAGCGCAAACAGCGGGTCGAAGGCACGCAACGTGCGGCGGCCGTCCGCGGTTGCGAGCGCGAAGACGACGATCAGCAGCAGCAGGAAGATCGCAGCCGGCGTCGTCAACAGCAAGAGGCCGGCCTCGATCGACCAGGCAAACCAGGCGTTGCCGCGGCGCTGTCCGATGATCTGCCAGGAATGCAGCAGCAGCAGCGCCCAGAGCGGTCGCGCCAGCACCAGAGGGCCGAAGTCGAGTGTGGGCGAGGAGAAGGCCAGCAGCGTCATGGTCAGCAGCACGGCCAGCACTGCCTGCTGGGGGCCGACCACCGCGCGGGACAGATGATAGAGCGTGATCAACGTCGCGATCCCGCAGAGCTCGGCCAGCACGTAGACACCGAACAGGTGGCCGCCGGCAGCGCGATAGGCGATGTCGGCGAGCCAGACCGGCAAGGGCGGCCCGAGATCGGTGCCGACCTGGTATTCGCGGCCGAAGGCCAGCAGGGTCGCGAGACTGCCGGGCGGGCTGCGATAAAACACCAGCGCCACGAACAGCCACATCGCGGCCTGGAGCAGCACGGCGATCCAGACGATCAGCCGCGGCCGCGCGCGAATGAGCTCGATGACCAGGGAGGTAAACCGCATGCAACGTCCGAAAGATGCAGCCAACCCGTGAAGCCGGCCCTATTCGCTCACGACTGTTTTGATAAAGGGCGTGACGCGTCGTGGCAACTGAGTCTCGTCTAGAGATTTGCCGACGCGTCGACTTCCAGGCTCGCGTCCACCTGCAGCTCGATCTCGGTCACCGCAAACAGATCCTGCGCCGGCTCGACCGTCCAGGGCATGTGCTTGGCGCGTGCGGCGGCGACGGGGGCGAAGAAGCTGCGGTGGTGGACGGTGGGACCGAGGCGGTTGAGCGCGTCGAGGTGCTCGGGCACGGCGTAGCCCTTATGCTGCTCGAAACCGTAGCCGGGACAGTCCTGCGCCAACGCGCACATCAGGCGGTCCCGCGTTACCTTGGCGATGATCGAGGCCGCTGCGATCGACAGGACGATGCCGTCGCCGCCGATCACGGCCTCGCAATCGCATTCCGTGTCGAGCCGGTCGCGGCCGTCGACGAAGACGTGCCGCGGCTGCTGGGGCAGCGCCACCACGGCGCGCTTCAGCGCCCACAGCGAGGCGCGCAGGATGTTGTCGCGGTCGATGCGGGAGCGCGAGGCGACGGCCACCGAGACCTGGGCGGTCGCGCAGATCTTGCCGAACAGCCTTTCGCGCTCCTCGGCCGTCAGGCGCTTGGAATCGTCGATGCCGCGCGGGATGCGGTCGGGATCGAGAATCACCGCCGCCGCCACCACCGGACCGGCCAGTGGCCCGCGGCCCGCCTCATCGCAGCCCGCTACCGGCCAAACGCCGCGCTTGATCAGCGCGCGCTCACGGCGGAAGCTTGGGGCAACGATGATGGCGCTCTTTGTGCCGGCCAGCGCCTTGGCGATTTTTTTGGGCGCAGCTTTCTTGTTCTCAGGCGCAGCCTTCTCGCTCTTAGGCGCAGCCTTTTTGGGCGCGCCTTTGGCCGGCTTCTTTGCGGATTGATCCCGAATCATGGCCGGGATCGTGCGCAAGCGGCATGGCCTGCGCAATCGGGAACCTCGAACAATTCCCGTTATTCAAGCCAGCCGCCCTATTCCGCCAGATGCACCCGCCGGTCCTCGCCGACGTCGATGCCGGGCGCGACCACGACCTCCCAGGGATGGCCGTCAGGATCGGCGAAATAGCCGGAATAGCCGCCGTAGTCGGTCTCATGTGCTGCCTTCAGCAACGCGGCTCCCTTGCTGACGGCGAAGACCAGCACCGCATCCACCTCCTCACGCGCGCGGCAATTCCAGGCGAGCGTCATGCCGCGGAACGTCGATGGCCTCGGATGATCAGGCAATTTGGCGTCGACCGCGAGTTGATCCCAGGGAAACAACGCGAGCACCGGACCGCCGGTGTCATAGAACGCAACGGTCTCGCCGGTTACCTTGAGCCGGCGCGAGAAACCGAGCGCGTCGTAAAAGGCAATGCTGGCGCGGATGTCGTTCACGCCCAGCGTGATGACGGTCAGCCGCGGGATAGGAGCTGGCGGTTCCTTACTCATAGACGCCTCTCTCACTTCGTCCCTCAGAACAGGCTGAGCTGATCGCCGTTCCGCTTCGGCTTGGCAAAATGATCCGTCGTCAGCTTGGCGCGCCGTTTGTTCAGCCCGAGCCTGTCGCAAGCGATCTCGAAGCGGCGGCCGATGGTCCAGGCCATCGGGCCGGTGCCCTTCATGCGCTCGCCCCATTTCGCATCGTAGTCACGGCCGCCGCGCATGTCGCGGATCAGCGTGAAGACGTGGCGATACCGGTCCGGATAGTTCGCCATCAGCCATTCCCGAAAGAGATCGCGCACCTCGAGCGGCAACCGCAGCAACACGTAGGAGGCCTCCTTGACGCCGGCATGGGCGGCGGCATCCAGGATGCGCTCGATCTCGGAATCGTTCAGCGCGGGGATCACGGGCGCGACCATGACGGTGGTCGGAATGCCAGCCTCGGAAAGCTGCTTCAGTGCCTCCAGCCGCTTCGGCGGCGTGGACGCCCGCGGCTCCATGGTGCGCGCTAGTTTCGGATCGAGCGAGGTCACGGAGATCCCGACCTTGGCGAGGTTGCGTTTGGCCATTCGCGCGAGAATGTCGATGTCGCGCACGACCAGCGCCGACTTGGTGACGATCCCGACGGGATGGCCGGCGCGCTCCAGCACCTCCAGAATGCCGCGCATGATTTTGCGCTCGCGCTCGATCGGCTGATAGGGATCGGTGTTGGTGCCGATCGCGATCATCCGCGGCTCGTAGCCCGGCGCCGCAAGCTCCTTCTCGAGCAACGCCGGCGCCTCGGGCTTCACGAACAGCTTCGACTCAAAGTCGAGCCCCGGCGACAGGCCAAGATAGGCATGCGTCGGCCGCGCGAAGCAATAGACGCAGCCGTGCTCGCAACCGCGGTAGGGATTGATCGAACGATCGAAGCCGATGTCGGGAGATTCGTTGCGGGTGATCACCTTGCGCGAGGTGTCGATCCCGACCGTGGTCTTGAACGGGGGCAGTTCTTCAAGGCTCTGCCAGCCATCGTCGAATGCGACGCGCGCCTCGGCCTCAAACCGGCCGCTGGCGTTGGACTGCGCGCCCCGGCCTCGCCTGCGCTGGCGGTCGATGGCGACCGCCAGCTCAGGGAAGTCAGAAGGCGCACCCGCCGGCTCGGAGGGCGCCGTGACCGGCGGGTGCTTGAGAGCATGAGAGGATGCTGGACTCATGAAGCCAAGATAGCATGTCAAAGGAACAAATCAAGAACACAAACAAAAAACGTGAAAACAACCCCATGCACAGTCGAGCTGCCCAAATTTCGGGCGGGGGTTTTTGACTTCACGCAACACCAGCGTGACCACGATTCCGTTTGATCACGGGAGGGATCGATCGTCGCGGAACATGGTTGATGACGATCGTTGGGTGAAGGTCGGCAAGAACATGACAAATCAACAACAATTGGCCGCAGCGAGCAGCAACCTCGATCTGCTCGACCGCTATTGGCGCGCCGCGAACTATCTCTCCGTTGGGCAAATCTATCTCCTCGACAATCCGCTGCTGCGCGAGCCCTTACGGCCCGAGCACATCAAGCCGCGTTTGCTCGGCCATTGGGGCACGACGCCCGGTTTGAACTTCATTTATGCCCATCTCAACCGCGTCATCCGCGCGCTGGACCTGAACGTGATCTATGTCTGCGGTCCCGGGCACGGCGGCCCCGGCATGGTCGCCAACACCTATCTCGAAGGCAGCTACAGCGAGCTCTATCCCGATATCGCGCGCGATACCGAGGGGTTGCGCAAGCTGTTCAGGCAATTCTCCTTCCCCGGCGGCATCCCGAGTCACGCGGCGCCGGAAACGCCGGGCTCGATCCACGAAGGCGGTGAGCTCGGTTACGCGCTGGTGCATGCCTATGGCGCGGCCTTCGACAATCCCGACCTGATCGTCGCCTGTGTCGTCGGTGACGGCGAGGCCGAGACCGGCCCGCTCGCCGCGTCCTGGCACTCCAACAAATTCCTCAATCCTGCGCATGACGGCGCGGTGCTGCCGATCCTGCATCTCAACGGTTACAAGATTGCCAATCCGACCGTGCTCGGCCGGATGCGCGACGACGAGATCCGCGATCTCTTCCGCGGGCTCGGCCACGAGCCGCTGTTCGTCGAGGGCGACGATCCCAAATTGATGCACCGGGCCATGGCAGACGCGCTCGACGTCGCGCTCGTCAGCATCCGGTCGATCCAGCAGCACGCCCGCGACGGCCGCAAGAGCGTCGAACGTCCGCGCTGGCCGATGATCGTGCTGCGCAGCCCGAAGGGCTGGACCGGCCCCAAGGAAGTCGACGGCAAGAAGGTGGAGGGCTTTTGGCGGGCGCATCAGGTGCCCGTCGCGAACTGTCGCGAGAACCCGGCGCATCTGAAGATTCTCGAAGACTGGATGCGCAGCTACGAGCCGGAAAAGCTGTTCGACGCGAACGGCGCGCTCATTGCCGAGCTCCAGGCGCTCGCGCCCGAAGGCAATCGCCGCATGGGCGCCAATCCGCACGCCAATGGCGGCCTTCTGAAGAAGGAGCTGAAGCTGCCGGACTTCCGCAGTTTCGCCGTCGAAGTAGCGCAGCCGGGCGGCGTCGTGGCGGAGGCAACCCGCGAGCTCGGGAAATTCCTGCGCGACGTCATCCGCCTCAACACCGAGGCCCGCAACTTCCGCATCATGGGCCCGGACGAGACTGCGTCGAACCGGCTCGATGCGGTGTTCGAGGCCACCGAACGCGTCTGGATGGAGCCGACAAAACCTTACGACGTGCATCTCGCCCAGGACGGACGCGTGATGGAAGTCCTGAGCGAGCATCTCTGCCAGGGCTGGTTAGAGGGTTACCTGCTCACGGGCCGGCACGGCTTCTTCTCCTGCTACGAGGCGTTCATCCACATCGTGGATTCCATGTTCAACCAGCACGCCAAATGGCTGAAGGTGACCCGGCATCTGCCGTGGCGGCGACCGATCGCCTCGCTCAACTATCTGCTCACCTCGCATGTCTGGCGTCAGGACCACAACGGCTTCAGCCATCAGGATCCCGGTTTCGTCGATCTCGTCGCCAACAAGAAGGCCGACATCGTCCGCATCTACTTCCCGCCGGATGCCAACACGCTGCTGTGGATCGCCGATCACTGCCTGCGCACCTATGACCGCATCAACGTCATCGTCGCCGGCAAGCAGCCGGCGCCGCAATGGCTGTCGATGCAGGAGGCAGCCACGCATTGCGCCGCCGGCATCGGCATCTGGAGCTGGGCCGGCACGGAAGATGCGAATGGCGAGCCCGGTGTCGTGATGGCCTGCGCCGGCGACGTGCCGACACTGGAAACGCTCGCTGCCGTCGACCTGCTGCGCAAGGCGCTGCCCGAGCTGAAGATCCGCGTCGTCAACGTCGTCGACCTCATGACGCTGCAACCCAGGGAGCAGCACCCGCACGGCTTGTCCGACCGCGACTTCGACGGCCTGTTCACGCGCGACAAGCCGGTGATCTTCGCCTATCACGGCTATCCTTATCTGATCCACCGGTTGACCTATAACCGCACCAACCACGCCGGCATGCACGTCCGCGGCTTTGCCGAGGAAGGCACCACGACGACGCCGTTCGACATGGTCGTGCTCAACGAGCTCGACCGCTATCACCTCGCGATCGAGGCGATCGAGCGCGTGCCGGGGCTCGCGACCAGGGCGGCGCAGGTGAAGCAGCAATTCCGCGACAAGCTGATCGAGCATTCGCGCTATGTGCGCGAACACGGCGAGGACATGCCGGAAATCCAGGAATGGGTCTGGCAGAACAGCGCCGGCGGCAACACGCCGGCAGAGGCAGGCGACTGAGGAGAGCCATGTCGAACACGGTTCTCGTTCTCAACTCGGGATCGTCGAGCATCAAATTCGGCCTGTTCGATATCTCGGCGGCCGAGCCCGCCCTGCTCTGCAAGGGCCTGCTTGACGAGCACGAGACGAAGCCGCGGCTCGTCGTGAAGAGTCCCGCGGGCGAAGACCTGTTCGAGAAACGGAGGGAAGCATCGGATGCGGCCAGCGATCATCTGTTCGCCGACGTGCTCGGCTTCATCGAGGATCGTTTCGGCGACCATCGCTTGCGCGCCGTCGGCCATCGCGTCGTCCATGGCGGTCCGGACTATTCCGCTCCGGTCGAGCTGACGGAGGATGTCACCGCAAAGCTGCAAGCGCTGACGCCGCTGGCGCCCCTGCACCAGCCGCGCTGCCTGGCTCCGGTCCGCACTATCACGGCGATCAGGCCCGACCTGACGCAGATCGCCTGCTTCGATACCGCTTTCCACCACGGCATTGCGCCGCCCGCCAGCCGCTTCGCCATTCCGCGACGTTATGAAGAGCGCGGCATCCGGCGCTACGGATTTCATGGCCTCTCGTTCGAATATGTCGCGGGACGGCTCGCCCGAATCGCGCCGCAGCTCGTGGCGAAGCGCACTGTGATCGCGCATCTCGGCAACGGCGCGAGCCTGTGCGGCTTGCGCGACGGCCGCAGCATCGACACCACGATGGGACTGACGCCGCTCGACGGGCTGGTGATGGGCACGCGCTGCGGCAGGCTCGACCCGGGCGTGCTGCTCTATCTGCAACAGCACGAGAAGATGTCGGTCGAAGATGTCCAGCACCTGCTCTACCACGAATCGGGCCTGCTCGGCGTCTCCGGCATCGCGTCGGATATGCGCATGCTGCTTGCGAGCCGCGAAGCTGCGGCGCGGGAGGCGGTCGAGCTCTTCACCTTCCGCGCCGCGCAGGAGGTGGCGGCGATGGCGACAACGCTTGCAGGGCTAGACTGCCTGGTCTTCACCGGCGGCATCGGCGAGCATGCCAGCGAAATCCGCAGCGCGATCGGTGAGCGTCTCGACTGGCTCGGCGTGCGCATCGATGCCGCTGCGAATGATGCGGCGCGCGAGCGCATCAACGATGGCGATAGCGCAGTCGATGTCTTCGTCATTCCAACGAATGAGGAACTGATGATCGCACGACATTGTGCGGCGGTGCTGCGAACAGCGAGTTGACCGGCGTTCATTCGAAGCCCTCGTCAGCAGCGTGGTTGCACGTTTTCCCGTCCTCGCGCTCGTCCGCTATCGCATCCTCCTCTTGCATGATTGCGAACGGCCGGCGCGCCGCGCAATATTGCGGCTCACCTCCGGATTAATACGGACAGGACAGGCTGGGGCGACACATTCGGCAATATCGCCGCCCCGTACGGGACATATTTGGATGCGAGGGCTGCAGCGGTTTACCATCGTCTGCCGAGGCGCGGCCGGAAAGTTGCACTCGGCAGCGCCATGTTTTATGACGCCCTCATAATGAGCTACGCTTCTCCCGAAGTGTGGACAGTGAAGCTTCCATCATGCTGAGCGTCATCATTCCGACCGAAGGCGTCGAGCAGACGGCCGTCGCAACTCTGGCCGCGCTGGTACCCGGTGCCGCCGCAGGCGTCATCCGGGAAGTGCTCCTGGTCGACGGCACCCGCAATGGCGTCATCGAGCGCGTTGCCGACGTCGCGGGCTGCCGTTTCATCGGCTTCGAAGGATCCACTCAAGGCGCCGCGCTCGCCGCCGGCGCACTCCAGGCCCGTTCGTCCTGGCTGATGTTCCTGCCCGCGGGCGCCGTGCTGGAAACCGGCTGGATCGAGGAAACCACCCAGTTCATCCAGTCCGTCTCGACCAGCGGCCGGGATCGTGCGGCCGTCTTCCGCTATGCGCGCTCGCCCTACGCCGATGCCGGCTTCCGCCACATCCTCCGGGCCCTGATGCGCAAGCTCGTCGGTCCCTTCGGCGATCAGGGACTTTTGATCGCGCGTGATCACTACGACCGCATTGGCGGCTACCCGCCCCAAGCCCGCCACTCCGAGGCACGGCTGCTCCGGCGGCTCGGCCGCTCGTCGCGGATCATGCTGCGCAGCCGGATCGTCATGGTCGGCTGAGGCACCTCGATACTTGCCAAGGTCAAATAATTATTTGACAATGGCAAACATCGGAGGTGACCCATGTCGTTCAATCCTACCGACGACCACATCGCAGCGGTCCGCGCCTTCAACCGCTTCTACACCCGCAAGCTTGGCGTGCTCGACCAGCACCTTGGCAAGAGCCCGTTCTCGCTCAGCGAGGCCCGCGTGCTCTACGAGCTCGCGCAACGGGACGACCTTGCCGCCAAGGAGATCGGCAACGAGCTTGGCCTCGACCCCGGCTATCTCAGCCGGATCGTGCAAAGCTTCGACGAAAAGGGCCTGATCACCCGCAGGGCCCTGCCCGCGGATCGCAGGCAATACCAGCTCAGCCTCACCGCCAAGGGGCGCCAGGCCTTTGCCAAGCTGAACCTGGGCTCGCAAAATGAGGTCGCCGCAATGCTGGCTCAGCTTTCGACCAGCGATGCAACGCGGCTCACGCAGGCTATGGCGACCATCGAGGCCGTGCTGGAGCATCGAAGCCACCCCGCGGCTTTCATGCTGCGCAGCCATCGCGTCGGCGACATGGGCTGGGTCATCTCCCGGCAGGCCGCCGCCTATGCGGCCGACTACAACTGGGATATCAGCTACGAGGCCCTGGTCGCCGAGATCTGCGCACAGTTCATCAAGAACTATGACGCCGCCCGCGAGCACTGCTGGATTGCGGAAGTGGGCGGAGAGCCGGTCGGCTCTATCTTTCTGGTCAAGGCCACGGACCAGATCGCCAAGCTGCGCCTGTTGCAGGTGGAAAAGAAAGCGCGGGGACTCGGTGTCGGCCGCGCGCTGGTCGACCAATGCATCCAGGGTGCGCGCGAGAGGGGCTACAGCAAGATGACGCTGTGGACGCAAAGCATCCTGGTCGCCGCGCGTGGCATCTATCAAAGCGCAGGCTTCAAGCTCGTGAAGAGCGAGCCGCATCACAGCTTCGGGCAGGATCTGATTGGGGAAACGTGGGAGCGGGATCTGTAGAACTCTCGCAACGAGCGAGAGGCGCATGTATGCGCCCTCGCCCCTTGTGGGAGAGGGCAGCGATGCTGCCAGACGCACACTCACTAGGGCGAGGGGTATGTCTCCGAGCACTCCGTGCCGATAGATACCCAAGCTTCGCTTCGGCATTCTTTAAGGACGGGCGGCCGAAGGCGGCCTATGCCACCTTTCCCGCATCCGCCTTCGCTAAAGCTTCGGCCGACATGAGCGGAGAAGAAATGTCCAACTACACCGTCGCGCCCTGGGCCTTCGGCCGGCGCAGGTGCTCGTCCAGCCGCGGCATGATCTCGACGAAATTGCAGGGGCGCGTGCGGTAGTCGAGCTGGGCTTTGAGGATGCCGTCCCAGCCGTCGCGGCAGGCACCGGGCGAACCTGGGAGGCAGAAGATGTAGGTTGCGCCCGCGACGCCGGCCGTGGCGCGGCTCTGGATCGTCGACGTTCCGATCTTGGCGTGGCTCAGCATGTGGAATGAGATCGAGAAACCGTCCATGCGCTTCTCGAACAAGGGCTCGATCGCCTCCGGCGTGACGTCGCGCCCGGTGAAACCGGTGCCGCCGGTGGTGATGACGACGTCGACACCTGCGTCCGCAATCCAGCGGCGGATGACGGTGCGGATCGCCTCGACGTCATCGGTGACGATCTCGCGCGCGGCGAGATGATGGCCGGCAGCGGTGAGACGGTCGGCCAGGGTCTGGCCGGATTTATCATCCGCCAGCGCGCGCGTGTCCGACACGGTGAGCACCGCGATGTTGAGCGGGACGAACTGTTTTGTTTCGTCGATGGAGGTCATTGCAACGCACCTTCTTCACAGACCACAGACGTCATCCTGAGGTGCGCGCTCTTGCGCCCTCGAAGGATGGGCCACGGGCTCGCCATCCTTCGAGGCTCGCCAATTGGCGAGCACCTCAGGATGACGGATAACCCCTACTGTCCGCCCCCAAACGTGTTGCAGGCCTGGACGGTGCCCTGCTGGTAGCCGGTCATGAACCATTGTTTGCGTTGCGCCGCCGAGCCGTGGGTGAAGGAATCGGGCACGACGCGGCCTGTGGACTGGCGCTGCAGCGTGTCGTCGCCGATCGCGCTCGCCGTGGTGAGTGCGGCGTCGATGTCGCCCGGCTCCAGGAAGTTCGGCCGCTTCTTCGCCTCGCGATTGACCCAGACACCGGACAGGCAGTCGGCCTGCAATTCGACCTTCACCTGCAGCGCATTGGCCTCCGCCTTGCTGCCGGCCTGCTGCTGCAGCCGCGTCACGCGCGGAATGATGCCGAGCAGGTTCTGGATGTGATGGCCGGCCTCATGGGCGATGATGTAGGCGGTGGTGAAGTTACAGGCCGACTTGCCGGAGCAGCCGCGAAAACGCGTCTCGACCTCTCGGAAGAAACCGGTGTCGAGGAAGATGGTCCTGTCGGGCGGACAATAGAACGGTCCCATCGCCGACTCCGCCCGGCCGCAGCGCCCGCCATTGGTGACGTTGCGGAACAGCACGACCTTTGGACCGGTAAAGGACTGGCCGGAGGCCTGGAAGATCTCGCTCCAGCGATCGTCGATCTCGCCGAGGATGCCGGAGATCATGCTGCCCATCTCGTCGGTCGGCGCGCCGCGCTTGGCGTTGGACGACGATTGGCGATCGGTCTGGTAGGACGGCGCCTGGCCGCCGCCGGTGAGTATCTCGGCGCCGCCGATCAGGATGCGCGGATCGATGCCGAAGGCGTAGCCGACCAGGCCGAGCACGATGATGGTACCGATCCCAAGCCCGCCGCCGCCCATGGGGAGGCCGAACCCGCCTCCTCCACCGCCGCCGCCACCATCGTCGCGACGATCCTCGATGTCGTCGCTGCGGCGGAAATCATCGTAGCGCATGGCGGCTTCCCTCGGTCCTAGCTCAATTCGGCGCGAAAGCGCGAAAGCTCAACGCGCCACATACGTTTCCGTTGCGTTAATCAATATCCCGCTCGGCAATTATTGCCTAGTGCGACAGCATGGCAATGCCAGCAATTTTTTCCGGGCATCGAGCAATTTTTTCCGAGAGGAATTTTGAGTCTTTTTGCGCTCCGATCACAGCCGCAACGCGAAGAAACGCGAAATACACTGCAAAACATGGAGAATGCGCGGAGCGAGCCGCGTGCAAGGCGCGATGTGAGGGCTGTTCACGAAAGCCACGGGTTAAGTCGATTTTTACTTTGCCGCTTCAATGTAACGGTCAGTCGGTTGTTTGGTCCCGCGTCGCCGACAGCGTCGCCTGAGTCAGAGTTCTTGAGTCATGGTAGAGTCGCGTCGCGGGGCGTCTGCAAGGGCGCCCCGCACAAATTTTGAGTCTCCTTCGCACAGCATCGTCCTCGGCGATTGCGTCGCCGAGATGTCGAAGCTTCAGGCTGGTTCGGTCGACCTGGTGTTCGCCGATCCACCCTACAATCTCCAGCTTAAGGGCGATCTCAAGCGCCCCGACGAATCTCATGTCGATGCGGTCGACGACGACTGGGACAAGTTCGATTCGTTCTCCGCCTATGACGATTTCACCCGCGCCTGGCTGCTCGCCGCCCGCCGCGCGATGAAGCCGTCGGCGACGATCTGGGTGATCGGCTCCTATCACAACATCTTCCGCGTCGGCGCGATCATGCAGGACCTCGGCTTCTGGCTGCTGAACGACATCGTCTGGCGCAAGACCAACCCGATGCCGAATTTCCGCGGCCGCCGCTTCACCAATGCGCACGAGACCATGATCTGGGCCGCGCGGGACGAGAAGGCCAAGGGCTACACGTTCAACTACGAGGCGCTGAAGGCCGCCAACGAGGACGTGCAGGCACGGTCCGACTGGCTGATCCCGCTTTGCACCGGCGAGGAGCGCCTCAAGGGCGCCGACGGCAAGAAAGTGCACCCGACGCAGAAACCGGAAGGCCTGCTGGCGCGCGTGCTGCTGTCGTCCTCCAAACCCGGCGATCTCGTGATCGATCCCTTCAATGGCACCGGCACCACCGGCGCGGTCGCAAAGCGCCTCGGCCGCTCCTATATCGGCTTCGAGCGCGACAAGACCTATGCGAAAGCGGCCGAAGCGCGCATCGCCGCGATCGAGCCGCTTCCGGAGGCAAGCCTCGCCCCGTTCATGACGGCGCGCGAAGCGCCGCGTGTGGCGTTCTCCGAGCTGATCGAGCGTGGCATGATCATGCCCGGCACCAAGCTGTTCGACGCGAAGAAGAAACTCGGCGCGCTGGTGCGTGCCGACGGCGCCATCATGTTCGGCGACAAGGTCGGCTCCATCCACCGCATGGGCGCAGTGGCGCAGGGCGCGCAAGCCTGCAACGGCTGGACCTTCTGGCACATCGAGACCAAGAAGGGTCTTAAGCTGATCGACGAGCTGCGCGCCGAGATCCGCGCCGGCATGGCGGCGGGGTAGCCTTCCTTTCGTCGTCCCGGAGCGCGCCTCCTGGCGCGGCCCCGGAATGACGAGACTGGTTGAATACAGCGGCCGGCGGGACTAGATTGACCGCCTACGCCCCGTCTTGACCGGTCGAGCCATGCGACGACAGTCCGAGACATTGCTGCTGGTGCCGCTGCTGCCGATCTTTCTGGTCGGCATGTTTCCGATGTTCCTGATCGCGCTGCTGGGATTTTTCGGCCTCGCCTTGTTCGGCGTGCTCGTGGTCTGTGTCGGGCTCGCCAGCAGCAACGAGGCCCACGACAGCTTCAATCACGACGTCATCGTTCACGGCTACGCGCGCGGATCGGAGCGCGCGGCGCGGGCCTCCGACATGCATATCGCTACCCGGCTCGGGTTGCGCCTGGAGGTCGTGGGCGCGGCCATGGTCATTACGGCGGCGATCGGCCTTTGTTACGCCGGCTGATCTGCGTGACGCGCAGACGCCGCCCGGCAAACTCGCCGGTTGCCCTCCCCGATAAGGTTCAGGCAAGACAAGGCAGCTTGCGGACATGTTGCTGACTCCACTCTCAGCAAACAAACACAGGGGAGATGCCCGATGCTCAAATTCTATTTCAACGGTTCGCCGAACCCGACCAAGGTCGCGCTTTATCTCGAAGAGGCCGGCCTGCCCTTCGAGCCGGTGAAGATCGACACCCGCACGGGCGAGCAGTTCACGCCGGACTACCTGAAGATCAATCCGAACGGCAAGGTGCCGGCGATCGACGACAACGGCACCATCGTGTTCGATTCCAACGCCATCCTGCTGTATCTCGCCGAGAAGACCGGCAAATTCCTGCCGGCCGCCAATGTTCGCGGCGAGATGCTGTCATGGCTGATGTTCGTCGCCACCGGCGTCGGGCCGTATTCGGGCCAGGCCGTGCACTTCAAGCATTTTGCGCCGAAAGACCAGAACCACGACTACGCGCATAACCGCTATCAGTTCGAGACCGATCGCCATTACAAGATTCTCGACGGCCACCTCAAAGGCCGCCGCTATATGGTCGGCGACAGCTATTCGATCGTCGACATGGCGCTGTGGGGGTGGGCGCGGATGGTGCCGTTCAAGCTCGGCGACGATGCCTTCGCGCGATACCCGAACGTGAAGCGGCTGGTGGACGAGATCTCGGCGCGGCCTGCGGCGACGCGCGCGATCGCGCTGAAGGACAAGTTCACCTTCAAGGCGGAAATGGACGACGAGGCGCGCAGCAACATGTTCAAGCACATGACGACGAAAGTCGCCTGATCGTCTCAGGTCACAATGCGAGGCCACGCGCATGCGCGTGGCCTTTTGCTTCTTGAGGCTCAGGCGGCGTGGACCGAGCTCAGGAAGTTGGCGACTTCCTGCTTCAAGCGATTGCTGTCGGCCGACAGCGAGCGTGCCGCCGAGAGCACCTGCGAAGACGCCGAGCCGGTCTCGGACGCCCCGCGCTGCACGTCGCCGATGTTGGACGACACGAGTTGCGTGCCTTGGGCCGCCTGCTGGACGTTGCGGGAGATCTCCTGCGTCGCCGCACCCTGCTCCTCCACGGCGGCGGCGACCGTCGACGAGATATCCGACAGCCGCTCGATGGTGCCGCTGATTTCCCTGATCGAGCCGACCGACTCCTCCGTCGCAGTCTGGATGCCCGAGACCTGCTGAGCGATCTCACCGGTGGCCCTCGCGGTCTGCTCGGCGAGCGCCTTGACCTCCGAGGCGACTACGGCGAAGCCGCGGCCGGCTTCACCCGCGCGCGCCGCCTCGATGGTGGCGTTCAGCGCCAGGAGGTTGGTCTGGCCGGCGATGGTGCTGATCAGCTCGACCACGTCGCCGATGCGGGCTGCAGCCTTGGAGAGCTCGCTGACGCGCGCGTTGGTCTTGCTCACCTGACCGACGGCTTCGCCCGCTATGCGCGCCGATTCCTGCACCTGGCGCGCGATCTCCGTCACCGAGGAGGACAACTCCTCGGTCGCGGAGGCGACCGCCTGCACATTGGCCGAGGCTTCCTGGGAGGCGGATTGCACTTCGGTGGAGAGATCCTGAGCGCGCCTCGCGGTCGCGGTCAGGGTGCCGGCCGAGCCCTCGAGCTCGTGCGATGCCGAGGATACGGTATCGACGATCTCGCCCACCGCCTGCTCGAACTGGCTGGCGAGCCGGGCCATGTCGGCCTTGCGGCTCTCGGCCTGCCGGGCCTCGGTTGCGGTCTGCTCATGGCGCAGCCGTTCGGTCTCGATCATGTTTGTCTTGAAGACGTCGATCGCCTTGGCCATGTCGCCGATCTCGTCGACCTTGCCGCGCGAGGGGATCTCGACGGCGAGATTGCCGCCGGCAAGCAGCCCCATTGCACGCGTCATCGAGGTCAGCGGCCCCACGATGCTGCGGGCGGTCAGGAAGGCGACGATCAGTCCGAACAGGACGGCGAGGCCGCCCGCGATCCCCTGCAGCGAGGTCGTGCCGTCGATCACAGCATCGGCCGCGGTGCGCGAATCCTTGTAATCGGTCTTCAAGGCGGTTTCCGTGACCTTGAGCTTGGCGATGCTCGCGGAGATGAGCGGTGCGAGATCCTTGTGGTAGATCTCGTCGGACCGCAGCATCGCGGCAGAGGTCGTCTCAAACGCGGATTTATAGATACCAAGGGCGGTCTTCACAGGCGTCAGAGACGAGCGAAGGTCCGCCGCCTGCGGGCTCCTTTCGACGGCCGCCAGCCGCTGCACCGCCCTGTCGACATTGGTTCTGAAGGCGGTGGGCCCGTTGGCGTCGCGCAGAGCGAGGAAGCGCCAGTTCGCGATTCGAACCAGCAGGACCCGGGACTCGAGGTCCGCGACGAGCGACACCGTGTCGTCGTCGGCGGCGGCACGGGCCACATCGACCAGCTTGGCCATCTTGACGGTCAGCTCTTCGCCACTCGGCAACAGCGTCGCCTTGCCGGTCCGCGCCTCGTTGACGGCGTCGCCGAGACTGTCGCGCAGGCTTTTCATTTTGGCGATGTCGGCGATCAGATCGTCGTAGAGCTTCCGCCGCTCCTCCGAGAGGGTGCCCTTTGCTCCCAGCTGCAACAGCCCGGTCGCCGCGGCCTCTCGCTCGGCAGCCTCCCGCATCGCAGGCTCGTTGGCGTCGTAAATGTAGCGCAGATTGGCCCGCTGGATGGCCTGAAGATGGGTCGATATCTCCAGGACGCGCGCCGTGCTGTCCGACAACGCGGAGAGTTTTGCGACCTGATCCTGGACGGATCGCAAATTCCAGATGGCGACCACCGCCATCACAAGACCAACCGCCACCAAGGCCATGAAACCTGCGTACAGGCGTCCCCTGATCCGCAAACGAAAACTCGGCATTCCCACTGTCCACCCAGATGCATGTCAATTCGAGCGGCCGGCCTAATCCGGCGATCGTCACCGGCCACTCTGGCAGCCGCGCGTCGCGTTGTTCGCGACCCACGCTGCACCGCGACACAATGGGGGACACTCGTTAATTGAACCTTCAAATTTTTCGCGCGCGCATCCGTCGGATGGTACAACATCTGCTGATTTTATCGGCAGGTGAGCAAGGTTTTAGCGAGAAGCCCGCAGCGGCATGCAGGCCGCTGCAGCTGGTCCGGCCTGCGCCAGACCAACACGCCCCTCGCCGACCGCGGCGGACGGCACCGGTCGACGGAGGCGACGCTGCTCGATCCGCTCAGCTCGCGGCCCTCACGGCCGTTTGTGGAAACGGACCAAGGGCCTTCTCGGTCAGCACCGAGTCGCAATATTCCCGGATCTCCTTGATCTTGCCGTCCTCGAGACGAAACACGAGACAATAGTCGTTGTCGTAGCGCACGCCTTCTGGCGTGACATTGTCGCCCTTTGCTTCGATGACGACGATATCGCCGTCGGCGATGAAGCGATGAGCGACCGTCCGCGTCCGGTCGACAAGGCGGGTCCGCACATAGCCGTGCAGATCGTTGAGGATCGCCTGTTTGCCCGAAAAGGTGCGCGACCAGGAATACTGGCCGGTCACGATCCATTTGGCGTCGTCGGCAAGACTTTCGGTGAACAAGCCACGGTCGCGCGCAGCCGGATCGGGGCTGGCGGCGGCTGCAAAGATATCCTGCATCAGTTTCTTGTTGGCGCTCGCGCTCATGGCGGCATCTCCTTTGGTGAGAACACGGAAATCATCGCCGCCGGTGCTAAATTCTTCAAATCGATAGTGGATATGATATCTATTCGCCTCATGAATTTGAATTCGCTCGACCTCAATCTCCTGACCGCGCTCGACGCGCTGCTGCGCGAGGCCAGCGTCAGCCGCGCCGCATTGCGGATCGGGCTGTCGCAGCCGGCGGCGAGTCATGCGCTCCAGCGTCTGCGCGACATCCTTGGCGATCCGCTCTTGGTACGCACAGGCGCGCGGATGGAGTTGACGCCGCGGGCGCAAGCCTTGCGCGCGCCGCTGGCGCAGGCGCTCGACCAGGTGCGCGGGCTGTTCGTATCGGATGAATTCGATGCGGCGCGCAGCGAGCGGCAATTCCGACTGATGATGCCGGACCTCGCGGTCGAGCTGTTGATGCCGCCCTTGATGGAAAAGGTGACGCAGGCCGCCCCCAACGTCCGCATCGACGTGGTGCCGTGGCGAGGACCGGCGATTTTCCACGCCGAGTTCGCCCGCACCATCGATCTCGTGATCTCGATCGGCAACGCCTTCAAGGGATTTCACCGCCAGTTGCTCTACACCGACAGCGACGCGCTGGCGGTGCGGCGCGGCCATCCGATGGCCACGAAGCTGAGGCGGCGCGAGACGTTCCTGGCCGCGCGCCATGTCGGCGTGATCATCCGGGGCCAGCCGGAGGACCTGATCGACACTTGGCTGCGCAGCAAGGGCATCGACCGGCACATCGCTCTGGTCGTCCCGGGTTATCTCGAAGCGATGCACGTCGCCGCCCGCACCGACCTCGTCGCCTTCGTGCCGCGCCGGCTGATCGCGGCGCTGTCCAAGCAGCTCGGTCTCGTCACGGTGACGCCGCCGCTCGACCCCGGCATCGACGAGCAGTTCATGTTCTACCCGACCCGCGCCCAGATGGATCCGGGCTCGATCTGGTTGCGGCGGCTAATGCTGGAGACGGGACGGGAATTGGAGAAGCGGAAGGCTTCGTAGGGTGGGCAAAGCGACTTGTCCGCCGTAGCTCGAAGAGCGAAGGCGGAAGCGTGCCCACCACTCCTTTTGAAGTGAAGATGATGGGCACGGCGCTTCGCGCCTTTGCCCGCCCTACAAGAAGAGCCCTACGCCTTCTGCGCGTCCATCACCTTGCGCACGGCGGGGCGGTCGGACATGCGCTTGAAATGGTCGGCGATCTTGGGCGTCGCGTTGATGTCGACGCTGTCGCCTTCGAGCCAGGTCGACAGGGTGTAAAGATAGGGATCGCAGATCGTGTATTGCTCACCCATCACCCAGGGGCCCTTGTACATCTTCTGCTCGATCAGGGCGAAGCAGGCGCCCATGGTCTTCGGGATCATCGCCTTCATATCGGCGAACGAGCTCTCTTCGCTCGCCCAGCGTGCGCCGCGCATCTTGTGGGCATGGTTGATGTGCACGGTCGAGCAGAGGTAGGAGTTGAACGACTGGACCTGGGCGAAGTCGAAGGGATCGTCGAGCGGCGCGAGCTTCGCCTTGGGGAAGGTCTGCGCGAGATAGGCGAGCATCGCCGGGGTCTCGGTCAAAACGCCGCGATCGGTCACCAGCGCGGGCACGCGGCCTTTCGGGTTGATCGCGAGGTACTCCACGCTGTTCTGCTGGTTGTCCTTGAAGCTCAGCCGCTCCGCCGCGTAGTCGGCGCCGGCTTCTTCCAGGGTGATGTAGGTGGCGAGCGCGCAGGTGCCGGTGGCGTAGTAGAGCTTGAGCATGTCGGACCTCATCGGAAAGCCGGAAGGTAACGGCTGCGGGCCCCGAGGTCCATAGCACGAACCTCTCTTCGCAGTTGCCCACCGGCGCCCGGCTGTGCCAAGACGCCCCGAGTTGGAGGGGCTTTCCCATGACCGTACTCATCGCCGGTGGCGGCATCGGCGGGCTGACGCTTGCACTCAGCCTGCACGGAATCGGCATTCCCGTAAAAGTGTTCGAGAGCGTCGCCGAACTGCGGCCGCTCGGCGTCGGCATCAACGTGCTGCCGCATGCGGTGCGCGAGCTGATCGAGCTCGGGTTGATGGACAAGCTCGATGCCAGCGGCGTGCGCACCCGCGAGCTTGCCTATTTCTCCAAGCACGGCAAGCCGATCTGGAGCGAGCCGCGCGGGCTGGAGGCCGGCTATAAATGGCCGCAGTTTTCGATCCATCGCGGCACGCTCCAGCAATTGCTGCTCGACACCGCCATCGAGCGCCTCGGCCGCGACAACATCCTCACCAGCCATCATCTTACCGGCTGGAGCGAAACCGCCGACGGCGTGCGCGCCGATTTCGTCGACAAGGCCACCGGCAAGGCCGCGGGGACTTACGACGGCACGATCCTGATCGCCGCGGACGGCATCCATTCCGCCGCGCGAGAAAAACTCTATCCCGACGAAGGCCCGCCGATCTGGAACGGCCGCATCCTCTGGCGCGGCGTCACGCCCGCAAAAGCCTTCCTCAGCGGCCGCACCATGATCATGGCCGGTCACGAGATCCTGAAATTCGTCTGCTATCCGATCTCGAAGGAACCGGACGCCGCGGGCAACCATCTGATCAACTGGGTTGCCGAGCGCCACATGCCGCCGACCTATCAATGGCGGCGCGAGGACTATAACCGCACCGCGCGGCTGGAGGAGTTCTTACCCTGGTTCGAGAGCTGGCAGTTCGACTGGCTCGACGTGCCCGGCCTGATCAAGAACTGCCCGCACGCCTATGAATATCCGCTGGTCGACCGCGATCCGGTGTCGCAATGGACTTTCGGCCGCGTCACGCTGATGGGCGACGCCGCACATCCAATGTACCCGATCGGATCCAACGGCGCCTCGCAGGCGATCCTCGATGCCCGCACCATCACGCGCGAGATCCTGGCGCACGGCCCGACGCAGGCGGCCCTGCTCGCCTATGAGGCCGAGCGGCGGCCCGCAACCACCAGTCTCGTCCTGCTCAACCGCAAGAACGGCCCGGAGCAGGTGATGCAGCTGGTCGAGGAGCGCGCGCCCGACGGCTACAAGGTCGTCACTGACGTGCTGTCGCAACAGGAGCTCGAGGATGTTGCCGCCAATTACAAGCGCGTCGCCGGCTTCCAGGTGGAAGCGCTGAATGCGAAGCCGCCGATCGTGAGCAAGGACGCGCGCGCGACGAAATGAGTATTCGCACGAAGCGAGACGCACGTTGATGCGCCCTCGCCCCTTGCGGGAGAGGGCAGCGACGCCGGTAGACGCAAGCTCACTCGGGTGAGGGGTCTGTCTCCGCGAGTCTAACTCTCATTTGAACTCGCCGAGACAAACCCCTCATCCGGCGCTTCGCGCCACCTTCTCCCGCAAGGGGAGAAGGAAAAAAGACTGCGCGGCAGCTATTTGCCCACCACCCTCGCCGCCTCCAGCAACCGCTCGCTCGCCGTCGCCGTCGCCAGCAGCGTTCCGTCCTCTGCCGTCAGCCTTGCCTCGACGAACGCAATCGTCCTGCCGAGCTGCGTCACCTTGGCCTCGCCGATGATCGGTCCGGGCTTCGCGGGCGCCAGGAAATTCACAGTCATGCTGATGGTGGTGGTGTAGAGCCGGCCCTCGCTCATCACCAGCACGGCGGGGCCCATCGTGTCGTCGAGCATGGCCGAGAGCATGCCGCCCTGGATGAAGCCGGCTGGATTGCAGAACTCCGGCTTGCCGTCGAAGGCGAGCTTGATCCAGCCTTCCCTGGGTCGGGCATCGAGCAGGCGCCACCCCAATAGCTCGGCACAGGGCGGCCTGGGAAAGTTGTCGAGCGCGGTCTTGATCATGCGAGCCTCCGTTGCCTACCACAGCTAACGCAGGCCTGCTGCCAGCATTTTGTCAGCAGGATGGGCTGCTAGGGTCCAATCCATGCGCAATCACCTTGCGCATGACGTTGGGCAATGCTTCATCGGCGAGCGTGGCGATTGGCACCCAGCGCATGCTGGCGGGTGCCCGCGTCCGCGCTTCCACCCTCGCCGTGTAGACCACCAGTTCCAGCGGAAAATGCGTGAAGACGTGGGTGACCACGCCGACCTTGCGCTGCCAGCGCGACAGCCCCTTCAACTCGGGCGCCTGCCGTTTTGCCTTGGCGTCGTCCTGCCCGGCCAGCCAGTCCGACCCCGGTACTTCGGTCATGCCGCCGAGCAACCCCTTTTCGGGACGGGTGCGGACGAGAAGCTCGTCGCCGCGCGTGACAACGAAAGCGGCGCCGCGCCGTAGCGCGCCGCTCTTCTTCGCGGCCTTGCGCGGAAACGTGTCCTGCGTTCCCAGCGCGCGCGCCGTGCAGCCCTCGTTCAGCGGGCATAGCGAGCAGGCCGGCTTTTTCGGCGTGCAGATCGAGGCGCCCAGATCCATCAGCGCCTGCGCGCTATCACCGGCGCGAGAATCGGCAAGCAGCGTCGCAGCCAACTCCTGAATCAGCGGCTTGGCCTGCGGGAGCTCTTCCTCAACTGCAAAGAGCCGCGAGACCACGCGCTCGATATTGCCGTCGACCGGCATGGTGCGTCGATCGAACGCTATCGCCGCGATCGCTGCCGCCGTATAGGGCCCGACGCCCGGCAGCGCGCGCAGACCTACTTCGGTGTCGGGAAAGGTGCCGCCATGCTCGCGCGTCACCCCGACCGCGCAGGCATGGAGATTACGGGCGCGAGAATAATAGCCCAGCCCGGCCCACATCCGCAGCACGTCCTCCTGCGAGGCCCGTCCGAGCGCGGTGACATCGGGCCAGCGCGAGACGAATTTTTCGAAATAGGGCCCGACCGCCTTCACTGTGGTCTGCTGCAGCATGATCTCGGACAGCCAGACGCGGTAAGGGTCGGATGCTTCGCCGGGCGGAGCCCGCCAGGGTAATCGGCGGCGGTGGCGGTCATACCATTGGAGCAGCGCGAGCGGACGCGATGGGGTCTCCGGCGGAACTGGTTCCGATTTCGCCTTGAGGGCGGATTTGGGGCTCATGTCCGCACTGTAACGGCAATGCGTCGATCTCTCCACGTCGTGCCCACGCTTGTCGCGGGCATCCACGTTTTTCTTCGCGGTGAAGAGCCTGCGGCCGACGCCCCGGAGTGCTATAAGGTCCCATGTCCAAGCTTCGCCCCATCAAACCCGGTCCCCTCAGCGCCAAGCCGCTGTCGCTCCTGCTCAACGACGTCTTCGCCGAGGCCTATGCCAAGCAGGGCTTTGCCGCGCGCGAGCTGGTGACGCGGTGGGCGCAGATTGCCGGACCGGAGATCGCGGCCCACGCCGAGCCACTGAAGATGCAATGGCCGCGGCCGGTCGAGGGCCAGCCGCAGGAGCCGGCGACGCTGGTGCTGCGGGTCGAGGGGCCGATGGCGCTCGAGATCCAGCACTCCGCCGATGTGATCCTGCAGCGGGTCAATCGCTTCTTCGGCTGGAGCGCGGTCGGCAAGCTGGCCTTCCGCCAGGCTCCGCTATCGCGCGCCCGCCGGCCGACCCGGCCCGGCCCGCCGGACGCCAAATTGGTGGCCGAGGTGGCTGAGCGCCTGGGCGATATCGAAGATGAACAATTGAAGTCGGCGCTGGCGCGCCTCGGGGCCGCCATCAAGCGAAATTGAGCCTTATTCTGCGGCCAAACTGAACCTGTCCTTGCCGCTCGCCATTGCCTCAAACGACGTTTCAAGCTAGCGACAGGCCGTCTGAATGGGAATTCGGGCGAGACCACGCCAATCCGGGAGCCGACCTTGATCATCACCCGCCGCGCCTTCACCTCGATGCTGTCGCTGACCGGGC
The DNA here is from genome assembly GCF_023073515.1 of Bradyrhizobium sp. 17. Classification (NCBI taxonomy): domain Bacteria; kingdom Pseudomonadati; phylum Pseudomonadota; class Alphaproteobacteria; order Hyphomicrobiales; family Nitrobacteraceae; genus Bradyrhizobium; species Bradyrhizobium sp. 17. The sequence continues at coordinate 142,016 of NZ_JADPJQ010000106.1, read as the reverse complement.
TTGCCGCGCTCGCCGGGTTCTCTCCGCTGCGATTCATCTCCGATGCCATGATCCCTGAAGCCATGGCGCAGGCAGCGGCTGGTGACGTGGCCAAACCGGTGTCGCTGCCCGACATGGCGCTGGGCCCGAAGGACGCCGCCGTCACCATCACCGAATACGCCTCGATGACCTGCCCGCATTGCGCGGCCTTCAATGAGCAAGTGTTTCCCAAGATCAAGTCGGAATACATCGACACCGGCAAGGTGCGTTACGTCTTCCGCGAGTTCCCGCTCGACATCAAAGCCGCCGCCGGTTCGATGCTGTCGCGCTGCATCGCCAATGGCGACGCGCCGAAATACTTTGCCGTCACCGACATGCTGTTCCGCCAGCAGAACGATTGGGTGGTGAAGAACACCACGGAGACCCTGACCCGGATCGGCAAGCAGGCCGGTCTCACGCAGCAGCAGGTCGAGGCCTGCCTGAAGGACCAGGCCCTGCTCGACAAGATCGCCGCCGACCAGAAATATGCCAGCGACGTTCTGAAGGTCGATTCGACGCCGACGTTCTTCGTCAACGGCGAGAAGATCAAGGGCGAGACCTCGTTCGAGGAATTCGCCAAGAAGATCAATCCGCTGCTGAAGAGCTGATTCGCACGGCACAATCCTGATTCGCATCTCGATAGCCGTATCTTTCCCGGCACAAATCCCTTGGGAAAAGAGGCTTTCGCCGGTTGCCCTCGCAGCGCACCGCGGCCATTGTCCAGCCGCATGAGGCGCTTCGCGCGACTCGCCCGGATACCGACATTGCCTTCCATGGTATTGTCCCGGCAGGGGGATTCGCGCCTGCCAACAGAGATGCGTGCTTATGAAAATCACCCGCCTGCGCCTTCACGGCTTCAAGTCCTTCGTTGAGGCCACCGACTTCGTCATCGAGCCCGGCCTGACCGGCGTGGTCGGGCCCAACGGCTGCGGCAAGTCGAATCTGGTCGAGGCGCTGCGCTGGGCGATGGGCGAGACCTCCTACAAGTCGCTGCGCGCCGCCGACATGGACGCGGTGATCTTCGCCGGCTCCGGCAATCGCCCCGCGCGCAACCACGCCGAAGTGACGATGACGATCGACAATTCCGATCGCACAGCGCCGGCGGCGATGAACGACAGCCAGCTTCTGGAAATTTCCCGCCGCATCGAGCGCGAAGCCGGTTCGGTCTACCGCATCAACGGCCGCGACGTGCGCGCCCGCGACGTGCAGATTCTGTTCGCCGACGCCGCCACCGGCGCGCGCTCGCCGGCCCTGGTCCACCAGGGCAAGATCGGCGAGATCATTCAGGCCAAGCCCGAGCAGCGCCGCCGCGTGCTGGAAGACGCCGCCGGCGTCGCCGGCCTGCACGCCCGCCGCCACGAAGCCGAGCTGCGGCTCAAAGCGGCTGAAACAAACCTCACCCGCGTCGAGGACGTGATCGGCCAGCTCGCGGGGCAAATGGAAGGCCTCAAGAAGCAGGCCCGCCAGGCCGTGCGCTATCGCGAAGTTGCGGCCAAGGTCCGCAAGGCCGAGGCAACCCTGTTCCATCTGCGCTGGATCGGCGCCCATGCCGACGTCAACGAATCCGGCCAGACCCACGATCTCGCGGTTCGCGAGATGGCCGAGCGGACCCAGCACCAGGCCGAGGCCGCTCGCATCCAGGCGATTCGCGCCGCCGAAATGCCGGCGCTGCGCGATGCCGAAGCGCGCGCCGCAGCGGGGCTGCAGCGCCTGACCAACGCCCGCGAGCTGCTCGATCGCGAGGAAGAGCGCGCCAAGGAGCGCGTCGCGGAACTCGAGCGGCGCCTCGCGCAGTTCGAAGGCGACATCTCGCGCGCCCAGCAGCAGACCATGGACGCCGATATCGCGCTGCAGCGCCTCGACGCCGAAGATGCCGAGCTGAAGGAAGAGATCAAGTCGCGCGTTGAGAAGCGCTCCGGCGTCGACGAGCGTGTCGCCGAAGCCGAGGCGGTGCTGACCGAAACCGAGCAGCAGTTCGCCGAGCTCACCACCGCGCTCGCAGACCTCACCGCCAAGCGCAACCAACTCGAAGCCAACGTTCGCACCCACCGCGACAAGCTCGCCCGGCTCGACCAGGAGATTTCGAACGTCGCGGCGGAAGAGCAGAAGCTCACCGAGGAGACCGGCGGCTTCGGCGATCTCGACGAGCTGACCGCGACGGTCGAGAGCGCCGAGCAGACGCTGGCGGCCTCGGAAGCCGCCGCTCAGGCCAGTGAAGCCGCGCACGTCGCCGCGCGGCAGACGCTGGAATCCTCGCGCTCGCCGCTCGTCGAAGCCGACAAGCGCGTGCAGCGGCTCGATACCGAGGCGCGCACGATCTCCAAGATCCTGAACGGCGAGACCAAGAATCTGTGGCCGCCGATCATCGACGGCATCACCGTCGACAAGGGATTCGAAAAAGCGATCGGCGCAGCCCTCGGCGACGATCTCGACGCCCCGGTCGATCCGTCCGCGCCGATGCGCTGGACCAATTCCGGCGTCACCGACGGCGATCCGGAACTGCCCGAAGGCGTGGTGCCGCTCGCCAACCACGTGCAGGCCCCGGCCGAGCTGACTCGCCGCCTGGCGCAGATCGGCGTGGTGCCGCGCGAGCGCGGCGCCGAGTTGGTCTCGCATCTCAAGACCGGCCAGCGGCTGGTCTCGCCCGAAGGCGACGTCTGGCGCTGGGATGGTTTTGTCGCAGCCGCCCACGCGCCGACCGGCGCAGCACGGCGGCTTGCCGAGCGCGCCCGCCTCATCGATATCGAAAACGACCTGGAGCAGGCCCGCATCGACGCGCAGATCAAGCGCCAGGCGCTGGAGAACGCCGAGGCCGAGCTGCAGATGGCCGCCAGCACCGAAGGTGCGAGCCGCGAAGCCTGGCGCGCCGCGCAACGCGAGCTCAACGTCGCGCGCGAACGCCATGCTACGGTCGAACGCGAGATCAGCCGCCATGCCGCGCGCAAGGCGACGCTGTCGGAAGCGCACAGCCGTCTGGCCGCCGACCGCGCCGAGGCCGAAGCCGCCTACGAATACGCCGAAGCGGGGATCTCCGAGCTGCCGTCGAGCGAGGACACCGAAACCCGTCTCGCCGCCGTCCGCAGCGACATCGAAGGCCATCGCCGCATGGCCGCTCAGGTCCGCGCCGAGGCACAGGCGCTGGCGCGCGAAGCCGAGCTGGCCGACCGCCGCGTGCAGGCGATCCTCGCCGAACGAACCGAGTGGCAGAACCGCAAGGAGAGCGCGGCCTCCCACATCGACACCATCCAGGCCCGTATCGCCGAAGTCTCGATCGAGCGCAGCGATCTCGAGAACGCGCCAGCCGTGTTCGCAGAGAAGCGCAGCGCGCTGATCACCGAGATCGAATACGCCGAAAACGACCGCCGCATGGCCGCCGATGCGCTCGCCAGCGCGGAAACCGCGATGGCCGAAACCGATCGCGTCGCCAAGCTGACGCTCGAGGCGCTCTCCAGCTCGCGCGAGGCCACCGCCCGCGCCGAGGAGCGCATGGAAAGCGCGCGGCGCCGACTCGATGACATCGAGCGCGAGATCCGCGACATGCTCGAAGTCGAACCGCAGGCCGTTGCCGGGCTCGCCGAGATCGAGCCCGGCGCCGAGTTGCCGCCGCTGCACGACATCGAGGAAGACCTCGAAAAGATGCGCCGCGACCGCGAGCGCCTGGGTGCGGTCAACCTGCGCGCCGAAGAGGAGCTGCGCGAGGTCGAGACCCAGCACAACGGTCTGGTCACCGAGCGCGATGACCTCGTCGAAGCCATCAAGCGGCTGCGCCAGGGCATCCAGAGCCTCAACAAGGAGGCCCGCGAGCGGCTCCTCACCTCGTTCGAGGTCGTCAACAACCACTTCAAGCGCCTGTTCGTCGAGCTGTTCGGCGGCGGCGAAGCCGCGCTGCATTTGATCGAAAGCGACGATCCGCTCGAAGCCGGCCTCGAAATCATCGCCAAGCCGCCGGGCAAGAAGCCGCAGACGCTATCGCTGCTCTCCGGCGGTGAGCAGGCGCTGACCGCGATGGCGCTGATCTTCGCGGTGTTCCTCACCAATCCCTCGCCGATCTGCGTGCTGGACGAAGTCGACGCGCCGCTCGACGACCACAACGTCGAGCGCTATTGCAACCTGTTGCACGAGATGACCGCCTCGACCGACACGCGCTTCATCATCATCACCCACAACCCGATCACGATGGCGCGGATGAACCGCCTGTTCGGCGTCACCATGGCCGAACGCGGGGTCTCGCAACTGGTGTCGGTGAACCTGCAAGAGGCGGTGGACATTCTCGACCAGAACGTGGCGTGAGTCCGCTCCCGTCACGCACCTATTGACGTCGTCATCCGCGCAAGCGGATGATGACCACGAATGATGATCTCACCCACCCTCCCCGCCGAACTGAAAGCGGCCCTCGACGGCAAGCTCCAGGGGTTCTCGCGCGCCGACGCTGCGCAGCGATCGCAGAAAATCTCGACCACCTATCGTGCAGGGGGCGGCTCCGGCACGATCAAATCCGAGGCCGATGCGCTCGCCTATGCGCTCGCGAGGATGCCGGCGACCTACGCTGCGGTGGCGGCAAGTCTGAATGCGCTGACCGAGGTCGCACCGGACCTCGGTCCGGAAACGCTGCTCGACGTCGGCGCAGGTCCGGGCACCGCGAGCTGGGCCGCTGCGGAAGCTTTTCCGTCGCTGCAATCCTTCACCCTGCTCGATGCCAACGCCACGCTGAGCCGTCTCGCGCTCGAACTGGCGCGCGACAGCACGCGTCTGGCGAATTGCCGCTATCTGCCGGGCGATGCCGGCGCGAACCTCGCTGAGGTTTCGCAAGCCGATCTCGTCGTCGCGAGCTATGTCATCGGCGAGCTCAGCGAGGGCGATCAACGCAAGCTCGCGGAAGCGATGTGGGCGAAAGCGCGCCACGTGCTGGTCGTGATCGAGCCCGGCACGCCCGCCGGCTACGCCCGCATCCTCACCTTGCGCCAGCAACTGATCGCGGCGGGCGCCTATGTCGCCGCACCCTGCCCGCACGAAAAGCCGTGTCCGCTGACGGCGCCCGACTGGTGCCATTTCTCCCAGCGCTTGCCGCGCTCGCAGGCTCACCGCCAAATCAAGGGCGCCGAGGTGCCGTTCGAGGACGAGCGATTCATCTACGTGGCGCTAACCCGTAGGCCTCCCGCCACCCGCGCCGCGCGCGTGTTGGCGCCGCCGGATCTCGGCAAGGCCGAGATCACGGCAAAGCTCTGCACCGAGCAAGGCGTCGAACTCGCCAAGGTCCCACGGCGGGACAAGGTCGCCTATGCAAGCGCCCGCCGCTGGCGCTGGGGTGATGCCATCCTGTCCGAAAGTTAACCTGCTCCGGCGCTTTCGCCTTGAACTCGGATAGTCCCTCATCCGACCAAGTCTTACCTCTCTTCTGTACCGGGCTCTCGCTCGGCGCCAATTTGGTCTACCCTAGCGCCCGCCTTCTTCCCCCTTCAGGAGTTCTCCATGTCGACCGGCTGGATCGTTCTCGGCGTTATCGTCGTCCTCGTGTTCTTTGCCTTCGCCGCCTACAATCGGCTGGTGGCGCTGGGCCAGCGCGTCGGCCAGGCCTTTGCCGACGTCGACGTGCAGCTCAAGCAGCGCCACGATCTGATCCCGAACCTGGTCGAGACGGTGAAGGGCTATGCCTCGCATGAGCGCGGCACGCTCGACGACGTCATCAAGGCGCGCAATTCGGCGATGTCGGCGCAGGGACCGGCGCAGGTGTCCGCGGCCGAGACCCAGCTCTCCGGCGCGCTCGGCCGACTGATCGCGCTGTCGGAGGCCTATCCCGACCTCAAGGCCAACGCCAATTTCCAGCAGCTCGCCAGCGAGCTGTCCGATCTCGAGAACAAGATCGCGGCCAGCCGACGCTTCTTCAACAGCGCGGTCCAGGAATACAACACCGGCATCCAGCAGATGCCGGCAGCCTTGTTCGCCGGCATGTTCGGCTTCACCAAAAAGGACTTCTTCGATCTCGGCGCCAGCCGCACCGAGGTCGAGGCCACGCCGCAGGTGAAATTCTGAGTTGAGCCGATAGGCCGGCAGGGCATCGCGTCATGGCCGCGTATGGTCTCTACACGCACATCGCCTCGAACAAGTTTCGTTCGATGCTCCTGCTCGCCGGTCTGTTCGCGCTGGTCTACGTGCTGGTCTATGCCGGCGCGCTGATCGCCGAAGTCGTCATCAATGGCGACGAGACCGTCCTCCATTATCTGAGACGCGCCTTCTATGATCTGAAAGTCGCCGCACCGGTTGCGACCGTCGTGGCAGCGACCTGGATCGTGATCGCCTATTTCTTCCACCAGTCGATGATCGATGCGGTGACCGGCGGCCACGACGTCACCCGGCAGGAGCAGCCGCGGCTCTATAATCTGCTTGAAAATCTCTGCATCTCGCGCGGCATCACGATGCCGAAGCTGAAGATCATGGAAAGCCCGGCGCTGAACGCGTTCGCGACCGGCCTCAACCCGCGGCAATATTCGGTCACCGTCACCACCGGTCTCCTCAATGCGCTGGACGACCAGGAAATCGAGGCGGTGCTGGGTCACGAGCTGACCCATATCAAGAACGGCGACGTGCAGCTCATGGTGGTCGCCGTCATCATTGCGGGCGTGGTCGGATTCTTCGGCGAACTGTTCTTCCGCCTGTTCACGAATTTCAGCTGGAGCTCCGGCTCCGGCGGCTCGTGGTCGTCGGGCTCCTCCTCGTCACGATCGTCCTCGTCGTCGAGCGACAGCAAGAGTTCGGGCGGCGGCGCGGTGATCGTCATCATCATCGCGGTCGTGCTGATCGTGGTGGCCTGGCTGTTGTCTCAGGTGGTGAAGCTCGCGCTGTCGCGCTCGCGCGAATATCTCGCGGACGCAGGCTCCGTCGAGCTGACGAAAAACCCGGACGCCATGATCTCGGCACTGCGCAAGATCGAGAACCGCGGCGAGCTGCCGGGCGCAACCTCGGCAGTGATGGAGCTCTGCGTCGACAATCCGCGCGAGGGTTTTGCCGATTTGTTCGCGACCCACCCCTCGGTGCAGTCGCGGGTCGACGCGTTGGTCAAGTTCGCCGGCGGCCATGATCCCGGCCCGCTGCCGCTTTCCGCCGACGAGGCCGAGGAGCCAGACACGCAAGCCGACCAGCAGGGCGTCCGACCGCCACCGCGCCAGGGGCCCTGGAACGACGTAGGCGGCGCGGCCAGTCCGCCGCCCCTGCCCGCACCCAGCTCCGCCGGAACCGCCAGCAGCAACCCGATAGGCAATCGAGGAAGCAATCCCTTGGGCAATTCCTTGGGTCCTTGGGGCCGCCATTGAGCGTGATTTGACGCCATGCCCGGCAGGATTCGTCGTGCTTGGGAAAAACGTCGGGAATTGCCGTAACTGGGCCCTGCGGAATTGAATTCTCCCTTGTTTCTGCCATGTTCGCGCCCAACAGCAGACTTGGGACATGTCTGCGACATCGATTTGGGGCCCGTCCGATTGCAACCTCGCGATCGGGGGCGCGCGTTAGGGGACAGCAATGGCAAAGCCGGCAGTGGTTGTGGTGGGCGCGGACAAGGGTGGGGTCGGCAAGACCACGGTGTCGCGCACCCTGCTCGATTATTTTTCCGCCAACAACGTGCCGACGCGCGCCTTCGACACCGAATCTCCGCGCGGAACCCTGAAGCGCTTCCATCCTGACATCACCGAGATCGTCGACATGACGACGACGTCGGATCAGATGAAGATCTTCGATACGCTCAACGCGACGAGCCCGTCGGTCACCGTGATCGACGTCCGGGCCGGCCTGCTCTCGCCGGCGCTCGCCTCCTTGCGCGACATCGGATTCCTCGACGCCGCCAAGGCCGGCCAGATCACCTTCGCCGTGTTCCACATCCTCGGACCCTCGATCGCCTCGCTGGACGAGATCGCCGAGACCGCGGGCTTCATGGGCGGCGCGAAATATTTCCTGGTGAAGAACTTCATCAACGATACTCAGTTCTTCCAGTGGGATCAGGCGACTTACCAATCGTATTTCAACCGCATCAAGGACGCGACTGAGCTGACCATCCCCAAGCTCAACGAAATGGCCTATGAGCAGGTCGAGGTGTCCTCCGTCCCGTTCCTGAAATTCGTCGCCAACAAGGGCGTCAACGACGAAGCCGCCAACTACTCCTTCGTGCTGCGCGGTTATGTCCGGCATTGGCTGGCGAACGTCTGGAGCGAATTCGACCGGATCCGGCTGACCGATATCGTCGGCTCGACGAAATCCGGAGCCCGCAACAGCGAAAAATAGTTGCGCAAGCCGGGCGGATACGGCTGGATTGGTCGCCAAGTTCGACTGATATAGCTAGCGATGTCCGCGACGCCCCTCTACATCATTTGCTCGCCCCGCCCGCAGGTCGGCAAGACCCTGCTGGCGCGGCTTTTGAGCGAATTTTTGCTGCTCAAGAACGGCAACGTCGTGGCATTCGACGTCAACCTCAAAGAGCCGTCGCTGCTCGACTATCTGCCAACGATCACCGAGACCGCCGACGTGATCGACACCTATGGCAAGATGCAGCTGATGGATCGCGTCATCGTCGATGACGGGCTTGCCAAGGTGATCGACCTCGGCTTCCACGCCTTCGACGAGTTCTTCAAGATGACCGAGGAGATCGGCCTCTTGAAAGAGGCGGCGCGCCGCCACGTCGCGCCGATGATCCTGTTCGTCGCTGACACCGACCGCGTCTCGGCCCGGGCCCACGAGATGCTGCGCGAGCAGATCCCGCGGATCAACCTGATCACGGTGGACAACGAGCACATCGTGCGCGGCGAGCTGCCGGAAGCGATGGCCGGTGGCCGGCTGCTGCGCCTGCCGGCGCTGCCCGGCTTCCTGAAGACCTATATCGGCCGCCTGAACTTCTCCTTCACCGGCTATCTGCGCCAGGAGAAGGATGCCTCGACCGAGCTGCACCAGTGGACCCGGCGCAATTACCTCGCCTTCCGCGAGCTCGAGCTCAGCCTGATCCTGCAACGGTCCTGAATATTTTACCCGGATGATATTGACCCGGAGCGGCCCAGCGGTTACTGAGTCCACGCAAAGCGTTCCTCAGCAAGGCCCCTCACGTGACCATCGACCGGAAAGCAGCGATCGCCGCCTACAAGGACCGGAAGACCGTTGCCGGCATCTACGTCGTCCGCTGCGCGGCCACGGGCGGGGCCTGGGTCGGCCAAGCCCCGAACCTCGAGACGATCCAGAACCGCATCTGGTTCTCGCTGCGCCAGGGTAGCCACACCTGCCGCAGCCTCCAGGCTGCGTGGAACACGCATGGCGAGGCAGGCCTGACGCTCGGCGAATGCGAGCGGCTGAAAGATGAGGCGAGCGACTATGTCCGGAATGCGCTCCTCAAAGAGCGCATGCTGCATTGGCTGTCGGAGCTAAAGGCCGAGCCGATCTGAACGTCGCCAGCCGCGCCGTTGCCCTCAGTGCCCCTCGAACGTCATCAGCGTGCGCACCGGCACGTCCATCGCGCGCAGCTTGGCGGCGCCACCGAGATCGGGCAGGTCGATGATGAAGCAGGCGGCGACCACATTGGCGCCGATCTGGCGCAGCAGCTTCACCGCGCCTTCCGCGGTGCCGCCGGTGGCGATGAGGTCGTCGACCAGGATCACGCGCTCACCCGGCTGGATGGCGTCGACATGCATCTCCATCTCGTCGATGCCGTATTCGAGAGAGTAAGCGATCCGCACGGTGGTGTGCGGCAGCTTGCCTTTTTTCCGGATCGGCACGAAGCCGGCCGAAACCTGGTGCGCCACCGCGCCACCGATGATGAAGCCCCGCGCTTCCATGCCAGCGACCTTGTCGATCTTGTTGCCGGCCCAGGGATTGACGAGTTCGTCGACCGCACGGCGGAACGCACGCGCATCTGCGAGCAACGTGGTGATGTCGCGGAACAAGATCCCGGGTTTCGGATAGTCCGGGATGGTGCGGACGCTCGCCTTCAGATCATGGTCAAAAGTCATGGTGCCTCTCAATCAGCGCGACGCATCCAGGCGGAACGCGTTCTCGACAATTCGTAAGCCCACCTCGCCGCTCAGCGACATCAGCGATTCCGGATGGAATTGCACGCCGGCGACCGGCAGGGTCTTGTGCTCGAGCGCCATGGCGACGCCGTCCTCGGTGCTGGCGGTGACGGATAGCACCTCCGGCATGCTGTCGCGCTCGACATACAGCGAGTGATAGCGGCCGATGACGATCTCGTTCGGCAGATTGCGCATCAGCCGCCCGCCACGTACCTGAACCCGCGAGGGCCGGCCATGGGCGGGATGCGTGAGCTGCCCGAGCTCGCCGCCGAAATACTCGCCGATCGCCTGGACGCCGAGGCAGACGCCGAACACCGGCAGCTTGTCCTCCAGCGCCGCGTCGATGGTCTTCTTGATCCCAAAATCCTCGGGCCTGCCCGGCCCTGGCGACAGCACCAGCAAATCCCACCGCTTCTGCTTGAGCATGTCGAGCGCATGCACATGGCGGACCACGGTGACGTCGGCGCCGACCTGGCGGAAGTAATCGGCCAGCATATGGACGAAGCTGTCGTCATGGTCGATCAGCAGCACCCTCTTGCCGCTTCCGGTCGCATCGGGCGCAAAGGCCGACAGCGGCTTCGGCGGATCACCGCGCAGCGCCTGGAATAGGGCGGCGGCCTTGACCTGGCATTCGCGGTCCTCGGCGGCGGGATCGGAGTCGAACAGACAGGTGGCGCCGACACGCACTTCCGCGAGGCCCTCCTTCATCCGGATGGTCCGGATGGTGAGGCCGGTGTTGATGCTGCCGTCGAAATTCACCGCCCCGATCGCGCCGGCATACCAGCGGCGGGGCGAGCGCTCGTGATCCTCGACGAACTGCATCGCCCAGAGTTTTGGTGCGCCAGTGACGGTGACGGCCCAGGCGTGGGTGAGAAAGGCGTCGAGCGCATCGAAGCCGGGACGCAGCATGCCTTCGACATGGTCGACGGTGTGGAACAGTTTTGAATAGGTCTCGATCTGCCGGCGCGCCAGCACCTTGATGGTGCCGGGAACGCAGACGCGCGCCTTGTCGTTGCGGTCGACGTCGGTGCACATGTTGAGCTCGAACTCGTCCTTCTCGGAGTTCAGGAGCTGGCGGATCTGCTCGGCATCGCCGATCGCATCGGTACCGCGCGCGATCGTCCCCGAGATCGGGCAGGTCTCGACCCGGCGTCCGTCCGAGCGCACGAACATTTCCGGAGAGGCCGAGACGAGAAATTCGCCCTCGCCGAGATTCATCAGCGCGCCGTAGGGCGACGGATTGATGACACAGAGCCGCTGGAACACTTCCGCCGGCGAGCGGTCGCAGGGCTCGGCGAAGAGCTGCCCCGGCACCGCCTCGAACAGATCGCCACGCGCAAAGGCAGCGCGCGCGGTCTCGACAGTGGCCTGATATTCGCCGGGGGCGTGATCGGCAAAACCCTGGCGCGGTGTCTTGAGGTAGGGGCTCTCGGCGGTCTCGTGCGGCAGGCCCGCGGTGGACTTGCCCTTCCACGCGAAATCGTATGTGAGCACGACGCCGCGGCCGGTGGCGCGGTCATAGGCGAGCAGGCGATCGGGGACGTAGAGCACGATGTCGCGCTGGTCGCTCTCGCGCGCGCGCTTCTGCACGAGGTCCTCGATCTGGAACACGAGGTCGTAGGCGAAGGCGCCGAACAGGCCGAGCACGCCGTCGTCATTGGCGGAGAAAGCGGCGACGAGATCGCGCACCAGCGACATCACGCTGGCGCGCCGCGTGCGCTGGTCTTCGTCGATCGGGGCTTCGCCGCGGACGATATGACCCGCAAGGCGCGTGGGCGTCTTCTCGGAGATCACGACGCAGGGCTCGCGCAAGACATCCGCAAGGAAGGCGATCAGGACCTCCCCGCGCGCGTTCAGCGCTTCCAGCTTGAAATTGACGCCGGTGGTCTCGAGCTTGAGCGGCGGATCGGAGAAGCCGAGGTCAAAACTCTCGTAGCGGCCGGGCACGGTCGTCCCCGACGACAGCACCACGCCGCGGCGACGGTCGAGCAGGCTGACGAGATCGTCGAGCCGGTTGGCGCCGCCGGAAAACTGTTCCGCCACGCGCGTGATCGCAAGCCCTGCGCGGGTCACGTAGTCGCTTCGAGCCGGAAGGGCAAAGACGGTCCTGTTCATGGGGTCCTCTTACGAAACTTGTCGAGGGAACGCCACACAGGACAAACGATCAGGCCGCCGCACTGCGTGGGCGACCTCAGACGATTTTGGGAGAATAAATCGCACCGGCCACCTCTCAGGAGGTGCGCCACCAAAGACGGGATGGGCGGACGGCGGTGCTCATGGGCGGATACTCACCATGGCGCGGGGACGACGTCAAGGCTGGCTGGGCTGGCTGCTCAACGCCGATCACCACAGTCGTCCCGGCGAAGGCCGGGCAATTGCGCACCAGGCCGGGGCGACACTGAAATGGTAGCGCGACTGGCGCAGCACACCTACCCCAGATGCTTCCTGAAAAACTCCGTCGCCCTGCCCCAGGCGAGCTCGGCGGCTTCCCGGTCGTGCACGGCCTGGCGCTGCTCGTTGACGAAAGCGTGCTCGGCGTCATAGCGGAACAGCTCCAGCGACTTGCCGGCGGCCTTCATGGCCTTTTCGAAACCGTTGACCAGCTCCGGCGTGCACCAATCGTCCTTGTTGGCGAAATGGGCCTGGAGCGGGATCTTGACGTCGGCCGGCTTGGCGGCCTGCTCTGGCGGAATGCCGTAGAACACGACACCGGCGGCGAGCTCCGGCACATGCACCGCGCCGATGATGGTGACGGCGCCGCCGAGGCAGAAGCCAGTCAGGCCCACCTTGGCGCCGTTGCGCGACAGATACTGCGTGGCGCCGCGCACGGTCTGCGTGGTGGCGTCCATGAAGTCGAGCGAATTCATTTCTTTGCCAGCCGCGTCGGTGTCGTGATACGGCACCACCTTGCCCTTGTAGAGATCGGGCGCCAGCGCATCGAAACCGGCGAGCGCGAAGCGATCGCACAGGCCTTTGATTTGGTCCGACAGGCCCCACCATTCCTGGATGACCACCACGCCCGGCGCGTTGCCGCGCGCGGCATTGGCGAGATAGCCCGATGCGTCCTTGCCGTCCGGGCGCTTGAAGGTGATGGCGGTTCCCATGGTGTCCTCCGACGAGTTTTTGGGGAGCGGTTGGCGGCATTTTGGCGTTTGAGCGGGCGATAGGCAATCGCGCCTGACAACACACTCTCGTGCCCAACAAAAAAGCCCCCTTGCGGGGGCCTCTTCATTCTCGCCTCGGGCCCCTCAGTGCGAGTCTGCCCAGACCTTCTTCTTGGTGAAGTACATCAGGCCGGCGAAGATGATCAGGAAGATGAACACCTGGAAACCGAGGCGCTTGCGCGCTTCCATATGCGGTTCGGCGGTCCACATCAGGAACGTGGTGACGTCCTTGGAATACTGCGCGACCGTGGTCGGCGAGCCGTCGTCATAGGTGACCTGGCCGTCGCTGAGCGGCTTCGGCATCTTGATGGCGTGGCCCGGGAAGTACTTGTTGTAGTAGGAGCCCTCCGGGATGGTCACACCTTCGGGCGCCTTGTCCTCAAAGCCCTGGAGCAGCGCCGAGACGTAGTCCGGACCCTGCTCCTGATACTGGGTGAAGAAGTCGACGATGAAGATCGGGAAGCCGCGGCCGTAGGAACGCGCCTTGGTGATCAGCGACAGATCCGGCGGCGCCGCGCCGCCGTTCGCCGCACGCGCCGCCTGCTCGTTCGGGAATGGCGAGGGGAAATAATCCGCCGGCCGGCCCGCGCGTTCGAACATGTCGCCGGCGTCGTTCGGACCATCCTTGACCTTGTAGTCGGAGGCGAAGGCTGCAGCCTGCGCGACCGAATAGCCGGGACCGCCGGCTTCCGCGAGATTGCGGAAGGCGACGTAGGACAGGCCGTGACAGTTGGCGCAGACTTCCTTGTAGACCTTCAGGCCGCGTTGCAATGCGCCGCGATCGTACTTGCCGAACGGACCGGCGAACGACCATTTGTTGCCCGGCGGCTTGTCGCTGCCTTCGGAGGCGCGCGCGCTGTCGGCTGAGCCCGCAAACAACGCGCCCGCCAGCGCAAGCACGATCGCGCTCGACACCATCGGCGTCGACCTGCTCCCGGTTTTGGCCAGGACGGCATCCGAGATCGAGTTCGGCACCGGACGCGGCTTCTCGATCCGCGAGAGCAGCGGCAGCACGATCAGGAAGTAGGCGAAATAGCAGAACGTCAGGACCCGGCCGGCGATCACATAGATGCCTTCCGGCGGCTGCGCGCCGAGATAGCCGAGCAGGATGCAGACCGCGACGAAGATCCAGAAGAACTGCTTGGCCAGCGGACGGTACTTCGACGACTTCGTCCTGGCGGCGTCGAGCCAGGGCAGGAAGCACAGGATGATGATCGCCGAGAACATCCCGATCACGCCCGCGAGCTTGTTCGGGATCGAGCGCAGGATCGCGTAGAAAGGCAGGTAATACCATTCCGGCACGATGTGCGGCGGCGTCACGCCCGGGTTCGCCGGAATGTAATTGTCGGCGTCGCCGAGATAATTCGGCATGTAGAAGATGAACCAGGCGTAGAGCAGCATGAAGCAGGAGACGCCGAACATATCCTTGATGGTTGCATGCGGCGTGAACGGAACAGTGTCCTTTTCCGTCTTGGGCTCGACGCCATCAGGGTTGTTCTGGCCGGAGACATGCAGCGCCCAGACGTGGAGCACGACGACGCCCGCGATCAGGAACGGCAGTAGATAGTGCAGCGAGAAGAAGCGGTTCAGCGTCGGGTTGCCGACCGAATAGCCGCCCCACAAGAGCGTCACGATGCTCTCGCCGACATAGGGGATGGCGGAGAACAGATTGGTGATGACGGTGGCGCCCCAGAAGCTCATCTGGCCCCACGGCAGCACGTAGCCCATGAAGCCCGTCGCCATCATCAGGAGGTAGATGATGACGCCAAGGATCCACAGCACCTCGCGCGGCTCCTTGTAGGAGCCGTAATAGAGGCCGCGCAGCATGTGGACGTAGACAGCGACGAAGAACATCGAGGCGCCGACGGCATGCATGTTGCGCAGCAGCCAGCCGTAATTGACGTCACGGACGAGCAGCTCGACCGACTTGAAGGCGAGGTCGGCATGCGGCGTGTAGTGCATCGCCAGGATCACGCCGGTCAGGATCTGGATCCCCAGCATGAAGGAGAGGATGGCGCCGAAGGTCCACCAATAGTTCAGGTTGCGCGGGGTGGGATAGACCACGAAGGAGGAGTGCATGAGGCCGAGGATCGGCAGACGTCGCTCGATCCATTGCAGGGCCGGATTGCTCGGCTGGTAGTCGGATGGTCCGCTCATGATGCGATCCTGAGGAAATAATACGACGAGACGGCGCGAAGCTTCGGGCGAGGGCCCGAAGCTCAGCCGATCTGGATTTTGGTGTCGGAAACGAACTGGTACGGCGGCACCGGCAGGTTCGCGGGCGCGGGCCCCTGGCGGATGCGGCCGGACGAATCGTACTGCGAACCATGGCAGGGGCAGAAGAACCCGTCGTAATTGCCTTCATGGGCGATCGGGATGCAGCCGAGATGGGTGCAGATGCCGATCACGACCAGCCACTGCTCATGGCCGGACTTGACCCGGGCCTCGTCGGACTGCGGATCGGGCAGGCTCGCCACGTTGACGGCGCGCGCCTCGTCGATCTGCTTCTTGGTGCGGTGGCTGATATAGATCGGCTTACCGCGCCAGAACACCTTGATGTCCTGCCCCTCGGCAACCGGGCTGAGATCGACCTCGATCGGCGCACCAGCGGCGATGGTCGACGCATCAGGATTCATTTGGGAGATAAAGGGCCAGAGCGCGGCTGCGCCCCCTACTGCTGCAGCTGCCCCCGTTGCAACGAATAAGAAATCACGGCGTGTCGGATGGTCCGCCGAAGACGCTGTCGTCACGATTCCAACCCTTTCTTCTTATGCAGCCGGCGGAACCGCTCCGGGAGCCCCCAAGGTCCCCGGAACAGCCTGCCGGCGCCCGCGGCCCCCCGCGGCGGCAGAACTTCGCGTGCCCCCACCAAAACAAGGCGAAAACAGCAGTCCAGAATCGTTCTATTGGCACCCTTGCCGGGCGAGCGCAAGCCCGCTATCGGCGCGGGAGCGTGCAATGCACGAATTCCGCGGCCAGCGATGTTTTATTGAGACATTTCCGGCCCGCACCGAACCCGGCACCGCCCATGCAGATAGCGCTTTTCCAACCCGACATCCCCCAGAACACCGGCACGATTCTCAGGCTCTGCGCCTGTCTGGGCATGGCCGCCCATATCATCGAACCGGCGGGCTTCCCGGTCTCCGACCGGCATTTCCGCAGGGCGGGAATGGACTACCTCGATCAGGTCAGCATCGTCAGGCATGACTCCTGGTCAAAGTTCGAGCAATGGCGGGCGGCGCAAGGCGCTCGCCTGCTGCTGTTCACCACCAAGGGGGCGACCGACTACCGCGATTTCCGTTACCAGACGGCGGACATCCTGCTATTCGGGCGCGAGAGCGCCGGCGTCACCGAGGCGGTGGTCGAGGCGGCGGACGCGCGGCTGGTGATCCCGATCGCTCCGGGGCTGAGGTCGCTCAATGTCGCCATGACCGCGGCGATGGCCGCAGGCGAAGCGCTAAGGCAGCTCCGGAACCCGCAAGTTTGAGATGTTGAGGAGAGACGGTTGAGTTACGCGGTCAAGGAAATCTTCCTGACCTTGCAAGGCGAAGGCGCCCATGCCGGGCGCGCGTCCGTGTTTTGCCGTTTTGCCGGCTGCAATCTCTGGAGCGGGCGCGAGGCCGACCGTCAGGAGGCCACTTGCAAATTCTGCGACACCGATTTCGTCGGCACCAACGGCACCCTCGGCGGTCGCTATGGCTCGGCCGCGGAACTCGCAGACACCATCGCCGCGCAATGGACAGCCTCCACCGACAACCGCTATGTGGTGCTCACCGGCGGCGAGCCGCTGCTCCAGGTCGATACCGCGCTGGTCGACGCGCTCCATGCCCGCGGCTTCGAGATCGGCGTCGAGACCAACGGCACCATCGCCCCGCCCGAGGGGCTCGACTGGATCTGCGTCAGCCCAAAGGGCGGCAGCGATCTGGTGATCCGGCGCGGCCACGAGCTGAAGCTGGTCTATCCACAACCGCTCGCCATGCCGGAGGCCTTCGCGGATCTCGCCTTCGAGCGCTTCTCGTTGCAGCCGATGGACGGGCCCGAGGTCGCCCAAAACACCGCGGGCGCCATCGACTATTGCCTCAATCATCCGCAATGGCGGCTCAGCGTGCAGACGCATAAGTCGCTCGGTATCAGATAGGATTGGTTTTCGAACAGATGTGGGAATTGACGAAATCGTTTCGCTTCGAGGCGGCGCACTCATTGTCGGGAACGACGTTCGGCGCGGCCAGCGAAGAGATCCACGGCCACTCCTTCCGCGCCGAGGTGACGCTGCGCGGCACGCCCGATCCCAAAACCGGCATGGTGGTCGATCTCGGCCTGGTCCAGCGAGCCATCGATGACGTGCGGATGACGCTTGATCACAAGTACCTCAACAAGATCGAGGCGCTGGGCACACCGACGCTGGAAAACCTCTCGCGCTTCGTCTGGGAGCGGCTGGCCCCTATCGGCAAGCTCACCCGCGTCAGCATCCATCGCGACAGTTGCAACGAGAGCTGCACCTATTACGGTCCGCAGGGCTGACGGAATGACATCCACATTGGACCCGAGCTCGATCGAAGACCGCAAGACGCGCGCACGCGCCTGGTTCGAAGCCTTGCGCGACGACATCTGCGCGAGCTTCGAGCGGCTGGAGGACGATGCCCCCGAGAGCCTTTATCCCGGTGAGGCCGGCCGCTTCAAACGCACACCCTGGCAGCGCACCGATCATACCGGCGCGGCCGGCGGCGGCGGCGTGATGTCGATGATGTCAGGCCGCCTGTTCGAGAAGGTCGGCGTGCATTGCTCCACCGTGCACGGCGAATTCGCGCCAGAGTTTCGCGCGCAAATTCCGGGCGCGGCGGACGACCCGAAGTTCTGGGCCTCCGGCATCTCGCTGATTGCGCATCTGCGCAATCCGCACGTGCCGGCGGTGCACATGAACACGCGCTTCGTCGTCACCACCAAAGCCTGGTTCGGCGGCGGCGCCGATCTTACGCCGGTGCTCGACCGCCGGCGCACGCAGGACGATGCCGATAGCATCGCCTTCCACGCCGCAATGAAACAGGCCTGCACGCAGCCGAACGGCATCGCCGATTACGACAAGTACAAGAAGTGGTGCGACGAGTATTTCCACCTGCCGCACCGCAAAGAGGCGCGCGGCATCGGCGGCATCTTCTACGACTGGCACGACAGCGGCGACTGGGACGCCGACCTCGCCTTCACCCGGGATGTCGGCCGCGCCTTCCTGAAGGTCTATCCCGACATCGTGCGGCGCAATTTCGCGACAAGCTGGACCGCGGAGGATCGCGAGGAGCAATTGATCCGGCGCGGCCGCTATGTCGAGTTCAACCTGCTCTACGACCGCGGCACCATCTTCGGTCTCAAGACCGGCGGCAATGTGGATTCGATCCTGTCGTCGCTGCCACCGGTGGTGAAATGGCCATGACGACGATGAAGCCCGCGATGAGACCGCTGCCGCGCGCCATGCTGATCGACATGGACGACACCATCCTGTCGGCCTATGCGCGGCCCGAGATCGCCTGGAACACGATCACAGCGGAGTTCGCCGAGGAACTCGCGCCGCTGCCGCCGCAACTGGTCGCGAGCACCGTCCTGGCCTTCGCGAAGAATTTCTGGGCCAATGCGGACGCTTCCTGGCGGATGAAGCTCGCCGAGGCCCGGCATCTCACCGTCAAGGGCGGTTTCACCGCGCTCGCGGCCGCCGGTCATCGCGCCCTGCCCGACGACCTCGCCATTCGCCTGGCCGACCGCTTCACCGCCTATCGCGAGGAGGAGATGTTCGTCTTCCCCGGCGCGCATGACGCTATCGACAGGCTCAAGGCGCTCGGCATCAAGCTCGCATTGGTGACCAACGGCGCCGCGGACACCCAGCGCGCCAAGGTCGAACGCTTCGAGCTGGCGCACCGCTTCCACCACATCCAGATCGAGGGCGAGCACGGTTTCGGCAAGCCCGAGGAGCGTGCCTATCTGCACGCGATGGAGGCGCTCGGCGTCACCGCCAAGGACACATGGATGATCGGCGACAATCTGGAATGGGAAGTCGTGACGCCGCAGCGTCTCGGCATCTATGCGATCTGGATCGACGTGCATGGCGACGGCCTGCCCGAAGGCACGATCGTCAAGCCCGACCGCATCATCCGCTCGCTGACAGAACTGGTGCCGGACTGACTGCAATCGGGGTGCGCAAACAAAAACGTCGAAAACAACCCCATGCACAGTAGACGGCCGCAGCAAAATCAAGGACTTGCGGCAAGCGCAAACTGCGGATCTGACGAAATCATTTGCGCCGTCGGGCAAAACAGGCGCATGGTGTCATGGTCGCGACGCACGGGACGGAAGAGCCCTTGTGCCATCCATCGAACAGGCACCATTGCCTCTCGTGATGGGATCGCTCCGGCCTAAAGCTCTCTGATCGACGTTTCAGCAGTCTGGCCGGCGGATGCGCGCTACCGCAACACATCCACTGACCGAGTAGCCCGTGATCGGCATGTCATGCCGGTTTGCTAGCTTCGCCGTCAATCAACCCGAAAGGACCATCCATGGAACTAAAAGCCGGCGATATCGTCATGCTGAAATCCGGCGGGCAGCCGCTCACCGTCGCGGACGTGAAGGGCGACGACGTGATCTGTCTCTGGATGGGCGCGGAGGGCGATCTGTTTCGCGAGACGCTCCCGCTTGCGGTGCTCGAGCACCTGGAAGAGCTCGACGACGAAGACGAGGATGAAGACGACGAAGACGAGGAGTAAGCGCGGCTGAGGCCGCGTCCTCATTAGGTCGGGGTGCTCGGCTCCGCCCAACTTGGTGTCCGCTCCTCTGTCCATATCGGCACGAGAGCGGACATCGCTGGATGCTCGAACGTCAATCCAACGGAACGTTCAAACTGGTCCCTTTGGTGATGATGCCGCCACGGTTACCGATCTCGATCGAGCCATAGCGCTGCTTGAAGCAATCGGGCAACGGCCGGTCGCCTTCCATGCTGAGCCAAAGGCGCAATAAATGACGCTTCTGGCCTGCATCGGGCCAATCGCGGAATCCGGTCCGGTCATGCAGCAAGGCATGATTGTAAACGAACTGCATGTCGCCCGGCTGAAGCCGCATGCCGAAATGCAGCGCGGGATCATTTGCGAGCGCGTCAAAAAGATCGAGCGCCTCGACGTGAGCCGGCGTCAGTCTCGGCGCATCGGGAAAGCGCTGCGCACTATCGATATATTGGCGCTGATAAAACCCGGTCAGGAACCCCGCATGCCAATTCAGCACCGGGATTTCAAGATATGGCTTTTCGTTCTCCGGCACCTCGCCTCGTCGGTCCGTCGCGATCGGATCAAACAAGAGAGCGGCAAGGTCGGGACGTCTGTCAAACATCTCGTTGTAGATTGTCGTCGTACTGACAAGGAGAGAATCCCCTCCCTCCTCGCCTCGCGAATGCATAACAATCCAACCACGTCGGACGAATCCGTGTGGAATGTTTGCCGTTCCGAGGTTTGATAAATTCGGGTGTTCGGATCCTTAGCATCGGCGCCGGTGTCACGGACGTGACCGAGAATGTGGCCCGCTGCATTCTGAGACCGCGCCGATCCAAGATGGGCGCCCACTCCGCAAAAGATCGTAGCGGCAAACTCCTGACTGTATTTTGCCACCGGGAGGCCGCGGATCACTTCGAAGCCAATGCCTACCAGGAGCTTCTTCTTGAGATCTTCCAGGTGCGCGCCGAGATGGGGAAGCGGAAAGCTTTCCTTCGTGATCTCGGCGATTTTTTTGTTTCTGCCAAGATATGTTTCAGCCACGCCCTCGAGTTCGGCGATTTCGCCGGCAGCAAGCGATATCAACCATCGATCAGGATTGGCTTTCATCTCAGCCCCCTCCCAGGCGGATGGGATATCGACCTTCCCTGGAGGGCGATGGATCCCGCTGGGCAGTGAGACCACATTCATAGGGTTGGTTCCTGAGGGAGATTGAACGTCAGACATCGGCGCGGACGATCGACGATATTGTGCCGACCGCTTGTTTGCAACTTGGCTGACGCGCAGCCCTGGGCCGAGTGCACTGTCGCCGACAACGGGTGCGCTCGCTTGACGAGATCCGTTCCGGGCAGTTGGCGATCCGCTTCCGCCAAGGGGATCGGTTAACAACATGGCCTCTCGTGCGATCGATCAAAGCCCGGGAAAAAATGGCATCAGCCGGAACGTTCGCGAAGCTGGCTGAGTTAAAAGCCATACGCGTCGCGCTGTGGTCATAGCCGCACCGCGCGCCCGATAAAGGCCCTGCACGAAGCGAAACCTACTCTGCGGCGTGCTTCGCAGCACGGCCGCGCGAGGATCGGGATGTACACGACGGCGATATACGATGAGCTGAGGCAGATCGAGCGCGACGTCGTCGAAGGAGAACGCCGGCTCGCCGAGCAGGAGGCGCTGATCATCGAAATGAAGCGCCAGAACGAGGACACAACCAAAGCTGAAGGCGAACTTGAACGGATGCGCATGGAGCAGCGAGGTCGCGATCAGGATCGGCAACGTCTGCTCTCACGGCTGCAACCCTGAACAACTGCTCCCCATCAGGCTGATCCGCCAAAGGCGTCGCGTTCCTGAGCCGTGGCTACGGTGACAGTTGCCATTTTCGGTCAATGACGATGCAGCGGTTCAGATCAGCAAATCATGATGCGCAGGTAGAATCGCTTGGTGCGGGCTGTTGGTGCCGTGATCGTCCGCGTGTCCGTTCAGTGCATGAGGGACGAGCTTGACGTTGAACCCGAGGCCTTCTTCCTGACCGGGCGGAACGTGCGCATCCAGCGGATGATTGAACTCTTTCAGTCCGACTATCTCGACGAAAGCAGAAGGAGCTACGCCGCTATCGAACCGGAATACCGGTCCCTGGTCTGCGCCGCCGGTTTCGAACGCAGCCTTGGCCGTGTGTGCGTCGTCTGCGATTGCTGCAGATTGCGCAGCGTGCTGCGAGTTACCGTGGTCCACGGTGGCTGGTTCTGCTGTCTTCACGGTCCCCGCAGCCTGCGAAGCCGAAGAGGGATGCTCGGCGCCATCGCCGGCGCCGTTGCCCGGTTTGCCTCCATGTTCCGTCGATTCCGTGCTTGCCGCCTTTGCAGATCCTGGCTCCGAAGCGCGTTGCGAGTTGCCGTGGCCCGCGCTGGCGGGCGTTGCGGCGGCCGGATCGATCGCTGCTCCGTCCGGCGGGCTTGCAGCGGCTGAGTGCCCGGATTTTCCGTGTTCCGCGCCGTCTGGTTCTGCCTTCTGCGCTGACCCTCCCGGAGCTTCCGAAGCCGAAGCGTGATGCTCGGCGCCATCGCCGGCGCCGTTGCCCGGTTTGCCCCCATCTTCCGTCGATCCCGTGCTTGCCGCCTTTGCGGATCCTGGCTCCGATGCGTGCTGCGGGTTGTCGTGGCCCGCGCCGGCGACCGTTGCGGCGCCCTGATCGATCTCGGCTGCGGCCGGTGCGTTTGGGGCGGCTGAGTGTCCGGATTTGCCGTGTTCCGCGCCGCCTGGTTCTGCCGTCTTCGCTGGTCCGTGCGCAGCGTCAGAAGCCGAAGCGTGATGCTCGGCGTCATTGCCGACGCCGTGGCCTGGTTTGGAGCCAGCTTCAGTCGATTCGGTGGCTGCGGCCTTTGCGGACCCTGGCTCCGATGCGTGCTGCGGGTTGCCGTGGCCTGCACCGGCGGCTATCGCGGCGCCCGGATCGATCTCGCCTGCGTCTGGTGCGTTTGGGGCGGCGGAGTGCCCGGATTTGCCGTGTTCGGCGCCGACTGGGTCGGCCTTCTTCGCTGGCCCTCCCGGAGCTTCCGAAGCTGAAGCGTGATGCTCGGCGCCATTGCCGACGCCGTGGCCCGCTTTGGAGCCAGCTTCAGTCGATTCGTCGGCTGCCGCCTTTGCAGACCCCGGCTCCGAAGCGTGCTTCGAGTTGCCGTGACCCGCGTCGGCGGCCGTTGCGACGTCCGGATCGGTCTCGGCTGCGTCCGGTGCTTTTGCAGCATTTGAGTGCCCGGCTTTGCCGTGTTCCGCGCCGTCTGGTTCTGCGTTCTTCGCTGACCCTCCTGGAGCGTCCGAGGCCTTATCGTGATGCTCGGCGTCATGGCCGACGCCGTTGTCCGGTTTGGAGCCAGCTTCAGTCGATGGGTCCGAAGCGTGCTGCGAGTTGCCGTGCCCCGCGCTGTCGGCGGTTACGACGCTGGGTTGGCCGATCTCGTTGGGCCCCGTCGGCGAAACGCCGTTGCCCGCATTGATCGGACCACTGTTCGATGCGACATTTGCGACTGTCGGCGCCGTCGCGCTATGAGCAAGCTCGATGGATGATGCGTGAGCCGACGCGGCAGATGCAGCATCGCTCTCTTCCGTTGCATCCGCCGACGCGTCGCTGGAGCTTCTGAGCCTCGTCGGCGCTCCCAAGCCGGTCCGGGTCTGCCCGAAATGGAAACCCGAGCCGTTGTTGGCCAGAAGGGCCCAGGCTCCGGCCGTCCCGAGCGAGCTCTCGCTCCCCTCGATACTGGTTTGGACATGATCCTTCGTCAGAGCGGCCTCATCGGTTGCGATCGCCGGTATCAGCGCGGCTTCGAGCTGCTCCAAGGTGGTCGCAACAGCCGCGCCATCTGGCTCGGAGCCGACATCCGCCTCCGCAACGGCCACGATCCCCTCGAGATGGATTTCCAGCAGGCCGCGATCGCCGATATCAAGGATATGATCGGTCGCATTCACATAGACGATCGTCTCGTTGCTTGCGGAGTCGTAGACCCAGGCGAGTGTATGTGGCGGTATAGACTTGGTTGCCGCCGTCATGTGCAGCCAGGCAAGCGCTCCGAAAGCCGCAAGATTGATCCTGCCCGGCCCAGATGCGAAATCGAACACGGCGTCGGAAGAGGTCGACTTGAACTGGTTAGACTCGGAGTCAATCGGGGAGCGATAAACAATTTTTTCAACGTCGCCGCCCCCGCCGACACCGGCATCGTGACCAGGGTCCGCGCCAACAAATTTATGGAGATTGTCACCCGCATCGCCCGGGCCCTTTTCGCCCAGAGCACCTTCAGCGAGGTTGCCGTTTCCAGTGGTCACAGCGGCGAAAGACAGGCGGACATCGTGCGAAAGGAAACCCGGGGCTGAATTGTCGGCATGATTGGCGGCAGCATGGGTGATCGCGGCCAGTTTTGTGGTCGCACTCTCTTCAGTGACGGCCAGGATGCTGTCGATCGACGCTTGACGAAGGTCATGCGCGTGGGCGGCGAGATGGGGATCCTCCAGTGCGTAGATCAACGCACCGGTGAGAATAGCAAAGTTGCCATACCCTCCATGCATCGACATCGCATTGGAAAGAAGCCGCGGGAATTGATGTTCCGGGGCCGGGTCAACTCCGACCTGTATGTCGTTTGCTCCTCGCAGTAAGGGCACGGGAAGATCGGGCGCGCCCGATCCAGCAGGAGCGTGGTGCGTCCACGCTTTCGCGCCCCCGGATTGCTCGGCCGCGCGTAGCGCTTCCATTGCCGCCGCCGGGTTGGTGATTTGGGCGGCCTTGGCGAACAAGTCTCTCTGGGCCTGCGTGGGCGGCTCGCCGGATTCCCAGACGACGAGGTGCCGGAGAATCCCTTTTTTCCAGGGCTCGTACCCCGCGTGCTCGTCCACGTGGCCGACGCCGTTCTCATCCGGGAAGATGTCGTTCGCTTCCGACGCCTTGAGTTCGTCCGCAATTGCGAGCGCCAGAAATGCCAGGGAGAGCGCGGCCAGGCCGGAGGGCCGTTGCAGCAATGCGATGGTCGCGAGCACAGTTCTGTTGGTGATCTCAAGCTTCTGGAAAATATTGTACAGGTGGACCTTGACCGTCCCGTCGGAAACGTTGAGCTGACGCGCGATCTCCTTGTTCGACATTCCTTCCGCCACGAGTCGTGCGATTTGACGTTCCCGTTGCGTCAACAGCTCCAGCATCCCTTCGACTTTGCTATCGCCGTCCGCCTCCTTGCCGGGTGCGGAGAGATCGGACTTCTCCAGTGCCACGCCGCTCTTCGTCATCAGCCGCAGCGATCGCAGCATCGTGGCGGGAGAGGCATACTTCGAAATTGCGCTGCAGGCGCCGGCTGCGATGGCTGAAGTCAGATCGTGGTCGGTATCGGACTCGGTGAAGAACACCAGGCGCGTGGAGAGCTTCTCCGCCTTCACAATCGCGAGGATCTCGGAGACCGTCAGATCCGGCACCTTGTCGGCAAGAAGCGCGACGTCAGGTGTCAGCTTCCGAATTGCTTCGAGGCAGCTTGTCCGATCGCTGGACGATGCGACAACGTCGAAGTCCGGCTGCGTCCCGAGGACCGACCTCAGTCCCTGCAGAACGATCGGCTGTGGATCGACGATCACGAGCCGGATGGGCTTGAGTATCCCCTGCCTGGCGGACGTGTCCAACATCGACTTTGGCCCTCGGCCCGGTCCCCTATGTCGTTCGCCATATGGCCGTGCCCGGGTGGGATATTAAAATCAAAAAAGGCCTGGCGGTTCCAGAGCCTGACCCAGATTTGGACGCGATGCGAGTGAAAAATATGTCCTTTGACCCGATGGCCGTTGCGGTCGACTGGCTTGATGCCTATCGCGCGGGCGATATCGAAGCGATTTTGGAACTTCATGCCGAGGACGCCGTGGTCCACTGCGGCTGCGCCGGCAGCCAAACCATCACCGGCCGCGAAGCACTTCGTGCCTATTGGGTCGATCACCTCCGGAAATATCCGGCAGGCACGTTGGATGATCTCAATCCCTGGCGCAACGACGGCACCATTATCTCGTACCTCACCAGTGCTGGCGTCATGAGTGCACTTTTGGCATTTGACGCCGCCGGCAGGATCAAGGAACTGGACTGCAGTCCCTCACACTAGACCCGCGGCGTGAACCAAACTGGCAGCGGGACAGCGCCACATCCGATTGATTAGATGAGCTGCCTCGCCGCAGCCGAGATCATCACTACGCCGCCGGTGATCACCGCGACGTCGAGGATCGCGGTGTGGATGTGCACCGGCATCCGCTCGACGAAGGCTTTTGCCAGGAACGCGCCGGGGATTGCGATTGCTCCGATCAGCAGCGCAAAGGCGAGCACCTGTGCGGTCACGGCGCCGGCGAGGCCGAACACCGAGATCTTGATGAGGCCGGTGCCGAGCGAGATCATGGCATCGGTCGCGATCACGGCCGCGCCTTCCAGGCCCGCGGCCATCAGCAGCGACAGCAGGATCACGCCGGAGCCGGAGGTGCCGCCGACCAGCACGCCATAGCCGACCGAGCCGGCCGCAAGCCCAGTGTCGCCGATCTTGACCTGGCGGCGGCGGAGCACACGGCGCGGCGGCACGCTCAGGATCAGCATGGAGCCGATCACCAGCGCCGCGCCCGCATTGGTCAGCCGTGTGTAGCCGTAGGCACCAAGCGCTGTCGTCAGTGCGGCACAGGCCAGCACGATCAGCGCGCGGCGGCGATCGGCATAGCGGAGATAGGCGAGCGCGCGGCTGGAATTGGTGAAGATCGCGGAGATCGCGATGATCGGCACCACCGGTTCGGCGCCGACGAGAGGCACCAGCACCAGCGGCATCAAGGCGCCGGTGCCGTAGCCGGCGAGACCACCGATAATCGAAGCAAACAACGCCATCAACGCGACCAGCAGGAGCTGAAAGATCGAGATGTCGGCGAAGCCTGAGACGATGGTCACGTTCTCTCATCGCGGCTGACGCGTGCCGCAGCTTGATCGGCGATGGAAGCGAGTGCGGCTTCCTCTAGGGGAAAATCCGCCGCAAGCCAAGCGTCCTCCGCGAGCGTCAACACATGTCCGAGCGAGGGTCCTTCCGCCATGCCGCGCGCGATGAAGTCGGCGGCGCGAAGCGGAAATTTCGGCGCAGTCCAGCGCTGCGGCAGCTCGGCGAGCGCACGCCATCGCGACGAGCCGACGTCACCGCCGGCTCTCGCCCAGCCCAGCAACACGCGATCGTGATAGCGATCCGCACCGAGCCGGTAGAGCAGCCGCCGCGCATCGGCTTCGTCCTTGGTGGCCAAGCGCCACCAGCGGTGCCCCATCGAATCCAGCGCCTTGGTTTCCGCATTGGAGAGCCTCAGGCGCGTGGCGACGCGCTTGGCGTCTTCAGTCACCGCGATCGCCAGCGCGGCGAGGCGCCGCGTGCTGCTTGCGGTGAGGCCGAGCTCGCGCTCGATCACGATCATCGCCGCGAGCGGTCCGGTGTAGACCACGCCGCCGGTCAGCGCCTGCAGCAATCCGCCATCGGCCATCGCAAGCGCGGCGGCGGACGCGCCGGGAGCGACCAGAAGCTTCAGCGTCTCCATGCGCAGCCGCTCGGCCGAGAGGCTCGCGAGGCCGGCGCGTCCCCGGATGCAGGCGAGATAGCCGTCGCGGTCGGGATCGCCGGCGCCGAAGGCGGCGTGGATGCGGAAGAAGCGCAGGATGCGCAGGAAATCCTCGGCGATGCGCTGGTCGGGATCACCGATGAAGCGCACGCGCCGCGCGGCCGCATCCGCGATGCCTCCGACGTAATCGTGGACGACGCCGTCGGCATCGACAGAGAGCCCGTTCATCGTGAAGTCGCGGCGCTCGGCGTCCTTCACCCAGTCGCGGCCGAACGCGACCTTGGCCTTGCGGCCGAAGGTCTCGGTATCCTCGCGCAACGTCGTGACTTCGTAAGGTTGCCCGTCGATGACGAGGGTGACGGTGCCGTGGTCGATGCCGGTCGGCACAGCCTTGATGCCGGCAGCTTTGGCGCGCCGCATCACCTCGTGCGGGAGCGCCGTGGTCGCGATGTCGATGTCGCCGGGGACGAGGCCGAGCAGCGCGTTGCGCACGGCGCCGCCGACAACCCGCGCCTCCTCGCCATCCGCATTGAGCAATTGCAGGACGCGCGCGGTGCCACCCGAAATCAGCCAGGGCGCATCGGCGAGCATGGGCACCGCGCTCATCGGCCGGCCCTATCTTTCCACGCCCGGCACGAGCTTGCCGTTCTCGACATGGGCGGGGACATAGGTCGAATCCGGTGCGGCGCCGGAGAAATGCGCAAAGCCGATCAGCCCGGCGATCACCAGCACGAGCGCCGCCAGCATGAGACGCGCGACGATGGTGATCGGCCAGGACGATTGCACGAACAGGCCGGAACGCG
This sequence comes from Bradyrhizobium sp. 17, assembly GCF_023073515.1. Taxonomy (NCBI): domain Bacteria; kingdom Pseudomonadati; phylum Pseudomonadota; class Alphaproteobacteria; order Hyphomicrobiales; family Nitrobacteraceae; genus Bradyrhizobium; species Bradyrhizobium sp. 17. Next base: position 113,682 of record NZ_JADPJQ010000106.1, on the reverse strand, counting down.
TGGCGGCCAGGAACAGCGCATAGACGGCAAAGGGAACGAGGAAGATTCCGATCTCGGTCAGGATCGGCCGAATCATGACGAATAGATCCGCTCATAGAGCACACGGAGCATGCCGGCCGTCGCGCCCCAGATGTAGCGTTCGGCAAACGGCATCGCGTAGTAGGACCGCTCCATGCCGCGGAATTCCTTGCTGTGCACCTGGTGGTTGGCCGGGTTCATCAGGAAGGATAGCGGCACTTCGAACGCATCATCAACCTCGGAATGGTTGATCGTCAGCTCAAAGCCCGGGCGCACCCTGGCCACCGTCGGCAGGATGCGGAAGCCGAAGCCGGTGCCGTAGAGATCGAGATAGCCGATCGGCTCGACGAAGTCGCGCGACAGCCCGACCTCCTCCTCGGCCTCGCGCAGCGCCGCATCGAGCGGCGAGCGGTCGGTTGCGTCGATCTTGCCGCCGGGGAATGCGATCTGGCCGGCATGGTCGTTCAGATGCGCCGAACGCTGCGTCAGCAGAATGGTCGGCTCGGGATGATCGACCACCGCGATCAAGACCGCCGCCGGCCGCACCGGCTGCTCGCGCGCGATGATCTCGAGCATCTTGTCGGTGCCGGGATCGCCCGAGGCCGGAATGATGTTGGGATCGTAGAGGCCGGGCGGAACGTCGAAGCCGAGCCGCGCGGCGGAGCGGGCGAAGAAATCCGCCGCACCGATCACGGCGGGATCGTTCCTGGAGATAGGCTTGTTCAAAGCGCGGCCCTCACCTGCTCCGCATCGGCCATGGCGAAGAACTCGCCGGCCGACTCGACACCGAACATCGGCTGGCCATCGACCATCCGCTCCTCACCCATGTCAACCAGATCGTAATAGAGCGCGCGGGTGACCTTGGCCCAGAGCTCGGCGCGGATATGCAGATAGGGCGTCAGCCCGCCGTCCTTGGCCTGCTCGAAGCGCAGCCGGTGCGCCGCATCGCAGGTGACCCAGTCGTCGACATTGGTGCGGAAGCGGAGCACGCGATGGTTGGCATCGCCGTCCTTCTGCATCTCGACCGCCATGAACGGCGCGTCGTCGACGCGAATGCCGAACTTCTCCACCGGCGTGACGAGGAAATGCTTGTCGCCTTCGCGCTTGAGGATGGTCGAGAACAGGCGAACCAAGGCATGACGGCCGATTGGCGTCCCCAAATAGAACCAAGTACCATCCGACGCGATTCGAATGTCGAGATCGCCGCAAAACGGCGGATTCCACAAATGCACCGGAGGCAGGCCCTTTTTGACGCCTTCGGCATCGGCAGCAGTTTTGGCAGCGGCAGTCAGCCCCTCAAGACCGCGATCGGCGCTCTGCCCTTGGTTCGCCATGGTTTGCCCTGACTTTGTCATTTGGCACGATCGGTCATTTGGCACGATTGGTGCAGGTTTACGTTGTATCCGGGTACTCGGTTCCACCCCGCTTCCATCCGGTGTGGAGGTCGCCACTTCGTGATGCCCTACATATCCCTAAGCCGATAAGGTGGGGATAGGTTAATTCAACGAATACATGGCCTTCCTGCAAGTCTAGCATAGGGCCCACGTCTTGAGTTGAGGACGTGATGACATGACGACGCAAGCGAGCTGCATGGCAGGCTGAAGGAGCTAACGGATGGCGGAGAGTGTCGAGAAGCTCGAAGACGGGATAGTCCGTTCGGCCGAGCAGGTGTCGAGCCAGATTCGCGCGGCAAAGGATGCGATCGCGTCCGTCATCTTCGGCCAGGATCGCGTGATCGAGAACACGCTGGTCACCATCCTCTCCGGCGGCCATGCGCTGTTGATCGGTGTCCCCGGTCTGGCCAAGACCAAGCTGGTCGAGACGCTCGGCATCACCCTCGGCCTCGATGCCAAGCGCATCCAGTTCACGCCCGATCTGATGCCGTCGGACATTCTCGGCGCCGAAGTGCTGGACGAGAGCACCTCCGGCAAGCGTGCCTTCCGCTTCATCTCCGGCCCCGTGTTCGCGCAACTGCTGATGGCCGACGAGATCAACCGCGCCAGCCCGCGCACGCAGTCGGCGCTGCTGCAGGCGATGCAGGAGCAGCACATCACCGTTGCCGGCGCGCGTCACGATCTGCCGAAGCCGTTCCACGTGCTCGCCACGCAAAACCCGCTGGAGCAGGAAGGCACCTATCCGCTGCCTGAAGCCCAGCTCGACCGTTTCCTGATGGAGATCGACGTCGACTATCCCGACCGCGACGCCGAGCGCCGCATCCTGTTCGAGACCACCGGCGCCGACGAGACGCTGGCGAAGGGCTCGATGACACCTGATGCACTCATCACCGCGCAGCGACTGATCCGGCGCCTGCCGGTCGGCGATTCCGTGGTCGAGGCGATCCTGTCGCTGGTGCGCTCGGCCCGTCCGGGTCCGGACGGCGGCGACACCAGCAAGTTCATCGCCTGGGGACCGGGCCCGCGCGCCAGCCAATCGCTGATGCTCGCGGTGCGCGCTCGCGCGCTGATCGACGGCCGCCTCGCGCCCTCAATCGACGACGTGCTCGACCTCGCCGAGCCCGTGCTGAAGCACCGCATGGCGCTGACGTTCCAGGCGCGCGCCGAAGGCCGCACGATTCCGGACGTGATCCGGCAATTGAAGACACGGATCGGTTGATGGCGGCGGAGAACGGGCACACAGCAAAGGAGGTCATCGCGATCCGACGTGCCGATGGCGAAAGCCGCACGCTCGCCGCTTCGCTGCCGCGCCTGGTGCTCGAGGCCCGCCGTATCGCCGCCAACGTCATCCACGGCCTGCACGGTCGCCGTCGCGCCGGCTCCGGCGAAAATTTCTGGCAATACCGCCGTTTCGTCTCCGGCGAACCGTCGCAGAATGTCGACTGGCGGCGCTCGGCGCGCGACGATCTCCTCTATGTCCGCGAGCTCGAATGGGAAGCCTCGCATACGGTCTGGATCTGGCCCGATCGTTCGCCCTCGATGGCGTTCGCGTCAAAGCAGGCGCGTGAATCCAAGCTCGAGCGGACGCTGATCGTCGCCTTCGCGCTGGCCGAGCTGCTGGTCTCCGGCGGCGAGCGCGTCGGCATCCCCGGTTTGATGGCACCGACCGCCAGCCGCAGCGTCATCGACAAGATGGCGCAGGCGATGCTGCATGACGATGCCGACCGCTTGAGCCTGCCGCCCTCCTTTGTGCCCGCGGCGCTGGCCGAGACGATCGTGCTGTCGGACTTCTGGTCGCCGCTCTCCGAGATCAGGACCACGCTCGCCGGCCTGTCCGGCTCCGGCGCGCATGGCACGCTGGTGCAGGTCGTCGATCCCGCCGAGGAATCATTCCCCTATTCCGGCCGCGTCGAGTTCGTCGAGCCCGAGGGGTTCGGCGTGATCACCGCCGGCCGCGCCGAGAGCTGGGCGCAGGATTACACCGCCCGGCTCGCGCTGCACCGCGATCAGATCCGCGCCGAGACCAACAAGCTCGACTGGCTGTTCACGACGCATGCGACCGACCGCTCGGCCGCCGAGCTCTTGCTGTTCCTGCATGCCGGCATGCAGGTGAGCAAATCGGGCGCGCGCACCACAACGATCAAGGCGGGGCCGGCAGCATGATGGGACTGCCGCTCGCCTTCACCGAACCGCTGCTCCTGATCGGCCTCGTCAGCCTGCCGGTGCTGTGGTGGCTGTTGCGCGTGATGCCGCCGCGGCCGCGCCGGATCGAGTTTCCGCCGACGCGCCTGCTGTTCGACATCGCACCGCGCGAAGAGACCCCGTCGCGAACGCCGTGGTGGTTGACCGCATTGCGGCTGCTGGCTGCGGCACTGGTCATTTTCGCCGCCGCCGGTCCGATCTGGAATCCGCAAACAGGCGCGGCCGCCAGCAAGGCGCCGCTGATGATCATGTTCGACGACGGCTGGAGCGCGGCCTCGAACTGGGACATCCGGATCAGGGCCGCCGACGAATTGATCGCCAGTGCCGAGAACGACCGCCGTGCGATCGCGCTGGTGCCGCTGTCCGAGCCGAACCGCGATATCACCCTGATGCCGGCGGGCGCCGCGCGCGTCGCGCTGCGGCAGCTGACGCCAAAGCCGTATTCGATCGAGCGCGTCGAGACCCTGACCGCAATCGATCGCTTCCTGAAGGCGACCGGCGACTGCGAGATCGTCTGGCTCTCCGACAGCGTCGATACCGGTCGCGGCGAGGAATTCGTGGCGGGCCTCGGCAAGACCATCGGCGATCGCAGCCTGACCGTGTTCGAAGGCGGCACCTCCTCAGCCCTAGCCCTGGTCGCGGCCGAGAACGCCGCAGCCAGGATGACGGTGAAGGTGCTGCGCACCGACGGCGGCATCGCCATCGGCACCGTGCGCGCGCTGGACCAGAAGGCCTCGCCGATCGGCGAGGCGCGTTATTCGTTCGGCCCGCAGGACAAGGAAACCGAAGCGTCGTTCGATCTGCCGGTCGAGCTGCGCAACGACATCACGCGGCTGGAAATTGCCGGTGAGCGCTCCGCCGGCGCAGTGCAGCTGCTCGACAAGCGCTGGCGCCGCCGCGCCATCGGCATCGTCTCGGGCTCGACCAGCGAGACCGCGCAGCCGCTGCTGGCGCCGACCTTCTATCTCACCCGTGCGCTGGCGCCGTTCGCCGACGTGCGGCTTGCCGACAAGGGCTCGCCGCAGCAGGGCATCACGCAGTTCCTCGATCAGAAGCTGCCGATGATCATCCTTGCCGATGTCGGCACCATCGCCCCTGAAATCCGCGAGCGTCTCAATGCCTGGATCGACCAGGGCGGCGTGCTGGTGCGGTTCGCCGGTCCGCGGCTGGCGCAGGCCGAGGACGATCTCGTCCCGGTCAAGCTGCGCAAGGGCGGCCGGACGCTCGGCGGCAGCCTGACCTGGGAAAAGCCGCAACATCTTGCCTCCTTTGCCGCCGATGGTCCGTTTGCCGGCGTCGTGGTCCCCAAGGACGTCACCATAAGCCGCCAGGTGCTGGCCGAGCCCGACGCCGTGCTCGCCACCAAAAGCTGGGCGTCGCTGGAAGACGGCACGCCGCTGGTAACAGGCGAGCATCGCGGCAAGGGCGTCGTCAGCCTGTTCCACGTCAGCGCCGACATGCGCTGGTCGGATCTGCCGATGTCGGGGACCTTTGTCGAAATCCTGCGACGTGTCGTCGACATGTCCGGCTATACCGCCAAGCCGGGCCCAGGCGTTGCCACTGAGGCGAGCGCCGAAACGGTGGCGCCGTTGCACATCCTCGATGGCTTTGGCGCCTTCGGCCCGCCGCCGGCCGCCGCAAAGCCGCTGCCCGCGGATTATCGCGACCGCGCCACACCCGATCATCCGCCGGGCTTCTATGGTCCGGCAGAAGGACCGCTCGCCGTGAACACGCTTGCCAGCGCCGACCGTATCGCAGCCCTGAACACCGCGAGCCTGCGCGCCCGGCATGCCACCTACACCAACGCCGAGCCGCAGGACTTGCGCGGTTGGCTGCTATCGACGGCGCTCGCGCTGTTCCTGATCGACGCCATCATCGTCGCGGTACTCGGCGGCGGCCTTGCCGCGCTGGTGCGCCGCCGCGCCGCGCCCGCGATGATCGTCTTTGGGCTGGTGCTCGCAGGTCTCGCCTCGTTCGTGCCGACGCCGTCGCATGCGGACAGCGCGTCCGACGAGTTCGCGATGAAGGCGGTGTCGCAGACCCGCCTCGCCTATGTCGTGACCGGCAATGCCGACGTCGATTCCATCGTCAGGGCCGGGCTATCCGGACTGACGCTGTTCCTGGCGCAGCGCACCGCGCTCGAGGCCGGCGATCCCGTCGGCATCGACCCGGCGCGCGACGAACTCGCTTTCTTCCCGCTGATCTACTGGCCGATCGTGCCGGGCGCGCCCAAGCCGTCGCGGGACGCCATCAACAAGATCGACGCCTATATGAAGCAGGGCGGCACCGTGCTGTTCGACACCCGCGACGCGGTCGAAGCGCCACCCGGCGCGAACGGCGCCGCGCAGACCCCGGCCATGCAGACGCTCCGCGAGATCCTGTCCTCGCTCGACGTGCCCGAGCTGGAGCCGGTGCCGCGGGAGCACGTGCTGACCAAGACCTTCTATCTGTTGCGCGACTTCCCCGGCCGCTTCAGCACCGGCCAGACCTGGGTCGAGACCTTGCCGCGCGAAGACGACGAGGACAGCGCGCAGCGGCCGGCACGCGGCGGCGACGGCGTCTCGCCGATCATCATCACCTCGAACGACCTGGCCGGCGCCTGGGCCGTGCGGCCCGACGGCCAGTCCATGCTGCCGGTGATCGGCGCCGACCCCCGCCAGCGCGAATTCGCCTACCGCGCCGGCGCCAACATCGTGATGTACACGCTGACCGGCAACTACAAGGCCGACCAGGTGCACGCACCGGCCCTGATCGAACGGCTGGGGCAGTAGGATCGATATGAATTACGGCATCGCATTCACGCCGCTTGTTCCCACGATCGTCCTGTGGCTCGCGCTGGCCGCGATCGCCGTCATCGCGCTCGTGCTGCTGCTGGCGCGGGCGCGCGGCGCTGCCGTGCGCGTGGCCGCGCTGGCGCTGTTCCTGCTGGCGCTCGCCAATCCCTCCTTTACCCGCGAGGACCGCGATCCCCTCACCTCGGTCGCCGCAATCGTCGTCGACAAGAGCCCGAGCCAGAATTTCGGCAACCGCAATCGCGAGGCAGCGACGGCGCACGAAGCGCTGGTCGACAGCCTGAAGAAGATCAAGGGACTCGAGGTCCGCGTCGTCGATGCCGGACAGGCCGACGGCGAGACCGACGGCACCAAGCTTTTCGGGGCGCTGGCTTCGGCCTTGTCGGACGTGCCGGTCGACCGCGTCGCCGGTGCGTTCCTGATCACCGACGGCCGCGTCCACGACATTCCGGCCAACGCCGCCGGGCTCGGCTTCCAGGCGCCGGTGCACGCGCTGATCACGGGGCAGAAGGACGAGCGCGACCGCCGTATTGCGGTCATCGCCGCGCCGCGCTTCGGCATCGTCGGGCAGCCCCAGACCATCACCTACCGCCTCGACGACCAGGGCGTCAGCGGCGAGCGCGCCAAGGTCACCGTCCGCAGGGACGGCGAGGTCATCAACGAGCGCACGCTTTCGAGCGGCCAAGCCGCAAGCGTCGACGTCGACATCAAGCATTCCGGGCCGAACATCGTCGAGATCGAGGCCTCGCCGCTCGAGCGGGAATTGACGCCGGTGAACAACCGCGCCGTCGTCGCCATCGACGGTGTGCGCGACAAGCTGCGCGTGCTGCTGGTCTCAGGCGAGCCGCATTCCGGCGAGCGCACCTGGCGCAATCTGCTCAAGTCCGATGCCAGCGTCGATCTCGTCCACTTCACCATTCTGCGGCCGCCGGAGAAGCAGGACGGCACACCGATCAATGAATTGTCGCTGATCGCGTTTCCGACCCGCGAGCTGTTCCAGCAGAAGATCAACGAATTCCAGCTGATCATCTTTGACCGCTATGCCCGCCAAGGCGTGCTGCCGATCGCTTATTTCGACAACATCGCACGCTACGTGCGTTCCGGCGGCGCGGTGCTGGTCTCGGCCGGCCCCGACTACGCCTCCAACACCAGCATCTGGCGCACGCCGCTGGATTCGGTGCTGCCCGCCGAACCGGTCGGGGTGACGGAAAAGCCGTTCTACGCGCATCTGTCCGACGTCGGCAAACGCCATCCCGTCACGCGTGGCCTCGAGGGCTCCGCCTCCGAGCCGCCGCGCTGGAGCAGGTTCTTCCGCACCGTCGATACCCGCAATGCGGTCAACCCGCCCGTCATGACGGGCGTCGACGGCAAGCCGCTGCTGTTCCTGTCGCGTTTCGGCGAGGGCCGCGTCGCGCTGCTGCTCTCCGACCACATCTGGCTGTGGGCGCGCGGCTATGAAGGCGGCGGTCCGCATCTCGACCTGTTGCGGCGGATGTCGCACTGGCTGATGAAGCAGCCTGATCTGGACGAGGAAGCGTTGCGCCTGCAGGTGCAGGGCAAGAATCTCGTGGTGGTGCGCCAGACCATGGCGGACAGCGTCCAGCCGGTGAGTGTGACCTCGCCGTCGGGCGTGTCGCGCGACCTGACGCTTGCAGCCGGAGATCCCGGCGAATGGCGCGCCAGCCTGCCGGCGAGCGAGCTCGGGCTGTGGCAGGCCACCGACGGCACGCTGAAGGCGCTGATCAATGTCGGCCCGACCAATCCGAAGGAGTTTTCGGAAGTCACCTCCACCACCGAAACGTTGAAGCCGCTGACCCAGGCGACCGGCGGTGACGCCGTGCGCGTGGTCGACGGCGCCAGCGTCGAGCTGCCGCGCATCCTGCCGGTCCGCTCGGCGAGCGTCTTCCATGGCGACGGCTGGATGGGCGTGCGGATGCGCGACGCCAGCGTGGTGAAGGGCGTCGGCGTGCTGCCGATCTTCGCCGGCCTGATCGGGCTGTTGCTGCTGCTCGGCGCGTTTGCTGCGACGTGGATGCGCGAGGGGCGCTAGGCGGCTTACGCGCGTCCCTTCGCTTCCCGTTAGTCGGATAAATCCCATCGTCACTTCTTCGCCGGAAGCTCCATAACGCCTTCGACCCCGAACTCGGTCGCATGTAGCACGTTGTGAAATCTGGAGGCGGTTCTTCCTCGACCCTGGGCAGGCGTGTCCCTGTCCAGGCATCGCCCGCAGCGGACAAGAGCAGTTCTGAACGCAGCCCTTCGCAGCACTTAAACAGTGCGAGCGTTCGATGAGAGCGGAGTTACTCGACCATGACAGACCCACTTCACCAGCGCACGTTCAGCTCGCCTCGTCAGACAACGCGCTATATCGAGTGCGGGCCGGTCGACAGACCGTTGATGATTTTCGTCCATGGCTGGCCGAGCATCAGTTTGATGTGGCGCGCGCAGATGGAAGCGTTTGCCGCCGACGGTTGGCACTGCGTCGCTCCCGATCTGCGCGGCTACGGCGGCTCTTCCACGCCTGCAGCCAACGACGCCTATACCATCGAGGAAATCGTGACGGACATGGCCGAACTCCATGATCACCTGGGCGGCAAGCCTGCGATCTGGGTTGGCCACGACTGGGGCTGTGTTGTGGTCGGTGAGTTGGTCGCGCATCAGCCAAAGCGCAGCCGCGGAGTCGTGCTGACCTCGCTGGCATATCAACCCGACGGGCACGCCCTGCGCACAGTCGTCCCGCTGGTCGACCGGACGATTTATCCGGTCGACCAATATCCGGATGGCCAATGGGATTACTACCGTTACTACAACACGCGCTTCGAGGCGGCAGTCGCCGACCTCGATGCAGACTTGGCAGCATCGCTGGCGTCGATCTTTCGGCCAGGCGACCCCGCCGGCATCGGCAAGGTTTCGCCGAATGCGATGGTCACGCGCAATGGAGGGCGCTTTGGCGCCGCGCACCGCGCTCCGCCGACTGAGCCCGATTCGGCTCTCTGGCCGCCGGCGGACTTCGACGTGCTGGTGCAGACGTTCAAGGCTCATGGCTTCCGCCCATCCTGCGCGTGGTACATGAACGACGACGCCAACATCGCCTATGCGCGCAAGGCACTCAATGGCGGCCGCCTGTCGCAGCCGGTGCTGTTCGTTAACGGCGACTTTGATCAGATCTGCAGCATCACCGGAAATCGCCAAGGTGACCCGATGCGCGCCACCTGCCCGGACCTGACCGTAACGAGCATGCCCGCAGGGCATTGGCTGCCGCTGGAGCGCAAGGCAGAACACATCGAGGCCATCCGCACCTGGCTCCGGAGCAAAAAGCTCTGATGCCACCTGCTCGCGCTGACACTGAGTCCAATCGCCGTCCGCGTAAGCCGTTTGACAGGTCCTCAGCCTAGGCTTTCAGTTGCCTGCACGACACGGCAAGGAGCCGGCCCGCTCGGGTCGGCTCGACAGCGGTTGACATCCGCTGACGGATTGCGCGATGTTACATTATAACATCGCGGGATCAGGGGATGATACCTCGCGATGTGGGGTGGCGTTTCCAGATGAAGTGGTTCCGGTCGAATATCAGGCACGGCGCCCGGCTCGCGATCTTCGCGATGCTGGTGCAGTTCGCGCTGACGTTCGGCCACAGCCATTGGTTCGCCCAGGCGGCTCCCCTCGCCCAGTCCTCGCTGCAGCAGACCGACGGCGCCCAAGCTCCCGCTTGGATCGACCGTTCCGCGGTCGAGAGGCAATCGCCATTGGCTCCCGACAGGGAGCAACCGGGCGAGGACAATTGCGCGATCTGCGCATTGGTCGCGATGGCGGGCACCGTCTTGTTCGCGGCGCCGCCTGTGTTGCTGCTGCCGCAGGCGATCGACCTGCTCTACCGCACCACCGACGCCGAATTCGTCCACCTGAAATCGGCCGGTACGGCATTCCAGCCCCGCGCCCCTCCCGCGTCCTGACTTCCACAACGCTTGATCACGCCCGGGCTCGCCGCTTTCAGGCGCATTCCCGGGAGCAGCTGAAGTCGAATTCCGTCGCGCAGCGACGGCAGGCCGCCTCCGATCAGCAGACGAACATGCGGACGGCGCCTGACTGGAATCAGGACCATGTCATTCAAATTGCGGCGCGCGCAGCGCCTTGGCGGAGCAAGCCTGCTCCTGCTCGGCGCCGCCACCTCGGCGCTGGCCGAGGATAAGTCATCGACCGAGATCCCCGCCGTCACCGTGACGGCTCCGAGCCCCATCGTGCGCAGGGCGGTGGTGCCGACCCGCAACCCCGGTCGTCCCACCCGAACCGCGCGGGCACGCAGCCACCAACGCGCTGCGGACGCCACGCCGGCAACCTCCACGCCGGCCGCACCTCAGCAGGGCGTGCTGCCCATCGTGACCAACCAGTTCGCGACGGTCACGGTGGTGCCGAACGAAGAGATCCGCCGCGAGGGCGGTGGCCAGCTCGGCGACCTTCTGTTCTCGAAACCCGGCATCACCGGATCGAGCTTCGCGCCCGGCGCCTCCAGCCGGCCGATCATCCGGGGACTCGACGTCAACCGCATCGGCATCGTCGAGAACGGCACCAATGCCGGCGGCGCCTCCGATCTCGGCGAGGATCACTTCGTTCCAATTGATCCGCTCGCGACCAACCAGGTCGAGGTGGTACGCGGGCCGGCTGCGCTGCGCTATGGCTCGACCTCGATCGGCGGCGTCGTCAGCGCCACCAACAACCGGATTCCCGACGCGCTGCCGACCTGCGCTCCGTCGTTCCAGACCTACGGCATGCCGACGAAGGCACCGCTCGCAGCGGCCGCGACTTCGCCTTGCGTCACCGCCCAGACGCGCAGCGCGTTCAGTTCGGTCGACCGCGGCGTCGAAAGCGGCGTGCTGCTCGACACGGGCGGCGGCAATTTTGCCTTCCATGCCGACGTCTACGGGCGCAACACCACCGACTACAGCATCCCGAGCTACCCGTACCTCGCCGACCAGACCCGGCCCGTCGCCAACGGACGCCAGCCCAACTCGGCGACGCGCTCAGACGGCGCCTCGATCGGCGGCTCCTACTTTTTCCAGGGCGGCTATATCGGCGCGGCGATCACGCAGAACGACTCCCTGTACCACATCCCCGGCATCGACGGCGCCGACCACAACACGCGGATCGACGCCCATCAGACCAAGATCAACGTCAAGGGCGAGTACCATCCCGACGCTACGGCGATCGACGTCGTTCGCTTCTGGGCCGGCGCGACCGATTACCGGCACAACGAGATCGGGCTTGCCGATCCCGCCGATTCCAACACGGACGGCGTGCGGCAGACCTTCACCAACAAGGAGCAAGAGATCCGCACCGAGGTGCAGCTGATGCCGTTCAACGCGCGCTTCGCCGAGGTGACGACGGCGCTGGGCTTCCAGGTCGGCCATCAGGAATTGAGCGCGCCGAGCCCGGACAATCCGGGCACGCTGTTCAACGGCCTGTGGGACCCGAACAACAGCACGCGCGTTGCCGGTTACGCGTTCAACGAGTTCAAGTTCACGGACGCGACGCGGGCGCAGATCGCCGGCCGCATCGAGCATGTCGAGCTGCACGGGACGACGCCGGATTTTCCCGCGGACTTCCTGCCCGACGGCACGCCGCAGGCGGGCATCGGCCGTAATCCGTCCTTCACGCCGAAGAGCGGCAGCATCGGCCTGTTGCAGGACCTGCCAGGCGGCATGGTCGGCAGCATCACCGCGCAATATGTCGAGCGCGCGCCGAAGGCCGCCGAGCTGTTCTCGCGCGGCGCACATGATGCGACCGCGACCTTCGACATCGGCAACCCCAACCTCACCATCGAGACCGCGAAATCCGTGGAGGTCGGCCTGCGCAAGGCAACGGGGCCGTTCCGCTTCGAGGCGACGGTCTACTACACGCATTTCAACAACTTCATCTATCGCCGTCTCACCGGCGTGATGTGCGACGACGACTTTGCCTCGTGCGGCACGCCCGGCGCCGAGGTGAACCAGGCGGTCTATTCGCAGCGGGACGCGAACTTCCGCGGCGGCGAATTCCAGTCGCAGCTCGACGTCGGTGCATTCCAGGGCGGCATCTGGGGCATCGAGAACCAGTTCGACGTGGTCCGGGCCACCTTCACCGACGGCACCAATGTGCCGCGCATTCCGCCGGTGAGACTGGGCGGCGGCGTGTTCTGGCGCGACGACAACTGGCTGATGCGCGTTAATCTGTTGCACGCCTTCGCTCAGAACAACGTCGCGGTGATCGCGGAGACGCCGACGCCGGGCTACAATCTCTTGAAGGCCGAGGTGAGCTACAAGACCAAGCTCAACCCGAATGCATTCGGCGCGCGCGAGATGCTGCTCGGCCTCGTCGGCAACAATCTGTTGAACGAAAACATCCGCAACTCGGTGTCCTACACCAAGGACGAGGTGTTGATGCCCGGCATCGGGGTACGGGCGTTCGCGAACTTCAAGTTCTGAAAGCGCGATTGCTAGCCGGACTTCATCGTGCTGTGGCTGAGGCGGCCGCTTCGGGGGCCCCCTCTGATGCCTCCTGAAACAGCACGGCAAACAGCAGGGTCCATAATGTCAGGAGAGAAATAGGGATCGTGTAGTACGGTGTCGCGATCGGATAGGTGAAGAAGAAGGCGAGGTTGAGCGCCAGATTGGCGATCGTGAGCAGCGCGACGCGGCGAATGCCGTTCGCCTGCCGCAACAGCCAGATCGAGCCTGCGATTCCGATGACGATCAGCAAGGTCTGGAGCGGATCGGCCAGATAGTCCCGGACCACCGCGAACGAAAAATCCAGTGGCCTGACATCGGGATTGTTGCCGTAGGTCGATGCGAACGGACTGCCGGCGTTGACGGCGTAAGAGACGATGGTCGGGATCACGCCGGCCAGCAACGCGACGCCGAACACAAGCCCCTGCAAGAACCGGGACATCGTCCGCTTCGCAAGAAACGCGACGAGGAGAAAGAGACCATAGCCCGACGCCAGGAAAAGGTTGGCCAATCGAAAGTCGACGGTCAATCCGAGCAGGAAACCGATTGGCGCCAGCAGCCAGATATTCGGTTGAGATCGCGGGCCCGCCAGCCATCGCGCCGTGAGACATCCTACGAGCGCGCACACGACGACCGTCGGGGCCATCGAATAGCTCGCCTTGACCGGATTGACCATCAGGTAGATCGCAAGACAGCCGAACGTCCCGGCCATCAGGACCAACCTCATGCTGCGCGCGAGAGAAAGCGCAAACAGCGCAAAGCCCAGGACGACAATGGTCGCCAGCATGTACATGGGCGCGACCTGGTGCCCTGGCGGAAACAACGCCAACACGAGGCCGACGCCCGGCGGGTATTGAATGACGACCTTCCCCGTGGCCGGCATCAGATTGTGACATGGCGCCGCGGTCGTATCGTTCCAGTCGGGGTAGCCGATCTCCTTCAGCTTTGCTTTCTGATAGCCATCGTCGTCGCGGGTGAGGCTGGTGTCGAATCCCTCCACCAGCCCGAATCTCTGGAACAGATGCGCCTGCCGCAGGTAGCAGATGTCGTCATAGACGCCGCGCGCCTCGTTCCATCGCATCATGGTCCAGAAATGGCCGACCAGCACCGCGAGAAACAACACGACGAAGAAGGCTTTGCTGGTGTGGATCTTCTTCATCGGGATCATGCTGGGGCGGGAGGCGCTGCTTCAGCGGAATGCAAGATAGAGATTGGACGATAGCGGGCCGAGCGACAAACCGGTGTAGCCCACAGCCGCGGACATGGGGTTGGACGACTTGGCACTCGCAGACTCGGCAACCAGCGCGGCGAGCCCCAGCAGCCGTTTTCGCGTCATCAGGATCAGATTCTGCTCCTCGGTCCATTCCGACTTGCCGGCGATCATGCAGGCGATCCTGAAGGTGCCGTCCAGATAGTGCGCCAGCGGGATGGCCGTGTGGTGCTCGACCGGAAAGAACCTGTTGGGCACCGTGATGAAGACCCGCCGCGCGACGCGGCCAAGCTCCTCGACCAGGAGCACTTGGTTTTCATGGCTGCCGGCATGCTCGAGCACGGCATTGGACGTCGCGACGTCGAACGCATTGTCGTCAAACGGCAGCCGTGTATTCGGTTCAATCTGCACGTAACGGCAAAGCGGAAAAGCCGCCTTGAATCCGATACCTTCGCCGAGCCCGCAGGCCGTGATCTTGTGCTGATGCGGGTAGCTTCGCTCCAGCACGTTGGCGCCGTCGTTGATCACGTCGGACACGCCGACATCCAGGATCTCGTCCGCCGCGCACGGCTGCATCTGGGCGATGAAATCCTGGTAGATGCGGTCGCGCGCCGCGATCAGCAGCTTTTCCGCCGTGCTCCCGGACGCCACTTCCCGGTAATATTGCTGATCGACCGGCACTGCCCTACCTTCATGTGAGCTTCGAAGCGAGGGCGCGTCAGGTTCGCGTCTTGCTCCAGTCGGGACCGACCGGCCCCGATACGCCTTCGAACGCGCCCTCGACCAGCTCGATGACGAGGAGCCGGCTGTAATCGACCGGGCCCGGCATGGTGACGCGTCCCTTGGGGACTTGCTTGAAGCCGACGCGGCTGTAATAGGGTTCGTCGCCGACCAGCAGCACCAGGCGATGGCCCTGCGCCTTGGCATCCTTCAGCGCGCGCTCGAGCAGCAGCCGGCCGACGCCGCGGCTGCGGAACGGAGGCTCGAC
Organism: Bradyrhizobium sp. 17; assembly: GCF_023073515.1. Classification (NCBI taxonomy): domain Bacteria; kingdom Pseudomonadati; phylum Pseudomonadota; class Alphaproteobacteria; order Hyphomicrobiales; family Nitrobacteraceae; genus Bradyrhizobium; species Bradyrhizobium sp. 17. Next base: position 98,602 of record NZ_JADPJQ010000106.1, on the reverse strand, counting down.
CGTCAGGGGCCCGAGCAGCAACGCCGGCGTGTCGCCGACGCAAATCGGCAATTGCCGGACGGATCCGACCAGCAACGTACCGACGCGGGCGGTGAAGGATAGATCGAGCACATGGTCCACGTGCTCGCGGATGCGGTACGCGCTGAGCACGAAGCGGCCCGGTCCGAAGGTGCGTTCGTGCAGCCGCTCGATCGCCTGAGCATCGCCGACGGCTTCCGACCGGATGGTGAGGGAAAGATCGTTCATCGCGTCGGCGGGATATCACCTTGGAGGGCAGCGGTCTATACGATTGCGCCCGGCCCCCGAGGCATTTCAGCTCCTCCCGAGCGGTGGTTGGGACAGGTAGGCGAGCATCTTCATTTCCCGCCGCCCACGCGTCACGGTGTCGAGCACGAGCCCCGACGAAGCCGAAAGCAGCGCCATGATCATCAGGCCCATGGAGAGGACGGCGGTCGGCAGGCGCGGTACCAGGCCGGTTTCGAGGAAGGTGATCACCACGGGCAATCCGAAAGCGATCGACAGCAGCGCGAAGAGGATGCCGATCGCCGAAAAGAAGCGCAGCGGCCGCTCCAACCGGTTGAGCTTCAGCATCGTGTTGAAGATGCGCAACCCATCCTGCCAGGTATTGAGCTTGGAGAAGGAGCCTTCCGGGCGCGCATAATAGGGCGTCTCCACCTCGGCGACCGGCAGCGACAATTCCAGCGCATAGACCGCGAACTCGGTCTCGATCTCGAAACCGCCGGACAGGACGGGAAAGGATTTGACGAAGCGGCGGGAGAACACGCGGTAACCGGACAAGATGTCCTTGAAGGCGTGACCGAAGGTCGATGCCAGGAAGCCAGTGAAGAGCTGGTTGCCGATGCGATGACCGCGCCGGTAGGCCGCTTGCGATTGATCGACACGCAGGCCGACAACCATATCCAGATGCTCGTCGAGGAGCTGGTCGATCATGCGCGACGCGCTCGGCGCGTCGTAGGTCGCATCGCCATCGACGAGCACGTAGATGTCGGCTTCGATGTCTGCGAACATGCGGCGAACGACGTGGCCTTTGCCCTGGCGCCGTTCGCTGCGCACGATCGCTCCCGCCTCGCGCGCGACCGCCGCGGTACGGTCGGTCGAATTGTTGTCGTACACGTAGACCTCGGCCGCAGGCAGGGCCTTGCGGAAATCGGCGACGACCGTCGCGACGGCGGCTTCCTCATTGTAGCAGGGCACCAGCACGGCGACCCGAAATGGCCATGACGTCGTCGATTCAGACAATCTTCATCCCTCGTCCATGCGCCGACACCGCAGGCGCGGCGATCTACTAGCACGGGCAGCCATCATCGCCACGTCGCAATCCGCGGCCTGTCGTGCAGGACTTCGGCGATCCGCAACCGCGTGCCCGGCGTGGTCCCCTCGGGCAGCGCAGTGACCGCGAAGAATCCGCACTCCGCGATCTCGCGGTTGGGCGCGGGCAGGCGATCCTGCTTGAACTGCCTGACGACGTAGACCGCGACATGGTCGCGGCGGGAGACGTGGCTGTTGAGGAAGATGCCGTGCAGCACGGCGTCGCCGGTGAGATCGATATCCCCCTCCTCCTTGAGCTCGCGGCGCATCGCGTGCTCCATGGTCTCGCCGAGATCGACGCCGCCGCCGGGCAGATACCAGCCCGTGACGTAGCTGTGCCTGACCAGGAACACCCTGGTGTCGGCATCCACCACCACGGCGCGGACGCCGAGCGTCATCCCGCGGACCAGCAGGAAATAGGCGTGGAAGATTCGCCGCAGCAGCGGCTCGAATTTCCGTCGGACGCTGTTCAGACGTTCCCCCATCGGGCTCCCTTGATGCCCCGCTTGCACCTAGCCTGCGACCTTGCCATTACAGCGGACGAATAGCGAGGCAATCGCCCCCCATGGCTCCCTTCACGCTCGCCCATCTGTCCGACCCGCATCTGCCGCCGCTGCCGAAGCCGCGGCTGATCGAGCTCGCCGGCAAGCGCGGGTTCGGCTATGTCAACTGGACGCGCAACCGTCACAAATACCAGCGCCGCGAGGTGCTCGACGCCCTTGTCGCCGACGTGAAGGCGCAAGGTCCCGACCACATCGCGGTCACAGGCGATCTCGTCAATCTGGCGCTGGAGGCGGAGTTCGCGCCGGCGCGCGCCTGGCTCGACGGCGTCGGTCCGCCCGACCGCGTCACCACGATTCCCGGCAATCACGACGCTTATGTCCGCGCTACCTTTCATCGCTTCGGCGAAACCTTCGCGCCCTATCTTGCGGGCGACGATGGCCGTATCGGCTTTCCGAGCCTGCGCCGGCGCGGGCCGCTCGCACTGATCAGCCTGTCCACGGCGGTGCCCACCTTGCCGTTGATGGCGACAGGCGCGCTCGGACGCGAACAGCTCGCGGCGCTCGAAGAGGTGCTCGAGCGGCTCGCAACCGAGGACGTCTTTCGCGTGCTGCTGGTGCATCATCCCCTGAAGTCCGGCGCGCGCCACAAGCGCATGACTGACTCCGCCGGGCTGCTGACGCTTTTGAAACGCCACGGCGTCGAGTTGATCCTGCATGGACACGACCACATTCATTCGACGATGTGGTTCGAGGGACCCAACGGCAATATTCCGGCCCTCGGCGTGCCGTCGGCCTCCGCGCTCGCGCACGGCCGCACCCCGGCTGCGGCCTACAATCTGTTCACGATCGAGAAGGACAACGCCGGCTGGCGTTGCGAGCAGACGGTGCGGAGCCTGGGGGTTGGACTCCAGATCGGACAGATCAAGCATGTGAGATTGATTTGAGGCCGCCCGTCATTGCTCGCAATGACGACGGCGAACGTCTCACCAGCTCCGCAGCGCCGCGAGCACGGCAACACCGAACAGCGCGGCGGCGCCGAGCACAAATCCGAACACGAACGGCCAGACGCGCGAGCGGCGCCGCGTCGGCGCTAGCTCGGGCTTCGGCTCGGGCGGGACCACCATCGCATGCTCGCGTTCGATCATGCGGCGGGCGACATAATCAGTCACGGCCTCGACGATGACAGCGGTGTCGTGCGATTCGGCGAGCACGATGCGGCCGAAGCGGGTGTCCTGCACGAAGCGGTACATTCGCTTGTCACGCCCCATCAAGATATGCGCGACGACGTCGATCCAGAGCCTGGGCGTGTCGCCCTGGCTGATGCCACGGTCGAACAGGTCGATCTGATCGGGCACCTGCGCGAACAGGGGATCGAGCGAATCGTTGAGGATCTCGAGCCGCGCCACCTCGGCATCGCGCAAATCGACGACGACGCCGGTCCGGTCGGCGGCCTCGATTCGCGCTCGCAACAACGCATCACGCAGCCGCACCGGGCGCGGCTGGCCGGGATGGATCCCGCTGGTCTCGGGCTCTGACATTGGCGGCCTCGTCCTCACTTGGCGGGATTAACCTATCAGCAACCAAAGTGTCCGCAAAGGGCCTACAATTCCAGTGACTTACGACGCCCACAAATCTTTCACCTGTGCCAAAAACAGACGGTCCCACCCGGCTTGCGCCGGATGGGACCCTCCGTCCTTGGACGTCTTCTTATTCAGATTGGCATGCAAGTTCAGATTGTCACGCCGAGACTCGCGACGGCTCTTCCACGATCGAGAAGCGGACGCCCGCCTTGTGGCGGTTCTCTTCCGAGACCGAGCGCCAGGCGTCCTCGGCCTCCTTGCGGGTCTTGAACGGACCCTGCACCTGGGCCGAACCTTCCACGAGCTTGTGGAAGTTCATCGAACCGAACTCGCCGCCGATCACCCAGAAATTGCTGTTGGTCATTGTCAGTCTCCTGTCGATTAGCGTGATGCGTTAGCCGAACTGGTTCATCGTGTTGTGGGCACCGCCCGCCTTCAGGGCAGCCTCGCCGGCGAAGTATTCCTTGTGGTCGTCGCCGATGTCGGAGCCGGCCATGTTCTGATGCTTGGCGCACGCGATACCCTGACGGATCTCGGCGCGCTGGACGTTCTTGACATAGCCGAGCATTCCCTGGTCGCCGAAATATTCCTTCGCCAGATTGTCCGTCGATAGCGCCGCCGTGTGATAGGTCGGCAACGTGATCAGGTGGTGGAAGATGCCGGCACGCTTGGCCGAATCCGCCTGGAAGGTACGGATGCGCTCGTCGGCTTCCTTCCCCAGCGGCGTATCGTCGTATTCCGGCTTCATCAGCTCGGCACGATTGTACTTGCTGACGTCCTTCCCGGCTTCCTTCATGGCGTCGTAGACCTGCCAACGGAAGTTGAGGGTCCAGTTGAACGAGGGCGAGTTGTTGTAGGCCAGCTTCGCGTTCGGAACCACCTTGCGGATCCGGTCGACCATCTTGGCGATCTGCTCGATATGCGGCTTCTCGGTTTCGATCCAGAGCAGGTCGGCGCCGTTCTGCAGCGAGGTGATGCAATCCAGCACGCAGCGGTCTTCGCCGGTGCCCGGGCGGAACTGATAGAGATTGGAGGGCAGGCGCTTCGGACGCATCAACTTGCCGTTACGGTTGATGATGACGTCGCCGTTGCGGGCGTTCTCCGCCGTCACTTCCTCGCAATCCAGGAAGCTGTTGTACTGGTCGCCGAGGTCGCCGGGCTTGTGGCTGACCGCGATCTGCTGGGTCAGGCCGGCACCGAGCGAGTCGGTGCGGGTCACGACGATGCCGTCTTCAACGCCGAGTTCGAGGAAGGCGTGGCGGCAGGCCCGGATCTTGGCCAGGAACACCTCGTGCGGCACGGTGACCTTGCCGTCCTGGTGGCCGCACTGCTTTTCGTCCGAGACCTGGTTCTCGATCTGGAGCGCGCAGGCACCCGCCTCGATCATCTTCTTGGCGAGCAGATAGGTGGCCTCCGCATTGCCGAAGCCGGCGTCGATGTCGGCGATGACGGGCACGACATGGGTCTGGAAGTTATCGATCTTCTCGATCAGCTCCTTCTCTCTGGTCTTGTCGCCTTCCTTGCGGGCCTTATCGAGGTTGCGGAAGATATCGTTCAGCTCGCGCGAATCGGCCTGACGCAGGAAGGTGTAGAGCTCTTCGATCAGCGCCGGCACCGAGGTCTTCTCGTGCATCGACTGGTCCGGCAGCGGGCCGAACTCGGAGCGCAGCGCCGCGATCATCCAGCCGGACAGGTACAGATAGGTGCGATCGGTCTTGCCAAAGTGCTTCTTGACCGAGATCAGCTTCTGCTGGGCGATGAAGCCGTGCCAGCAGCCCAACGACTGCGTGTACTTGGTGGGGTCGCCGTCGTAGGCGGCCATGTCGGCCCGCATCAGCGCCGCGGTGTAGCGAGCGACGTCGAGGCCGGTCTTGAAGCGATTCTGCAGGCGCATGCGGGCGACGGCCTCGGCCGACACCCCGTTCCAGGTCGGCTGGGTCTCAAGGAGCGACCGGGCCGCCTCGACCTCACTCTGATACGAGGCAGGGGCCTGGAAGGTGCTGATGCCGCGGGGCTGGTAATTCATGTGCCTGATCCTTTCACGACGATGGCACCGCCATCGACATTCTTGACAATGCATTGCGAGATGCGTGTCAGAAGCTAAACGCGAGAAAGCCTAGCTCGTATAGTAGTCTTGTATTTGAATGGTGATGTCATGTAACATAGGTGATTGTAATAAATGTCACTTTGTAAAACTTGTAAAGAATATAGGTCAGTAAGACTGCCTTACGACTTTGGAGACCTGAGAATGCCCGCCGGATCCGGTAAGAAGCTCTTCGTCGGCCCGCGCTTCCGGCGGATCCGGCAGCAATTGGGGCTGTCGCAGACTCAGATCGCCGAGGGGCTCGGGATCTCGCCGAGCTATGTCAACTTGATCGAGCGCAACCAGCGTCCGGTGACTGCGCAGATCCTGCTACGGCTGGCCGAAACCTACGACCTCGACCTGCGCGACCTCGCGACCGCCGACGAGGACCGCTTCTTCGCCGAACTCAACGAGATCTTCTCCGACCCGCTGTTCCGCCAGATCGACGTTCCCAAGCAGGAACTGCGCGATCTGGCCGAGCTTTGCCCCGGCGTCACCCATGCGCTGCAACGGCTCTATGCCGCCTATACCGAGGCCCGCCAGGGCGAGACGCTGGCCGCGGCGCAAATGGCCGACCGCGACGTCGGCACCCGCTATGAGGCCAATCCGGTCGAGCGCGTCCGCGAGCTGATCGAGGCCAACCGCAACTACTTTCCGGAACTCGAGCAGGCCGCGGAGACTCTGCGCGACGGACTGAACGTGCCGGCCGAAGAGCTTTATGCGGCACTGGCGGCACGGCTGCGCGAAAAGCATTCGATCCAGACCCGCATCATGCCGGTGGACGTGATGCGCGAGACGCTGAGGCGCTTCGACCGCCATCGGCGCCAGCTCCTGATCTCCGAACTGGTCGACCCGCCCGGCCGCGCGTTCCAGCTCGCCTTTCAGCTCGGCCTCGTTGAATGCGCGCAGCATCTGGAGACCATCATCGGCCGCGCCGGCGCGCTCGACGACACACCGCGCCGCCTATTCCGGATCACGCTCGGCAACTACTTTGCGGCCGCGGTGATGATGCCCTACCCGGCCTTCCTGGCCGCGGCAGAAGCGTTGAACTACGACATCCATCTGCTGGCGCAGCGCTTCAATTCCGGCTTCGAGCAGGTCTGCCATCGGCTCACCACCCTGCAGCGGCCGAACGCGCGCGGCATCCCGTTCTTCCTCTTGCGCGTCGACAATGCAGGCAATGTCTCGAAGCGATTTTCGTCGGGCACGTTCCCGTTCTCGAAATTCGGCGGCACGTGTCCGTTGTGGAACGTGCACTCGACCTTCGACACGCCTGACCGCCTGCTGAAGCAGGTGATCGAGCTGCCGGACGGTACGCGCTATTTCTCGATCGCGCAGATGGTGCGCCGCCCCGTCGCGCCGCACCCGCTGCCACAGCCGCGCTTCGCCATTGGCCTCGGCTGCGAGATCCGTCACGCCGCGCGCCTCGTCTACGCTGCCGGCATCGATCTGGAGAAAACGGAGGGCACGCCGATCGGCGTCAACTGCCGTCTCTGCGAGCGCGAAAACTGCGCCCAGCGCGCCGAGCCGCCGATCACGCGCACCCTGATCCTGGACGAGACGACGCGGCGGGTGTCGAGCTTTGCATTCTCGAATGCGAGGGAGCTGTAAAGCACACCGCTGTCATGCCCCGCGAAGGCGGGGCATCCAGTACGCCGCGGCCTATCGGTTCAATCCCTGCCGTCTCGGAGTACTGGACGCCCGGTCAAGCCGGGCGATGACAGTTGAATGTGCGGCTGCACCCAATCCCTACGCCAGCGTATGCACGATCACCGGCCCGGCGGCGGCGCGGGCGTCGCCTGCAAGCAGCGGGCCCAGATCCTTCTCGATCCAGGCGATCGCACGCCTGTTCGCCTCCTCCGCCTGCTCGAATTTGTCGAAGATCGAAATCGCCGTGACCGTGTCGTCACCGGCATAGACGACGTAATAGGCGCGGAAGCCGTCGACGTCGCTGATGATCGGAACGGCGCCTTCCTTGATACGGCGCGCCAGCTCTTCGGCGCTCCCGCTTTTTGCCTTGGCCTGACGGATGGCGGCATACATGGCATCCTCGCTTCCGGCTATCTGGTTTGAGGGCTTGGTGCCCGGACCGCATGCTACGCCGAAGCACGCGGGCAATCCACGCTTGGTTAACTCGGCGCTAATTCAGTTCCGCGATCCGCAACGATCGATTAAGCACGCCTCAACATCGCTGCCTTAGTCTCGCCCCACTCACTTTTCGCAAACAACGGCGGCTTATTCTGCCGCGTGAAGTGACATCAGGGGGTTCATCATGCGCATTGCGTTGCTGCTGACCGCGACCGTTGTCGGCGCGCTCTTTGCCAATCCATCCCATGCCGGACCGCTGGATGCGTCCTCCGGCGCAGCGCAGGCGTTACCGCCGGGCTTCCAGAGCTACCGCGGCTACATGTTCGACCTGTCGGAGAATTCCGACCGCAAGGATGTCGACAAGCTCACCGACAATGTGAAGAGCCAGATCGACGTGGTCGAGGCTGCCGGCCTCTCGCCGCGCGTGCTGCGCTTCTTCCGCACCGTCCCGATCATCGCCAGCGAGCTGGCCTGCCTCGACGAAGGCGCCGCGACCGCGTGCTACGGCCGGGTCACGCCTGACATCCAGCGCACCGCTCCCCGCACGCTGACGGTCTGGGACCCCAACAAGCAGCGCTGGAGCAATCCGAACGCCGTCGACCTCGCGGTCGATTCCGGCCTCGGCGTGATCATGCTGCGGCCGGACATGATGCGTTACGAAAAGGAAGCGGTGCTGCTGCACGAACTGCTGCACGCCTACCATGCGCGGCTGTTGCCGGACGGCTACGCCAACAAGGGCGTGATCGGCTATTACGCCTACGCCAAGTCCAAGGATCTCCTGCCCAAGGAATCCTATGCGCTGAAGAATCACATGGAATTCTTTGCGGTGACCGCCAGCATCTTCCTGGCCGGGAAGAGCGAATTCCACGACCCGAAGTCGCGCGAGGCGCTCAAGGAGAAGTTGCCGGACTATTACAAGTATCTGGTGGGGGTGTTCGGCTTCGACCCCGATCCGGCAGCTGCGAGCGGCCCGGTCGCCTCGCTGAAGTAAGACAGACAGCGCAAAACCAAGGCAGAGAGCCGCGCGCACAGCGCGGCTTTTTTGTTTTGGTCACCGGAAGCTGCGGATGACGCGCGGCCGGGAATTGCCAAGGTGGGGCCCGATCTGCATAGTCCCGCCCGCATCGATACCGTTTTCGAAGAGGATAGAACAACATGGCGGACGCCGACCTGGATGTCGTGATCCGGCAACTGGCCAGACAGCTGCATACGGGCCTGATGACCCGCGCCAAGGAGCGCCGGGATCGATTCAACGGCCTTGCGGCCAAGGCCAAGGGCAAGGAGACCGGCGACCGCTTCAAGATGATGGCCAAGGCCACCATGGAGCAGGCCGTTGCCGCCGCCAAGCGCCTGCAGATGTCCGCCGACAACGTCGCCGACAGCTACGCGCGGTCGATGCGGATCGCCGCCAGCACACCGGTCGCGGTGAAGGTGGAGAAGAAGGCGCCCAAGGAAAAGCCGGTGAAGAAGGCGAAGAAGGCCAAAACCAAGAAGTAGGAGCGCACTTTCTTCCTTCTCCCCTTGTGGGAGAAGGTGGCGTGAAGCGCCGGATGAGGGGTTGTTTCCGCGAATTCAACTGCAGCAGACTCACGCGCGGAGAGATACCGCTCACCCGTCTCGCCGCTTCGCGGCGAGCCACCCTCTCCCACAAGGGGAGAGGGTTGCAGCGGCGCACGCAGCTCTAGATATCTCTACCGCCCTGGCGCGGCGAGCCGGGTCGGCTCGGCGCTCGCGAGTTCAGCGAGTTTTGCGCGTGCCGCGTCGCGGGTGCGGGCATCCTTGCCGGCGGGCAGCGCCAGCGCGGCTTCGAAATCGGCGCGCGCTTCATTCGCCTGGCCACGCGCCAGGAAGGCGAGGCCGCGATCGAGCCGAGGCTGCGCATCGGAGGGGTCGAGGCGGACCGCGGTGTTGTAGCTCAGGATCGCGCGATCGAGATCGCCGGCGGCCGCGAGCGCGAGACCGCGCTGGTGATAGGGCGCGGCGTGCCTGGGATCATGCGCGATCGCCTCGTCGTAATCCTCGATGGCAAGTTCGAGGTCGCCGTTCTGCCGGCGCGCCAACGCCCGATCGCGATAGAGCGAGGCACGGTTGGGATTGAGATGGATGGCCTCGTCGAAATCCGCGATCGCCCGCCGCCAGTCGCCGTGGCGCAGCGCGATCCGTCCGCGCCCCTCATAGGCGAACGCGATCAGCGAGCCGCGCAGCGGCGAGAAGCCGATCACAGCCGAACAGATGTCGGGCTCGTCCTCGTCTCCGCAATTGACGACGGTGTGCGTGGACAGGCCAATCAGCACGCCCACGACGATCAACAATGGTACTGCAGCTTTGGTCATCTTCGACGGTGGCAGGCAGAGGGCCGGCCACGCATCCCCTTTCGCAGGAACTCTCACGGCAGGGTGTTAACACCGGCCGGGACCGTCCTGTGTGCGACAGGTCACAAAGCGTGCAAATTAGAGCCGCTGCTGCGTCAGCCCCAAGGCCCGCGCGAGGAGGAGCGGCCCCACGGGCTCCGCGGCGGATAGTTCTCATTGGCGCCGACCGACGGCGACGCCTGCGCACCGAGCTCGGCTGCGAGCTCCTGAAGCGCCGCGATGCGATTCTGCGTCGAGGGATGGGTGGCAAACAGATTGTCCACGCCGTGGCCCGACAGCGGGTTGATGATGAACATGTGCGCGGTGGCGGGATTTCGTTCCGCCTCGGCGTTCGGGACCTGATGCGCCGCGCCTTCGATCTTCACCAGCGCCGATGCCAGCCACATCGGCTGACCGGCGATGCGTGCGCCGAGATTGTCCGCGGCGTATTCGCGGGTGCGGCTGATCGCCATCTGCACCAGCATGGCGCCGATCGGGGCGAGGATCATCATCAGGATCGAGCCGACGATGCCCGGGCCGTTGTTGTCGCGGTTGCCGCCGAAGAACATGCCGAACTGCGCCAGCATCGAGATCGCACCGGCAATGGTCGCGGTCACAGTCATCAGTAGCGTGTCGTGGTGCTTGATATGAGCGAGCTCGTGCGCGATCACGCCCGCAAGCTCCTCGCGGCTGAGCTGGTGCATCAACCCGGTGGTGACCGCAACCGCGGCATTCTCGGGATTGCGACCGGTCGCAAACGCGTTGGGCTGCGGCTCGTCCATCAGGAACACGCGCGGCGTCGGCAAGCCGGCGCGGGCCGCTAGCTCGGCCACGAGCCCGACCAGCTCCGGTGCGCTGCTGCGGTCGACCTCATGGGCGCCATACATGGACAGCACCATCCGGTCGGAGTTCCAGTAGGTGAAGAGATTGATCGCCGCGGCAATGACGAGCGCAATCATGGCGCCGCCGGCACCGCCGATCAGATAGCCGACGCCCATGAACAGGGCGGTGAGGCCTGCGAGCAGCATTGCGGTACGAAGATAATTCATGGCCGTCTCCCGAGGCCGGCCGTAGCCGCTGGAGGCGTTGCGGGCCGGCGAGCATGAGGTAGGGATGACCCCGGCCCGCCCGCAAGGTTTCAAGGTGCGTCGCGGAGCCGCGGCACTGGTTTGAGGTCAATCGTTCCATTAAGCTTGGCCGAGAATCCAAGCGTCTCCTCCCCTTGCGGAAACCTCATGCTCCAGACCCGATTTGCGATCGCGGCCGCCGCCCTGCTCACGCTCGCCCTTCCCGCCTCTGCCCAGTTCGCGCCGCCGCCGGCAAAGCCCGCGGCTCCCAGGGCCACTGGGCCCTCGCCGCGCGCGGCGTCGTGCCATAACGGGGCGAACTTCGATCGCTTCCTGGTCGACGTGAAACAGCAGGCCGTTGCCGCCGGCGTGTCGCAGCGGACGATCGCGGCGGCCTCGCCTTACCTCGTCTACGACCAGGGCATCGTCAATCGCGACCGCGGCCAGCGCGTGTTCGGCCAGCTCTTCACCGAATTTGCCGGCCGCATGGCCGCGCCCTATCGCATGCAGAACGCCCAGCAACATATCAAGCAACATGCGGCCGCGTTCGCGCGCGCGGAAAAGGAATACGGTGTGCCGCCGGCAGTGATCGCCGCGTTCTGGGGACTGGAGAGCGATTTCGGCGTCAACATGGGTAATCTGCCGACACTGAAATCGCTGGTGTCGCTGGCCTATGATTGCCGCCGCTCGGAGATGTTCGTGAACGAGACCATCGCCGCGCTGAAGATCATCGACCGGGGCGACCTGCATCCGGACGAGATGGTCGGCTCCTGGGCCGGCGAGCTCGGTCAGACCCAGTTCCTGCCCGTGCATTACGTCAACTATGCCGTCGACTATGACGGCGACGGCCGACGCGATCTCCTCCGCAGCGAGGACGACGTGATCGGCTCGACCGCGAACTACATCGCCAACGGCTTGAAGTGGCGGCGCGGCGAGCCGTGGCTGGAGGAGATCAAGGTGCCGCAGAACCTGCCGTGGGATCAGACCGACCTCACGGTGCAGCTGCCGCGCTCAAAATGGGCGCAGCTCGGGGTTAGCTATCCCGACGGCCGGCCGCTGCCGAACGACAATCTCGCGGCCTCCGTGCTGCTGCCGATGGGACGCTTCGGTCCGGCCTTCATGGCATACCCGAATTTCGCGGCCTACACCGAGTGGAATAACTCGCTGATCTATTCGACCACCGCGGGCTATCTCGCCACCCGCATCGCGGGCGCGGCTCCGATGCGAAAGCCGTCCACACCGGTCGCGCAGCTGCCATTCAACGAGCTCAAGCAATTGCAGCAGCTTCTGGTCCAGGCTGGCTTCAATGTCGGCAAGGTCGACGGCGTGCTGGGCCAGCAAAGCCGCGCCGCGGTGAAGGCGATGCAGATCAAATACGGTCTGCCGGCCGATTCCTGGCCTACGGCCGAACTGCTCGCTCGCATGCGTGGGGGCACGGCACAGGCGCAGCCAGTGGGGACGATCCGGTAAGCACCAGGATCGCTGTCATGCCCCGCGAAAGCGGGGCATCCAGTACGCTGCGGCCTTCAATCACAGCTGCTCGGAGTACTGGATCGCCCGGTCAACCGGGCGATGACACGAGGGTATGACGCCGATAGCACCACAGCCCGCTCGGTAGAATTTTCGCACTGCACAAGCCCCTCCGGCGATTGTATTTTTCCATGACGTTCCCATGTGAGTAGCTCAGGTTTCTCCTGAGATTTCCCACTTTTGAAGCGAGCATCACATGTCCTTCCACGACGCCGTCGTTCCCGCCTATTTGCAAATGTTGAACAGCCTGATCGGCCTGCTCACGAAAGCCGAAGCGCATTGTGCGGCCAAGAAGGTCGACCCCAGCGTCCTGCTGGGCTCCCGCCTGTTTCCGGACATGCTGCCGCTCTCGAAGCAGATCCAGCTGGTCAGCGATTTCGCAGCCAAAGGTTGCGCCCGGCTGACCCATAGCGACGTGCCCTCCACACCGGACACCGAGACCAGCTTTGCGGAGTTGAAGCAGCGCCTGGCGAAGACCATCGACTACGTGAAATCGTTCAAGCCCGAGCAGTTCGAGGGCGCCGACACCAAGGACGTCACCTTCCCGGCCGGCCCCGACAAGTCCATCACCATGAAGGGCCAGCAATTCCTGAGCGCGTTCTCGCTGCCGAACTTCTATTTCCACGCCGCAACCGCCCACGGCCTTCTGCGCCACGCCGGCGTCGAGATCGGCAAGCGCGATTTCCTCGGCGCGAACTGAAAGGCGATTATTCAGACGGCCGCGGCGGGAGATCCAATCTGCTGCTGCGGCTGAAATTGCACATGCTTTATGCTGCGCGGCTCGGCTGCGCATCTCGCCTGCAGTTTCTGTATGGCTCCTCCCTTGCGCTGATTGCCGCAATGCACAAGTGTTCCGGATCTCTCACCGCCTGGAAGCATTCTCATGAGCCGTTCGACCAAATTGTTTGAGACCTACAAGCTCGGCCCGATCACGCTGGCGAACCGTTTCGTGATGGCGCCGCTGACGCGCAACCGCGCCGTTCCCGGCACCTTCGTACCGGGCGCGCTCGCCGCTGACTATTACGCCCAGCGTGCCTCGGCGGGGCTTCTGATTACCGAAGCGAGCCAGGTCTCACAGCAGGGCCAAGGCTACCAGGACACCCCCGGCATCTACTCAAAGGACCAGGTCGCCGGCTGGCGCACGGTCACCGATCAGGTGCATCAGCGCGGCGGCAAGGTCTTCATCCAGCTCTGGCATGTCGGCCGCATCTCGCATGTCGACCTTCAGGCCAATGGCGCAGCCCCGGTGGCGCCGAGCGCGATCCGCGCCAAGGGCAAGACTTTCGTCAACGGCACTTTCGCCGACGTCTCCGAGCCCCGTGCGCTCGAGCTCTCCGAAATTCCAGGCATCATCGACGATTTCAGGCGCGCCACGAAGAATGCGCTCGAAGCCGGCTTCGATGGCGTCGAGATCCACGGCGCCAACGGCTATCTGCTCGAGCAATTCGCCAAGGACGGCACCAACAAGCGTACCGACGCCTATGGCGGCTCGATCGAGAACCGCGCGCGGCTGATGCTCGAGGTCTCCAGGGGCGTCGTCGCCGAGGCCGGCGCTGATCGCACCGGCATCCGCATCTCGCCGGTGACGCCGGCCAACGACATCTCGGATTCGAACCCGCAAGCCTTGTACGACCATATCGTCGACGGCCTCGCCGCGCTCAAGCTCGTCTATCTCCATGTCGTCGAAGGCGCCACCGGCGGTTCGCGCGACATCGCGCCGTTCGACTATGCGGGCCTGCGCAAGCGCTTCCCCGGCGCCTACATCGCTAACAACGGCTATGATTTCGACCTCGCTGCCAAGGTGCTCGAGGCGAACGCGGCCGATCTCATCGCCTTCGGCAAGCCGTTCATCTCCAATCCCGATCTGGTCGAGCGGCTGAAGCAGGGCGCGGCGCTGAACGACTGGGACAAGAACACGTTCTACGGCGGCGGCGCGAAGGGATACACGGATTACCCGACGCTGGCCGCTGAACCCGCGGAATAGCCTCTTCTCCACGCATGCGCTGTCATGCCCCGCGAAGGCGGGGCATCCAGTAATCTGTGGCTTCCGGGTTCGACCACGCCCGTCTCTGGAATACTGGATCGTCCGCCTTCGCGGACGATGACACCGAGAATGTTGAAAGTGTGTGCCACAAAGAAAAAAGGCCGGGATTGCTCCCGGCCTTTCGTCGTTATGCTGATGTGCCTTACTGCAGCGAAGCGCGCTTCGGGGGCTGTGCCGGCCACGACTTGATCAGAGTGTCGTAGTCGACCGTCTCACCCTTCGGCTTCTCGTTGGCGAGCTTGCGCTGCGGGGCAATCGTGCCGTCCTTCTGGGCCTTGGCGAACCAGAACTCGGCCGACTCCTTCTTGTGCAGCTTCGGACCGCAGGCGCCCTGCACGCCCGACTTCTCCAGACGCTCCATGACGGAGTCCTGGGCCGCGGCAAGCGAGTCCATCGCGGCCTGCGGCGTCTTGGCACCGGACGACGCATCGCCGATGTTCTGCCACCACAGCTGCGCCAGCTTCGGATAGTCGGGCACGTTGTTGCCGGTCGGGGTCCACTGCACGCGCGCGGGCGAGCGGTAGAACTCGATCAGGCCGCCGAGCTTCGGCGCACGCTCGGTGAACGACTTGTCCCAGATGTCGGATTCACGGATGAACGTGAGACCGACATGGCTCTTCTTCAGCGACACCGTCTTGGAGACGATGAACTGGAGATAGAGCCAGGCCGCCTTGCGGCGATCCGGGGGAGTCGATTTGAGCAGCGTCGCCGAACCCGCATCCTGGTAGCCGAGCTTCATGCCTTCCTTCCAGTACGAACCGTGCGGCGACGGAGCCATACGCCACTTCGGCGTACCGTCCGCGTTCATCACGGCGATGCCCGGCTTCACCATGTCGGCGGTGAAGGCGGTGTACCAGAACATCTGCTGGGCGATGTTGCCCTGCGCCGGCACCGGACCCGACTCGGAGAAGGTCATGCCCTGGGCCTGCGGCGGAGCATACTTCTTCATCCACTCGAGGTACTTGGTGATCGAGTAGACCGCGGCCGGACCGTTGGTGTCGCCGCCACGCTCGACCGAGGAGCCGACCGGACGGCAGCCTTCCATGCGGATGCCCCATTCGTCGACCGGCAGACCGTTCGGGATGCCCTTGTCGCCGTTACCGGCCATCGACAGCCAGGCGTCGGTGAAACGCCAGCCGAGCGACGGGTCCTTCTTGCCATAGTCCATATGGCCATAGACCTTGACGCCGTTGATCTCCTTGATGTCGTTGGTGAAGAACTCGGCGATGTCTTCGTAGGCTGACCAGTTCACAGGCACGCCGAGCTCGTAGCCATACTTGGCCTTGAACTTGGCCTTGTAGTCGGCGTTGGTGAACCAGTCGTAGCGGAACCAGTAAAGGTTCGCGAACTGCTGGTCGGGCAGCTGATAGAGCTTGCCGTCCGGCGCCGTGCCGAACGACTTGCCGATGAAGTCGTTGACGTCGAGCATGGGGTCGGTGACGTCCTTGCCCTCGCCGGTCATATAGTCCGACAGCGCGATGGTCTGGCCGTAGCGGAAGTGGGTGCCGATCAGATCGGAATCGTTGATCCAGCCGTCGTACACGTTCTTGCCGGACTGCATCTGGGTCTGCAGCTTCTCGACGACGTCACCTTCCTGGATGATGTCGTGCTTGAGCTTGATGCCGGTGAGCTCGGAGAACGCCTTGGCCAGCGTCTGCGACTCATATTCGTGGGTCGTGATGGTTTCGGAGACCACGTTGATCTCCATTCCCTTGAAGGGCTCGGCGGCCTTGGCGAACCACTCCAGCTCCTTCTTCTGGTCTTCCTTCGACAGCGTCGAGGGCTGGAATTCCGCGATCCACTTCTGGATCGCGGCGTCGTCGGCGGCGCGCACCGGCGCCGAGACGGCCAGCGACACCGCGACGATGGCGGCGACGCTGGACATCGTCAGAAAGCTATTCTTGGTCAATGGACGTTCCCTTCTCCTAAACTGCCGCATGTTATTCCTCCGTTGCAGCGACAAACTTTTTACAGGCCCGGGTTGGTCCCGGATCTGGCCGTTCCTTCGCGGGCTAGACCGTGCGGAAAATGAGTACGGCCGTGGCCAGCGAAATTCCTGATGCGATCCAAAGGCGCGAAATTTCAACTCCGTCCTCGCCGATCGGCAGCGTGGCGAGGGGGTCGGTGCCGGCGAAGGCGATCCACAGCAAGTGGATGACCGCCGCCGTGATCAGGGAGATGAACAGGCGGTCGCCGCGCGTGGTCGGGATGCGCAGCACGCCGACGCGCTCGGCTTCGGGATAAGCCACCCCGAGCCAGGTCATCACAGCCAGCGTGCAGGCGAGCGCGACAAAAAAGATCGCCGTCGGCGGCGTCCAGGCCATCCATGCAATCCATTCCATTGATGCCTCCCTAGACCCGACCGAGCGCGAAACCGCTCGCGATATAATTGCGGACGAACCAGATCACGAGTGCGCCCGGGATGATCGTCAGCACGCCGGCTGCCGCCAGCAGGCCCCAGTCCATGCCCGCAGCCGACACCGTGCGCGTCATGATCGCCGCGATCGGCTTGGCCGAGACCGAGGTCAGCGTGCGCGCGAGCAGCAGCTCGACCCAGGAGAACATGAAGCAGAAGAAGGCGGCGACGCCGATGCCGCTCGCAATCAGCGGCACCAGGATCTTGATGAAGAAGCGCGGGAAGGAATAGCCGTCGAGGAAGGCGGTCTCGTCGATCTCGCGCGGCACGCCGGAGACGAAGCCTTCCAGGATCCACACCGCCAGCGGGACGTTGAAGATGCAGTGCGCGAGCGCGACCGCCCAGGGCGTATCGAACAGCCCGATCGCCGAATAGAGATTGAAGAACGGCAGGGCATAGACCGCGGCCGGCGCCATGCGGTTCGAGAGCAGCCAGAAGAACAGATGCTTGTCGCCGAGGAAACGGTAGCGCGAGAACGCGTAGGCCGCCGGCAGCGCCACCGAGATCGAGATGATGGTGTTGAGGACGACATATTCCAGCGAGTTGATATAGCCGGAATACCAGCTCTCATCGGTGAAGATGCGCTTGTAGTGCTGCAGCGTCGGCGCGTGCGGCCACAGCGTCATCGTCGAGACGATCTCGGCGTTGGTCTTGAAGCTCATGTTGACGAGCCAGTAGATCGGCAACAGCAGGAAGATCAAAAACAGCGCCATGATGAGGCGACGGCCGGGGATCGAGTGCATCACACGGCTCCTTCCTGCGGCTTCCGATCGCTGCCGGCGTTGGTCATGACGGTGTAGAAGATCCAGCAGACGATCAGGATGATGAGATTGTAGACCAGCGACAGCGCGGCGGCCTTGCCGAGGTCGAACTGGCCGAGCGCGATCTTGACCAGCTCGATCGAGACGAAAGTCGTCGAATTGCCGGGCCCGCCACCGGTCACCACGAACGGTTCGGTGTAGATCATGAAACTGTCCATGAAGCGCAGCAGCACCGCGATCAGCAGCACGCGGTTCATCTTCGGCAGCTGGATCGCCCTGAACACAGCCCAGCGCGAGGCACCGTCGATCTGCGCCGCTTGATAATAGGCTTCGGGAATCGACTTCAGGCCGGCGTAGCACAGCAGCGCGACCAGGCTGGTCCAGTGCCAGACGTCCATCACGATGACGGTGACCCAGGCGTCGATGTCGTTGGAGACGTAATTATAATCGATGCCGGTCGCATTGAGGACATAGCCGAGCAGGCCGATGTCGGGACGGCCAAAGATCTGCCAGATCGTGCCGACCACGTTCCACGGGATCAGCAGCGGCAACGCGAGGATGACGAGGCAGGCCGCAACCGTCCAGCCCTGGCGCGGCATCGAGAGCGCGACGACGATGCCGAGCGGCACCTCGATCGCGAGGATCACCAGCGAGAAGAACAGATTGCGGCCGAGCGAAGCGAGGAAGCGGCCGCCGAGATCGGTCGAAGGATCGAGCAATTCCTTGAACCAGCCGACACCGTTCCAGAAGAACTGGTTGTTGCCGAAGGTGTCCTGCATCGAATAGTTCACCACCGTCATCAACGGCAGCACTGCCGAGAAGGCGACGACCAGGAACACCGGCAGCACCAGGAACCAGGCTTTTTGGTTGATAGTCTTGTCCATCAGGCGGCTCCCTCCACCAGAAGGCTGTCGGCATAGACGTGGACGTGCGACGGATCGAATTTCAGGCCGGCCGTGCCGTCCGGGCTGGTGAAGCCGGCCGGCGCGCGCGCCGCTAGCTTGGCGTCACCGAGCCGCGCGCGCGCGAAGCGGATCCGGCCGAGGTCGTCGACGCGTTCGATCTTCGCACTGAGCAGGCCGGGCGCCGGCGCCACGACCTCAACGAATTCCGGACGGACGCCGATCTCGATCTTCGCGCCAGCAGGCAGCTTGTCGTAGCTGCGGTTGAGCGCAATGACGTGACCGCCGATCTTGGCCTCACGGCCCCTCACCTCGGCCGGCAGGATGTTCATGCCGGGCGAGCCGATGAAATAGCCGACGAACGTGTGCGCCGGCTTGTCGAACAACTCGGCCGGCGTGCCGCTCTGCACCACGCGGCCGTCATGCATGACCACCACGGTGTCGGCGAAGGTCAGCGCCTCGGTCTGGTCGTGGGTGACGTAGATCATCGTCAGGTCGAGCTCGCGATGCAGCGCCTTCAACTTGGAGCGGAGCTGCCATTTCAGCTCGGGGTCGATCACGGTGAGCGGCTCATCGAACAGCACGGCGGCAACGTCGGAGCGTACCAGGCCGCGGCCGAGCGAGATCTTCTGCTTGGCATCGGCCGTGAGCCGCGTCGCCTTGCGGTTCAGATAGGGCTCGAGGTCGAGCAAGCGGCCGATCTCGGCGACCCGCTTGTCGATCTCAGCCTTCGGCACGCCGCGGTTCTTCAGAGGGAACGCCAAATTTTGCCCCACCGTCATGGTGTCGTAGATCACCGGAAACTGGAACACCTGGGCGATGTTGCGCTTCTGGGTTGACAGCGGTGTGATGTCCTCGCCGTCGAACAGGATTTTCCCCCGCGACGGCGTGATGATGCCGGAGATGACGTTGAGCAGCGTGGTCTTGCCGCAGCCGGACGGCCCGAGCAGCGCATAGGCGCCGCCCTGCCGCCAGGTCATGGTGACAGGCTTGAGAGCAAAGCTGTCCTGCGGGGCATCATTGCCGCCGTAGGAGTGGGCGAGATCGACGAGGTCAATGCGGGCCATGTCGCATCCCCCTCAGGCTTTTTTCTTTGACGCGTTTTCTTCACGCGAACCGCTCGGCACTTCGCTTGAAAACGCTATGGGACCGGGTGCCGCGACCAGCCGGTCGGCAGCATCGAAAACGAACACGTCGTTGGGATCGAGCACGGCATCGAGCGTCTGGCCGGGCTCGAATTCGTGCACGCCGTGCAGCACCGCCACCCAGTTCGATCCGTCGCGGGTCAGATGCACGAAACTCTCCGAACCGGTGATCTCGGTCACCGTTACCGTGGCATGGAAGGCGTGGCGGTCAGTCTCGCCATTGGCAAGTGCGAGCTGATGGGCGCGAAATCCGACGCGATAGGCGCCGTCCGCGAGCGAGGAATAGAGACCGGACGCCGGCGCGGCAATGCCGCCCGCATATTGCACGGAACCGTTCTTCTTCTCGATGCCGACGAGATTCAGCGGCGGATCGGAGAACACCTGCGCGACCCGCAAGGTCTGCGGATGACGGTAGACCTTTGGAGTCTCGCCGATCTGGAGCGCCTCTCCCTGCCACATGCACACCGTGTTGCCGCCGAGCAGCAGCGCCTCGGTCGGCTCGGTGGTGGCATAGACGAAGATCGCGCCGGAGGCCTCGAAGATGCGCGGCAGCTCGGTGCGCAGTTCCTCGCGCAGCTTGTAGTCGAGATTGGCGAGCGGCTCGTCGAGCAGCACGAGGTCGGCGCCCTTCACCAGCGCGCGCGCCATCGCAGTTCGCTGCTGCTGGCCGCCGGAAAGCTGGAGCGGCGTGCGCTTCAGGAACGGCTCGAGCCGGAGCAGCCGGGCGGCTTCCGCAACGCGCGCCTCGATTTCGGCGCGCGGCTTGCCCTGCACGCGCAAAGGCGAAGCGATGTTCTCGTAGACCGACAGCGAGGGGTAGTTGATGAACTGCTGATAGACCATGGCGACCGAGCGCTGGCGCACGTCGACCCCGGTGACGTCCTTGCCGTTGACCAGCAGCTTGCCCGATGTCGGTTTGTCCAGGCCAGCGAGCAGCCGCATGATCGAGGTCTTGCCCGACAGCGTCGGCCCGAGCAGCACGTTGAGCGTGCCGCTCTCGAGCGTCAGCGAGACGTCGCGGATGTGTGGGACCCCGTCGACAGTCCGGGTCACGTGATCGAGTGTCACCGTCATGAGCGTCCTCCGGCTTCCAGCAGGGGACTTTGCTGCACGGCGTGGGTCCTGATCCAGTCGTCCAGCGCCGCGATCTCGTCGGCACTTAGTCGCAGGCCGAGCTTGGAACGGCGCCAGACGATATCTTCGGCAGTAACGGCCCATTCGTTGGCGATGAGATAGCGGACTTCGCGCTCGGTCAGCGTCGCACCGAAGGCTTGGCCGAGATCGACCGCCGATTTCGCATCCCCAAGCAGCTTGATCGCCCTCGTGCCATAGGAGCGCGCCAGGCGCCGCGCATGCTCGTGGCTGAGGAAAGGATAGCCGCGCTGAAGCTCGGCGATCAGGCCGTCGACATCGGACACGCCCATGTCGCCGCCGGGCAGCGGCCATTTGCCGGTCCAGCCTTCGCGTGCTTTCGCACTGCGAAGATAGGGCGCGAGCCGCTCCAGCGCCTCCTCGGCGAGACGGCGATAGGTCGTGATCTTGCCGCCATAGATCGACAGCAGCGGCACGCCGCCGGGCGTGTCGAGCTCGAACACATAGTCGCGCGTCGCGGCCTTGGCTTCGCTGGCCCCGTCGTCATAGAGCGGACGTACGCCGGAGTAGGTCCAAACCACGTCATCGGGCGTGACAGGCTTGGCCAGATATTCGCTCGCCGCCGTGCAGAGATACTGGATCTCTTCGGCCGTCGCCTTCACCTTGGCGGGATCGCCGTCATAGTCGCGGTCGGTGGTGCCGATCAGCGTAAAATCGTCCTGATAGGGAATGACGAAGATGATGCGGCCATCTGCATTCTGGAACATGTAGGCGCGGTCGTGGTCGTAGAGTTTTTTCACGACGATGTGCGAGCCCTGCACCAGGCGCACCTTGGCTTTCGCGTTGACGCCGGCGCCGCGGCCGAGCACATCCTCGACCCAGGGCCCGCCGGCATTGACAACCGCACGGGCCTGGATCGACGAGCGCGCGCCTGTCAGCGTGTCGATCATGCTGACGGTCCAGATGCCGTCTGACTGTTTGATATCCGTCGCGCGAGTGCGGGTGCGGATCTCGGCGCCCTTGTCGGCGGCATCGCGTGCGTTGAGCACGACGAGACGGGCGTCGTCGACGAAGCAGTCGGAATATTCGAACGCGCGGCCGTAGCGGTTCGGGATCAGCGGGCGGCCGACCTCGTCGCGTCGGAGGTCAACCGAGCGCGTCGCCGGCAACAGATGACGGCCACCGATGTGGTCATAGAGAAAGAGGCCGAGGCGCAGCAGCCAGGCTGGCCGCAGGCCCGCATGGTGCGGCAAAACGAAACGCAGGGGGCGAATGATGTGCGGCGCGATGCCCCAGAGAATCTCGCGCTCGATCAGCGCCTCGCGAACCAGCCGGAACTCGTAATATTCGAGATAGCGCAGGCCGCCATGCACCAGCTTGGTCGACCAGGACGACGTCCCGCTCGCCAGATCGTTCATTTCGCACAGGAAAACCGCGTTGCCGCGGCCCACCGCGTCGCGCGCGATGCCGCAGCCGTTAACACCGCCTCCAATAATGGCGAGGTCGAAAATACGATCCAACAGACGCATCCCCCGGCGACCGCCCGTTCAATCGAGCGGTTACTTTCGCTTTTGATTAGATCACACCAGAAAACGAAAGCAAGATGAAAGAGGAGAGAAACGAAGTGAAAGCGGAACTTTTAAGTGGGCACACGGGGGGCGAAATAGGCAGTTCAGGAGGGATTTGAGCGGCATTATTGCTCTTGAAAAGTCGTCGATGACCCTTATTAGTAAGAATAGTCATATTGGTCGTTATTTGCATGACAGAACACACTGCACCAGATTCACCAGCGACGGACTCGTGGACGCTTGCCAACGCCAAGGCCCGGCTCTCCGAGGTGATCGATCGTGCCCAAGCCGGCCCGCAAATCATCACCCGACACGGCAAGCCCAACGCGGTGATCGTTTCCGTCGAGGAATGGGCGCGCAAGACGGCGCGCAAAGGTACCTTGGCCGAATTCCTGCTGGCTTCGCCGCTGCGCAGCGCCGACCTCAAGCTTGAACGCGTTCACGACGCGCCGCACGACGAGCTGCCGTGAATCTACTGCTCGACACCAACGTGTTATCGGAGGTCCAGAGGCCCGCCCCTTCGCCGAAAGTCTTGTCATGGCTTGATACGATCGACGAGGATCGTGCGTTCATCAGCGCGGCATCGATCGCCGAGCTTCGTCGCGGCATCGCGTTGCTGGAGGACGGCCGTCGCCGTGCAGCACTGGCCGCCTGGCTTGCCCGCGATCTGCCGGAGCGTTTTGCCGGGCGCACACTGCCGATCGACCACGCGGTCGCGGAACGCTGGGGTGACCTGATGGGTCAGAGTCGCAGAAGCGGCCTCGCATTGTCTGTCATGGACGGCTTCTTTGCCGCGACCGCGCTGGCAAACAACCTCATGCTCGTCACGCGCAATGTGAAGGATTTTGCGGTATTCGGCGTGCCGCTGCTGAACCCGTGGGACAACCCATAGTCCTACCTCAGCCGCACCACCGGCGCGGCCTCGGGCGCTTCTTGTGCCTCGGCCTGAGCCTCATCGACGTCCGCCCCCTTCGGCATCGCGGCCATCACCTCGATGCCCTTGCCGTGGCAGATGGTGGCGAGGCGCTCTGGCAATTCCTGGTCGGTGACGAAGGTCTGGATCTGGCTGATATGCGCGATGCGGACCGGCGCGCTGCGCCGGAGCTTGGTGGAATCAGCGACCAGCATGACGCTGCGGGCGTTGGCGATGATGGCCTGCGCCACCTGCACCTCGCGATAGTCGAAGTCGAGCAGCGCGCCCTCCTCGTCGATCGCGGACGCTCCGATGATGGCATAGTCGACCTTGAACTGGCCGATCAGCTGCGTCGCGGTCGAGCCGACCACCGCGCCGTCGGCGCGCCGCACCGTGCCGCCGGCGACCACCACCTCGATGCGGGGATGACGATAGAGCAGCATGGCGACGTTCAGATTGTTGGTGATAACGAGGAGGTCCTCGTGCGAGGTCAGCGCGCTCGCGACCTCCTCGGTCGTGGTGCCGATGTTGATGAAGAGCGAGCAGCCGTTCGGGATCAGCGAGGCGGCCGCGGCTCCAATCGCCTTCTTCTCGTCGGCGGCGACGAAGCGCCGCGCCTCGTAGGCGAGGTTTTCGACGCCGGATGCGATGATGGCGCCGCCATGAATGCGGGTCAGCGAGCGCCGCTCACAGAGGTCGTTGAGATCCTTGCGGATGGTCTGCGCCGAGACCTCGAACCGGCGCGCCAGCTCCTCGACCATGACGCGGCCCGAGGCTCGCGCGATGTTGAGGATTTCGGCTTGTCGATGAGTCAGTCCGGTCACGGCGATGGCCTCAAATCAGGAAGCTGCATGGTGCGGCGGTTCGCGCGCTCGGTCAATGCGCGCGCCGATCACGGTTAACGGACGAAGGTCCTCACCATGCCATCGCGGCGGCGAGGCGCGTCAGCAGATCGGGATCGTCGAAGCCGCTGGCGGAGGCGATAGCCCCGGCGGCGACGAGATCAGCATGGTTGAGGCTGGTCCGGATGCCGATGGTCGGAATGCCGGCCGCTGCGGCCGATTGCACGCCGGTGCGGGAGTCCTCGAACGCGATCGAGGCCATGGCGCTGGCGCCGGCAAAGCGCAACCCTTCCTGATAAGGCAGCGGATGCGGCTTGCCGTGCAACAGCTCGGCACCGATCACGAGCGCCTTGAAGCGGTGCGTGATGCCGAGGCCGGACAGCAGCAGCTCCGCATTGAGCCGCGGGGCATTGGTCACGGCAACCATGGGAATACCGGCCGCATCCGCCCTGTCGAGCAGCGCCATCAGGCCCGGCAGCGGCTCGATCTGCCCGGCAACAAGCGTGCGGAAGACTTCCTCCTTCTCATCGAGGATCAAGGCACGCCGTTCGGGCGCCTCGTCGGGCAGAAAACGCTCGCCGATCGATACATTCGCGAAGCCTTGCAGCTCTCTGGAGAAGCGCGCGTGATCGAAGACGTGGCCGCGAGGGCCGAGCACCAGATTGAACGCCTTCAAGTGCAGCGGATCGGTGTTGGCGAGCGTACCGTCGATGTCGAACAGCAACGCCCTGCCGATAGCCTCGATCATGTCCGTACTTTCCCGAATATATGACGCATCAATACGAAAGCCGTATCAATACAGCGTCAATCGCGCAATGACGCACGTGCATGACCAATACGCGACCCTCGACAAAGTCGCGTGCGACTGCAACACTCCATGCAAGACCAAAAAGGAGGAAACGATGACGATCAACCGACGCGATCTCGCTCTCTCGACTCTTGCCGTCCCAGCTCTTGCCGTCTCCACTCTTGCAGTTTCAGCGCTCACGACACCGGTGCTGGCGGCCTCGGCCGACGAGGAAGCCGTGGCGAAGAAGGTCGAGGCGTTCCGTCTCGCCCAGATCGCGGCCGATCCCAAGGCGCTCGGCGCACTCTGCGCCGAAGAGGTGAGCTACAGCCATTCCAGCGGCAAGGTCGAGGACAAGGCGACCTTCATCGCCAACGCCACCGACGGCAAATCCAAATTCCTGTCGATCGAGTACAAGGACCCGACCATCAAGGTCGTCGGCCCCGCCGCGATCGTGCGCTTCCACTGGGTGGCGGAACAAGAGATGGCGGCTGATGGGAAAAAAGTGCCGACCAACCTTCACATCCTGATGAACTGGCAGAAGCAGGGCGACGACTGGAAGCTGCTCTCACGGGCGGCGACGAAGTTGTGAACAACGGCTCTTCCCCTCTCCGTTGCGGGAGAGGGTGGCTTCGCGAAGCGAAGTCGGGTGAGGGGTTTCTGTCCGACAACGAATCCTCTCGCATTGGAATTCGCGGAGACGACCCCTCATCCGGCGCTACGCGCCACCTTCTCCAACAAGGCGAGAAGGGAAGGCAGAGTTCGCGGCAAAAGATTCCCACCTCTCGGGCCACACGCGGCCCGGAATGACCCGCGGGAGGACTAAGCCGCTTCCTTCACATCACCGTTAACCAGCTTGCGCGCGGCGCGCTCGGCTTCGCGGGCGTTGCGGAAGAGCTGGCCTTCGAGACGGTTGAAGCGGCTGGACGAGGCGAAAAAGCAGTAGCCTCCCTGGGAACGAACGACGATACCTGCGGTCTGCGAATCGACTTCGATGATGTAGCTGTCCGGCATGGTCCGTGGATTCCTCAGTGCGGGCAAACAACGGCAGTTCTGCCCAAAGGTTCCTGGGCATTTTGACGCCGTTTCCACCCCGGATCGACACGCGACGGAGTACGCCGGGACCTCATCCGTTTTATGACTGGTTCTTGGCAAAGCCGCGGCGGCGGGACTCAGTCGCGCCGCGTTTGGCGTTGCCGCACGCATCAGACAGATGAGGCGCAACGCCGCGTGCGATTACGTCGCGATCGCGGTGTCGGTCGGGCGAACCGGCTGCGGGCGGCCGTGCTCGTCGATCGAGACGTAGGTGAAGTTGCCGTCGGTGACGAGGAACGGTTGCTGCTCGCCGCGGCGCAGCGCCCATGCTTCCAGATGCACGGTGATGGAGGTGCGCCCGACGCGAACGAGGTGGGCGTGGACCGAAACGAGATCGCCGACATAGACGGCCTTGCGGAAATTCATCGCCTCGATGGCGACGGTCACGGTGCGCGACTTCGCGACCTTTGACGCAAACACGCCGCCGCCGACGTCCATCTGGCTGAGCAGCCAGCCGCCGAAGATGTCACCGTTGGCGTTGGTGTCGGCAGGCATCGCCAGCGTGCGAATGCAGAGATCGCCGCCCGGCCCGGCATCGGCTTGCTCGTTCATGCCGCTCTCACTTGAGGATTGCTCACTTGAAATTGCTCACCTGAAACTGCTCACTTGAAATTATCCCAGCCCGGATCCGGCGCAAAGCGCTCGCCGAATCTTCCGGCCAGCGCGCGCAAGGTGGATACGACATGATCCACGCCACGCGTGCGCGCATAATTCAACGGGCCGCCACGAAACGGTGCATAACCGGTGCCGAAGATCATGGCGCCGTCGACCATGTCGGCATCATCCACGATACCCTCGCGAAGCGCCGCGACGCAGACGTTGGACATCGGCAGCACCAGGCGGTCGATCATCTGGTCGGTGACGCGCGGACCGGTCTCGGGCAACGGCGCCTTCTCGGCCTTGCCGTCGCGCCAGACGTAAAAGCCCTTGCCGGTCTTGCGGCCGAGTTCGCCCTTGGCGACCTTCTCGCGGAGCCAGGCCGGCGTCGGCGGCAGCAGATCGCCGAACTTGGTGCGCAGCATGTCCCCGACATCGAGACAAATGTCGAGCCCGACCTGGTCGGCCAGTTCGATCGGCCCCATCGGCATGCCGAACTGCTCCGCGGCGGCGTCGATCAGGCGCTGGTCGATCTTCTCGTCCAGCATCACCATCGCTTCCAGCATGTAAGGCGTCAGCGCGCGGTTGACGAGGAAGCCCGGCGAGCTCTTCACCGGCAACGGCAGCCGATCGATCGCGCCGACGAAGGCGAGTGCCTCCTTCAGCACCTGCGTATCGTTACCGTCATGGCTGACGACTTCGACCAGCTGCAACCGCGACACCGGGTTGAAGAAGTGAAGGCCGACCAGCCGCTCCGGCCGCGCCAGCGTGGTGCGCAAATCCTGGAGCGGAATGCTGGACGTGTTGGTCGCGAGAATCGCGCCCGGCTTCATCCGCGGCTCGAGGCCGGCATAGACCTTCTGCTTCAGCTCGAGCTTCTCCGGGACCGCCTCGATGATGAGATCGGCGTTGCGGACGCCCTCCCCGTCCATGTCGGGGATCAGGCGATCGAGCGCGTCGCGCACCTCGGTCGGCTTGCGGATGATCTTGCCGTAGAGCTCGGCGGCGCGCTTGATTGCGCCCGCGATCGGCTCCGCCTTCATGTCGGCGAGCGAGACGCGCAGCCCCTGCCCCGCGCACCAGGCCGCGATGTCGCCGCCCATGGCGCCGGCGCCGATGACGTGGACATGCCTGATCGTGTTGCCGGAGCCTGCCGCTTTCTTCATCTGCTCGCGCAGGAAGAACACGCGGATCAAGTTCTGCGCGGTCGGCGTCACCATCAGCTTGGCGAACGAGGCCTGCTCTGCCCCGAGCATCGCGGCCTTGCTGCCGCCATGGGTCTCCCAGAGATCGATCAAGGCATAGGGCGCCGGATAATGCTCGCGGGACGCGGCCTTCGCCGCCTCCGATCGCATCCGTTTGGCCAGCAGCCCGCGCACCGGGCCGAAATTCGCCGCACGCGTCAGAAAACCCGGCCACGCCCTCTTGAGGCGGCCGAACAGCGCATCCTTGACGGCATTGCGAACGTGGCGCTCCTGCGTCACGGTATCGACGAGGCCGAGCGATCTGGCGCGGCGGGCATCGATGGTGCGGCCGGTCAGCATCAGGGCCATCGATTGTGTCGGATTGACCAGCGCAGTGAAACGCGCGGTGCCGCCGAGACCGGGATGTAGCCCCAGCATCACCTCAGGGAAGCCGAAGCGCGCGCCGTCGATCGCGATGCGCGATTGGCAGGCGAGCGCGACTTCGAGCCCGCCGCCGAGGCAGAAGCCGTGGATCACCGCGACCGTCGGCAACCTCAAGGCTTCAAGATGATCGACCACCGCATGGGCGGCGCGGATCCGCGTCTCCACCATCCCGGCATCACTGGCGCCGCGAAATTCGTTGACGTCGGCGCCCGCGATGAAGCCGGACGGCTTTGCGGAGCGGATCACGAGGCCGGCAGGGCGCTCGGTCTCGATCGCCGCCAGCACGGCATCGAACTCCTCCATCACGTCCGAGGATAGCGTATTGGCGCTGGCGTCAGCGCGATCGAACAGCAGCCAGGCAACGCCGTCGGCATCGCGCGCCAGCTTGAAATGCTTGTAGGGACTATCGGCAGCGGGCTTCGCCCCGAGCTCCAGCACGCGATCGCCGAGCGCGGTCATGATCCTGGAATCCATGGTCATACCGCCTCGATCAGCATGGCGCCGCCGAGCCCGCCGCCAATGCATTCGGTGGCAACGCCGCGCCGCGTGCCGAGCCGCTTCATGGTGTTGACGAGATGCAGCACGATGCGATTGCCGGACGTGCCGACGGGATGCCCGAGCGAGATAGCGCCGCCATCGACGTTGAGTTTGTCGCGATCGACCTCGCCGGCAGCGCCGTCCAGTCCCAAAATCTCGCGGCAGAACTTGTCGTCATTCCAGGCGGCGAGGCAGCCGAGCACTTGGGTGGCGAACGCCTCGTTGAGCTCCCAGGTCTCGACGTCCTGGATGGTGAGATCATTGCGCTTCAGTAACGGCGTCGCCGACATCACAGGACCGAGACCCATGATGCTTGGATCGAGTGCGGCCCAGTTGCTGTCGACGATGACGGCCTTTGGCGTCAGCTTGTGCCTGGCGACCGCTTCGTCGGACGCCAGGATCACCCAGGACGCGCCATCGGTGATCTGCGAGGAATTGCCGGCGGTGACCTGGCCCCAGGGACGCTCGAACACGGGCCGGAGTTTTGCGAGCCTCTCGGCCGTCGAGTCCGGACGCACGCCATCATCATGGTCGAAGAATTTTCCGTCGCGGGAGAACGCGGTTTCGACTTCGCCCTTGAGAAAACCTTCCGCCTGCGCATGCGCGAGCCGGCGATGGCTCTCGGCGGCATAGGCATCGGACTGCGCACGGGTGATGCCGAAGAGATGGCCGACGACTTCGGCCGTCTGGCCCATGTTGAGATCGGTAATAGGATCGGTCAGCCCGCGCTCGAGGCCGATGATCGGTTTGAGATAGCGCGGCCGCAGCTTGAAGGCCGCGGCAAGCTTCGCGGCGACGCCCTTGGCGGTGGCGAGGCCGGCGAACCAGCGCACGCCGGAATTGGGCCAGACCAGCGGCGCGTGGCTCAAGGCCTCGGTACCGCCGGCCAGGATCATGTCGGCATGGCCCTCGCGGATGTAGCGGTACGCGGTGTCGATCGACTGCATGCCGGATCCGCAATTGATCTGAACGGTGAAGGCGACCATGTCCTCGCCCATGCCGAGCCGGAGCGCGGCGACGCGAGCCGGGTTCATTTCGTCCGCGATCACGTTGACGCAGCCGAGGATGACCTGGTCGAAGGTATCAGGCGAAAACGGCTGACGCGCCAGCAGTGGCCGGCCGCATTGCACGGCGAGATCGACCGGCGTGAACGGCCCCGGCCCCGAACGCGCCTTCAAAAACGGCGTCCGACTGCCGTCGACGATGAAAACCGGTCGTGCCATCAGCTCGCCGCCCTCTGTTCACCGAGTTCCTGGAAGAACTGATGCACGTCGCCGGTTTTCTTGTAAATCGGCGACAGCGCCTCCGGCGCAAAATCGTCGACCTCGATCACCTTTGTAACGGCTTCGCGGGCCGCGGCCAGCTGCTCGCCCTCCGCCTGCGTGATCACACCGTTGGCCACCGCATCCTTCCAGTCGCTCAGATGAGCCGCGCGCATGCGCCTGGCGATGGCGTCCGTACCTGCGATCAGGTTGAACGCGCGCTCCAGCCGGGCGAAGCCGCCATCGTCGTCGACATAAGCGAGATCGGGCGTGAGGCGGTCGCGCGCGGCCGACGGCTCCAGCACGAGGCTCGCGCATTGATGCACGACCCGGTCGGAGGGACCCAGCACGCGGGCGCCGAAGGGCTGGACCACGAATTTGAGCATGCCTGCGACGAAGCGGTTCGGCAGATTGGCGAGAATCTCGGCAAGCCGGTTCTCGATGGTCCGAAAGCCCGTCGCCATGCACCATTCGAGCGCGGCAAAATCCTCCTTCTGCCGGCCCTCGTCCTGCCAGCGCTTCAGCGCGGCAGAGAGCAGATACAGCTCGGACAGGATGTCGCCGAAGCGCGCCGACAGCATCTCTTTGCGCTTGAGCGCGCCGCCGAGCGTCAACAGCGCCATATCGGCGCAGAGGGCAAAAGCCGCCGAGTAGCGCGAGAGCTGACGATAGAATGGTCTGGCGTCACCCGCATCGGGTGCAAGCGCGAAGACACCAAAGCTCCAGCTCCGGCCGAACGCGCGCAAGAGTGTCTCGAAGCTGTGGCCGACATGTTTCCAGAACACCTTGTCGAAGGCGGTGAGCCCGCGCTCGCGATCGGCATCGGCAAGCGCATTCATCTCGTCGAGCAGATAAGGATGGGCGCGGATGGCGCCCTGTCCGAACACGATGAGATTGCGGGTGAGGATATTGGCGCCCTCGACGGTGATGCCGACCGGAACGGCGCGGTGGAGATTGCCGAGATAGTTTTGCGGACCGTCGATCACGGCCTTGCCGCCATGGATGTCCATAGCGTCGTCGACCGCGGTGCGCATCCGCTCGGTCGCGTGCAGCTTCATGATGCCCGAGATGACGGCGGGATGGATCCCGGTATTCAGTGCCGCGCAGGTCAGCCGTCGCGCCGCCTCGAGCTGATAGGCAGTGGCGACAATGCGGGCGAGCGGCTCCTCGACGCCCTCGAATTTGGAGATGGAGATGCCGAACTGCTCGCGGATGCGGGCATAGGCGCCGGTGGTGCGGGCGGCATAGGCGGCGCCGGCGGCGGAGAGCGACGGCAACGAGATGCCGCGGCCGGCGGCGAGCGCCGTCATCAGCATCTTCCAGCCCTGCCCCAGCCGCGCCTGGCCGCCGATGACGTAGTCGAGCGGAATGAAAACGTCGCGGCCCCAATTCGGACCGTTCTGGAAGACCTGCATCGAGGGCAAATGGCGTTTGCCGATTTCGACGCCGGGAAGATTGGTCGGGATCAGCGCCACGCTGATGCCGAGCTCTTCCTGGTCGCCGACGAGATGATCGGGATCATAGGCCTTGAAGGCGAGGCCAAGCAGCGTCGCGACGGGGCCGAGCGTGATGTAGCGCTTGTGCCAGTTGAGCTTCAGGCCCAGCACCTCCTGGCCCTCGAAGGTGCCTTTGCAGATGATGCCGGTGTCGACCATCGAGGCGGCATCAGAGCCGGCCTCGGGGCTGGTGAGGCCGAAGCAGGGAATGTCGCGGCCATCGGCAAGACGCGGCAGCCAGCGCTGCTGCTGCTCCTTCTTGCCGAAGTGCATCAGGAGCTCGCCGGGGCCCAACGAGTTCGGCACCATCACCGTCACCGCGGCGGCGATCGAGCGGGTCGATATCTTGCGCACCACTTCCGAATGCGCATAGGGCGAGAAGCCGAGGCCGCCGAACTCCTTCGGAATGATCATGCCGAAGAATTTTTCGCGCTTGACGAAGTGCCAGACATCGGGCGGCAGGTCGCGCCATTCCCAAAAGATCTTCCACTCGTCGAGCATGGCGCAAAGCTCGTCGACGGGGCCGTTGAGGAAGGCCCGCTCCTCTTCGGTCAGCGTTGCCTGCGGGACCTTCAGCAGCTTCGACCAATCGGGGTTGCCGGTGAAGAGATCGGCGTCCCACCAGACGTCGCCGGCCTCCAGCGCCTCGCGCTCGGTGTCCGACATCGCCGGCAGCACGCCGCGCGCCCAGGAGAAAATCGGCTTGGTCAGGGTGTCGCGGCGGAAGCTCATGGCGGACCTCATGCATCGGCGCGGTGATCGGGCATTTTAGCGGAAAGTGGCCGGCGGCGGTGAAGACTTCGCCTGCGGAAAGACGCGAATTGACGCGGCCGGGCAGCCGCCCAGGGGCCATAACGGCCGAGGCGTGGTGGCAGTTCCGGGAGGGGATGGCTTCGCGGTCGGCCGGTCTAATCCGGCCGCGCCATCTCGAACATGTTTTCCGGCTTGATTTCGAAATAATCCCCGCTGCGGCCGGCGCGTACGATCGGGCGGGCGGCGGCGGTCTGGTAGACGCCGTCCTTGATCATGGCCTTGTCGATGTGGACGGCAACGACCTCGCCGAGCGTCAGCCAGGCATTGGCTTCCTTGCCGTCGGCGCCCTTGAGGCGGACGATATCGGACACCTTGCATTCGAAGGCGACGGGACTCTCGCCGACGCGCGGCACGTTGACGAGCCTGCCGGGCACGGCGGTGAGGCCCGCAACTTTGAACTCGTCGACCTCAGGGCCAACATGCGCCGCAGTCGCGTTCATGTGCCTGGCCAGGTCCATGGTGGCGAGGTTCCAGACGAACTCGCCGGTCTGCTGGATGTTTTCGACCGTGTCCTTCCAGTTGGTGGAGGAGAAGCCGATGATCGGGGGGACGTAGCAGAAAGCGTTGAAGAAGCTGTAGGGCGCGAGGTTGACGTGGCCGTTGGTGTCGCGCGACGAAATCCAGCCGATCGGCCGCGGCGCGACGATGGCGTTGAAGGGATCGTGCTTGAGGCCGTGGCCCTTGGCGGGCTCGTAGAAGTGCAGGTCTTTGTCGGTCACGCGCTGTTTCCTTCCCGTCATTGCGAGCGCAGCGAAGCAATCCAGAATCCCTCCGCAGAGACAGTCTGGATTGCTTCGCAAAGCTCGCAATGACGGAGTTGTTGATCCGTCCTTGCCCGCCATCAGCCGTGATTCCGTGGCGGTCGGCCTGCTTATAGGAGGAAATCCGCCGCCGCGTCAGTGGCGCGGGGACAATCCCGCGATGACGAAATCGATCATCTGGTCGATGGTCGGGCCCGGCTTGGTAGCGCACTGGGCGATCATCTGGGGGTGGAAAAAGCGCATCATCGCGGTGCAGGCGCACAGCGCAGCCAGTTGCAGGTCCGGCGCCTCGAACTCGCCGGAAGCCACGCCTTGCGCGATCATCTGGCCGATGACCCCGGCAATGCACTCCATGTGGTTGACGCAGACGTCCCAGTCCTCCTGCATCGCGATCTCGACCATCTCGTGCAGCTTATTGTCGCCGACATAGCGCTCGGTGTTCATGCGATTGATGGTGGTGAGCAGCTCACGGAATCGCGGCAGTACCGGACCGGGCCTGGCCACGATCCGCTGCGCTTCCAGCTCGACCTCGCCCATTAGCGAACGGGCCACCGCCTGATGGATCGCCTTCTTCGATTCGAAGAAGCGATAGACGTTGGCGGGGCTCATCTTGAGCTCCTTGGCGATGTCGCCGACCGTGGTCTTGAGATAGCCGATCTGGCGGAACAGCCTCTCGGCCACCTCGAGAATGCGTTCCCGGGTGTCGCCTTCGATATGTTCCGAAACCAGTGTCATCTGTCAGACTCGTCAATCAGCAGTTCATCTTCACTTATTCAGCCGCCTCAGCAAGCGGAATTGCGTTCTGGTCATCGCTCCCATGCTGCGGCGCGGCAGGCTGCTCGGGCGTGCCCGCCTCATCCAGGCTCTTGCGGAACCAGAGGGCGTAGAGGCCCGGCAGGTACAGCAGCGTCAGGAAGGTCGCGACGAACAAGCCACCCATGATGGTGATCGCCATCGGCCCCCAGAACGCCGAGCGCGACAGCGGGATCATGGCGAGGATGGCGGCAAGCGCCGTCAGCACCACCGGACGGGCGCGGCGGACGGTGGCCTCCACGATCGCCTCGCGGCGGGTCAGGCCGTGCGAGACGTCGGTCTCGATCTGATCCACCAAGATGACCGCGTTGCGCATGATCATGCCGGCAAGCGCGATCAGGCCGAGCAGGGCCACGAAGCCGAACGGGGCGTTGGCGATGTTGAGCCCGAAGGAGGCGCCGACAATGCCGAGCGGCGCGGTCAGGAACACCAGGATCAGGCGCGAGAAGCTCTGCAGCTGGAACATCAGCAGCGTCAGCATCACCATGACCATCAGCGGGAAGAGAATGAAGATCGAGGCGTTGCCCTTGGCGGATTCCTCGAACGCGCCGCCCGCCTCGATGCGGTAGGCCGGCTCCAGGTTGTCCTTGATTGCCTTCAGCTTCGGCGCGATCTGGCCGGTGACGTCGGGCGCCTGCACGCCGTCGACGACGTCGGAGCGCACGGTGATCGCCATGTCGCGGTTACGCCGCCACATGATCGGTTCCTCGTGCGCATACTCGATCTTGGCGATCTGCTGCAGCGGCACGGCCACGCCGTTGCGCGAGGTGATGGTGAGATCGCCGACGGCGCCGAGGTCGAGCCGCTCGGACGAGACGGCGCGCGCGACCACGCCGACCTTTTCGATGCCGTCGCGCACGGTCGTCACCTGCGAGCCCGAGATCAGCATCGACAGCGCCTGCGACACGTCCTGCGGGGTCAGGCCCATGGCGCGTGCGCGATCCTGGTCGACGACAAGCTTGAGGTAAGGCGACTGCTCGTTCCAGTCGAGCTGGACGTCCTTGACGCTCTTGTTCTGCCGCATGACGTCGCGGACCTGGTAGGCGATCTCGCGCACCTTGTTGGCGTCGGGGCCGATGACGCGAAACTGCACGGGAAAACCAACCGGGGGACCGAAATTGAAGCGGTCGACGCGCACGCGGGCCTCGTTGAGCGCGCCGTCGGCAACGGCGTTTTCAAGCTTGGCCTTGATGCGCTCGCGCGCCTCGACGCCCTTTGCGACGATGACGATTTCGGCAAAAGCCTCGTTTGGAAGCTGCGGATTGAGGCCGAGCCAGAAGCGCGGCGAGCCCTGTCCGACATAGGCCGTGTAGGTCTCGATGTCCTTGTCGTCCTTGAGCATGGTCTCGGCCTTCTTCACCGCCTTTTCGGTGACGTTGAAGGCGGTGCCCTCGGGCAGGCGAAGCTGGAGGAACAGCTCGGGACGCTCGGACAGCGGGAAGAACTGCTGCTGGACGTGGCCGAAACCGACGATCGAGGCGATGAAGACGCCGACGGTCGCGACCACCACGGTGATGCGGTGGTCGACGCACCACTGCACGATGGCGCGCAGGCCCCGATACATGCGGGTCTCGTAGACCGCGTGCGGATCGTGATTGTGGTGCACCTTGATGTTGGGCAGCAGCATGACGCCGATATAGGGCGTGAAGATCACCGCCACGAACCAGGACGCGACCAGCGCGATCGCCACGATCCAGAAGATGCTGCCGGCATATTCGCCGACCGCGGAATTGGCAAAGCCGATGGGGAGGAAGCCAGCGGCCGTGACCAGCGTTCCCGTGAGCATCGGAAACGCAGTGGATTCCCAGGCAAAGGACGCCGCACGCATGCGGTCCCAGCCCTGCTCCATCTTCACCACCATCATCTCGACGGCGATGATGGCGTCATCCACCAGCAGGCCGAGCGCGATGATCAGCGCACCGAGCGTGATGCGGTGCAGGTCGAGCGACATCGTGTTCATGACGACGAAGACGATGCCGAGCACCAGGGGCACCGACAATGCGACCACGATGCCGGTGCGCCAGCCAAGCGCCAGGAACGACACGAACAGCACGATGACGAGGGCTTCCATGAAAGAGTGTACGAACTCGCCGACCGCGTGCTCGACCACCTTGGGCTGGTCGGCGATCAGTTTGACGTCGACGCCCTGCGGCACCGCCTTCATGAATTCAGCCGTCGCCTTCTCGACCTCCTTGCCGAGATCGAGGATGTTGGCGCCCTTGGCGGTGACGACGCCGATGCCGATCGCGGCCTTGCCTTCCTGCCGCACGACGAAGCTCGGCGGGTCGACATAGCCATGGGTGACGGTGGCGATGTCGCCGAGGCGGAACACGCGACCGTTGCTCTCGACCGGGGTTTCGGCGACGGCCTTGGCGCCGTCGAGCGCACCGGTGACGCGCAGCGGCACGCGCTGCGACGAGGTCTCGACCGTGCCGGCCGGCGTCACGTTGTTCTGCTTGGCGAGCGAATCGAACAGCGCCTGCGGCGTGATGCCGAGCGTGGCGAGCTTGGCATGGCTGAACTCGACGAAGATGCGCTCATCCTGGTTGCCGTAAACGTCGACCTTGGTCACGCCCGGCACCTTCAGAAGGCGCTGACGGAAACCTTCCGAGACCTTCTTGAGCTGGGCGTAGTCGGCGCCGTCGCCCGTCATCATGTAGAGGATGGAATCGACGTCGGAGAACTCGTCGTTGACGACGGGCCCGAGAATCCCTGCGGGCAGCTGGCCCTGCACGTCAGCCAGCTTCTTGCGCAGCAGATAAAAGAGATATGGAACGTCCTTCGGCGGCGTGGAATCGCGGAAGGTGACCTGGAGCGCAGTGAAGCCGGGCTTGGAATAGGTCTGCACCTTCTCGAAGTAAGGCAGCTCCTGGATCTTCTTCTCGATGGGATCGGCGACCTGCGCCTGCATTTCCTGCGCTGTCGCGCCCGGCCACAGCACGGAGACGTTGACCACCTTCACCGTGAAGAACGGATCCTCGGCGCGACCGAGCTTCTGATAGGAGAAGAATCCGGCGACGCCGAGTATGAGCATCAGGAACAGGATCAGCGTCGGATGGCTGACGGCCCAGGCCGAAAGATTGAAGCGCTTCATCGCACTCTCCAAAGATGATCCGGTTGCAAAAAACCACAGCCACCCTGTTGAACGCGTCGTCGCGAGGCAGCGAAGCAATCCAGGGGGCTGGGCAGGTTCTGGATCGCTTCGCCGCTTCAGCCCCAGCATTTGCGCTCGGGCCGAAACTCACCTCACACGACGTAACTCGTAAGCGAGACTTAAAAGGACAGTGACGACACGATCCGCACCCTCTGGCCCGGATCGAGCTTCTGAACACCGAGGGCAACGATCTTGGCACCCTCTTCGACACCACCGGTGATGACGACGTCGTTGCTCTCGTAGGACTTCACCGTCACCGGCTTCAGCGTCACCCCGCCGTTGTCGTCGACGACGTAGAAGGACGGCTTGTCGCCTTCGTTGAACAGCGCCGACAGCGGCAGCCGCGCGACGCGCTCGGTGGCAGCGTCCGACAGAGTCAGCGTCGCCGTCATGCCGAGCGAGACCTTGTCGTCAGCCTCGGGGAGGGAGAATTTTGCGAGATAGGTGCGCGTGGCGGGATCTGCGGTGGGCGCGATCTCGCGCAGCTTGGCCGTATATTTCTTGCCCGGCTCCGACCAAAGAGTGACGCTGGCGGCGCCCGATTTGGCACGTCCAACCAGCGTCTCAGGGATCGCGACGACCGCTTCCTTTTCGGCAAAGCGGGCGACACGGATCGAGGTCTGGCCTGCGGCAACCACCTGGCCGGGCTCGATCAGTGTTGCGGTGACGACGCCACGGGCGTCGGCGTTGAGCGTCGCGTAGGAAAGGGAATTCTTGGTCAATTCGACCGAGCGCTCGGCCCGGTTCAGACGGGCACGGGCCTCGTCGGCGGCGGCGCGGCTCGAATCCAGCTGCGCGTCGGTCGTCCAGCCCTTGGCCCTCAAATCCTTGGCGCGCTGCTCGGCGGCGGCGGCCTGGGCCAGCACGCCGGTCGCAGCGGTCTGCTCGGCGACGGCTTGCTCGGCCTGGAGCTTCAGATCGACCTCATCGAGGACCGCGAGCGGCTGACCGATCTCGACGGTCTGGCCAACTTCGACCAGACGCTTGGCGACCTTGCCCGCGACCCGAAAGCCCAGATCGCTCTCGATCCGCGGCCTGATGGTGCCGACGAAGCTGCGCTCGGGCTTTTCGGCATCGTAGTGGGCGGTGGCGACCAGGACCGGCCGCGGCGGGTCGGCGTTTTCAGCGACGGTGTCATTGCACCCAGCGAGGGCGGCAGCCATCAGCGCCAGCGAAACACCGGCCAAGAGCCTCGAATAGCTGGATAAAACGGATCGGACGAACATCAGAGGACACTCCCTCGGCTGCAATGAGAGGAATGTCGACTAATCACTGATGAAAGTCAATAATCGTCAGTCATCAGGAAAGCGTGATCGTTAAGAGGTGGTAACCTCCCCGCTGCCCTTGGCGGAAAGCCCGGACTGTTGGAAGAGAGCTCGCGCCGCGGCCCCAGAGGGACCGCGCGGAAATGGGCCCTGGCTTTCGCCAGGGCGACATTTCGAGGCTACCGCCCCTGTTCGGCGAACTCGTGCTTGCTGTCGTGGCCACCGATGAAGACCAGGATGCCGGCGATCAGCGGCAGCACCGCGAGCACGAGCAGTCCGGTCGAGGTCTGCCCGGTGGCTTCCTTGACCCAGCCGATCAGATACGGTCCGCCGAACCCGGCGAGATTGCCGATCGAGTTGATCAGAGCGATGGCGCCGGCCGCCGCCGTGCCGGAGAGCCAGGCCGTCGGCAGGGTCCAGAACACGCCGAAGCAGCAGAACACGCCGATCGCGGCAACCGTCAGCACGATCATCGTCAGGGTGGGGTCGGTGAGATAGCTGGAGACGCCGAGAGCGACGGCGGTGAGCAGCAACGGCGCGCCGACATGCATCACGCGCTCGCGCGTGGCATCGGAATGCCGCGCCCACAGGATCATTGCGATGGTGCCGAACAGATACGGAATCGCGGTGACGAAGCCGGTCTGGGCGTTGGTGAGGCCGAACGCCTTGACGATCTGCGGCAGCCAGAACTGCATGCCATAGAGCGCGCCGACGAAGCCGAAATAGACCAGGCTCAGCATGATCACCTTAGGTGAGGTCAGC
Organism: Bradyrhizobium sp. 17; assembly: GCF_023073515.1. NCBI lineage: Bacteria > Pseudomonadati > Pseudomonadota > Alphaproteobacteria > Hyphomicrobiales > Nitrobacteraceae > Bradyrhizobium > Bradyrhizobium sp. 17. Next base: position 59,418 of record NZ_JADPJQ010000106.1, on the reverse strand, counting down.
GCCTCGCCGAGCGACATATGCTTCACCGCCTGCTTGGCCGCGATCTCGGCATCGAGCTTGGTCTTGAGCCAGGCCTTCTGCTCGGCCGAGAGCCAATCCGCCTTCTCTGGCCTGTCGGTGAGATAGAACCAGGTGACGATGCCGAGCAGCACGGAGGGAATGCCCTCAATGATGAACAGCCACTGCCAGCCCTTCAGGCCCATGGCCCCGTCGAGGCCGAGCAGCAGGCCAGAGACCGGCGCGCCGATCACGGTGGAGACCGGAACGGCGATGGCGAAGGCCGCGAGGAAGCGGGCGCGATATTCGGCCGGATACCAATAAGTGAGATAGAGGATGATGCCGGGGAAGAAGCCGGCTTCGGCGACGCCGAGCAGGAAGCGCAGCACGTAGAAGCTCGTGACCCCGCTCGTGAGCGCCATCAGCGCCGAGATGATGCCCCAGGTCACCATGATGCGGGCGATCCAGCGGCTGGCGCCGAACTTCTCCAGCGCCAGATTGCTCGGCACCTCGAAGATGAAATAGCCGATGAAGAAGATGCCGGCGCCCCAAGAGAAGATCAGCGGCGTGAATTTCAGCTCGGCATTCATGGTCAGCGCGGCGAAGCCGAGATTGACGCGGTCGAGATAGGAGAAGAAATAGGCCAGCACCAGGAACGGGATCAGGCGCCAGGAGATGGCGCGGATCGTCGAGGTCTCGATTTTCGACTTGGCTGCGCCGGTCGAACCGGCATAGGTCGTGGTCTGGCTCATGGCTTCCCGCCGGGTTGTTGCTTTTATGGGCTGATCCGGGGTTTTGAGCATCGCCGCGAAAGAGTCAATGGAGCAAGCAATGCAAGGGGCGCAGCCGGCCACCACGTTGCGCTACGACTGAGCTCGGTGATCCGCGCCGCGCACAACTACTCTGCCAATTGAAACTTCGCAAAGCGATCGAGCTCCTCCTCAATCTTCCGTTTGAGCTCCTTGCGCCCCGCGGTCTTCTTCCCCTCGCCGACCCAGGTCCATTTCTGCATCAGCAGCTTCTTCGCCTGCCGGTCGGTCTTCAGATCGAGCGCGGCGACGATCTCGTCGCCGACCAGCACGGGCAGCGCGAAATAGCCGAGCTTGCGTTTGGCCTTCGGCACATAGGCCTCGAACAAATGGTTGTAACCGAAAATGAGATTGGTGCGCTTGCGCTGGATGATCAGCGGATCGAACGGCGACAGGATATGGACCAGATCCGGCGGCGCGCACTCGCCCGGCTCGAGCGCAGCCGGCACTGCCCAGTGCTCCTGCTTGCCGGCACCGTCGATGGCGACAGGCACGAGCTCGCCACGGCGGACGCGCGAGCCGATCAGGGCAGCCACCGCCGGCTTGCGCGGCGCGTTGAGATGGCAGACCGAATCGAGGCTCACGACACCTTGCGATCGCAGCGCGCGATCGAGCAGATAGACCGTGATGTCCTTTGCCGACGCCGGCTTCGGCAGCTTGTCCCAGCCGAAATGGCGCGTCATCAGCTCATAAGTCTTGAGCATGCCCTGGCGCTCGCTGACGGTCACGGCACCCATGTAGAAGGCGAGCTGCAATGCCCGCTTCGAGGGTTTTCGGCTTTGCCAGAGATGCTCCTTCTCGGTGAGCACGTCGTCCTCGATGTCGCGGATCGTCAGCGGGCCGGCGCGCACCAGCCGCATCACCTTGCGCATGTCGGCAGGTTTCACCGAGGCGAACCATTTGTGCCCCTCGCGGCGGTGCTCGCGCATCGCCGGCAGGAAGAAGCGGAAGTCGCCGGCCGGCACGTAAGACAGCGCATGCGTCCAATATTCAAAGACGCTCTTGTCGACGCTCTGGGCATGGCGCAGGTCGGCGCGCCGGTAGGACGGGATCCGGCTGAACAGGATGTGATGATGGCAGCGCTCGATCACGTTGATGGTGTCGATCTGCACATAGCCGAGATGGGCAACCGCGTCGGAGACGGCTTGCGCGCCGTCACCGAACGGCGCGCGCTCGTCCAGCCGCTGGGCATGAAGCCAGATTTGCCGGGCCTGTGTCGTGGTGAGTGGAATCGGTTTGGGCGCGCGGGACATTGCGGAATGCAGTGTAGCGGGATTCGCATCCAGCCAAGAAGCCGATCCAGGAGCGGACAAGGAAAAACCGCGCCGCCATCTGCTGACAGCGCGGTCGGAAGGCGCTTGCTACTTCATCGACATGGCCTTCTGCGCCTTCATGTAATGCATGCAGGCGCTTTTCATCTTGCCGTTGCTCATGTCGGTGTTGGCCATGGCCATTTCCTTGTTCATGGCCGTCTTGGCCGGCGTATCCGCCGTGCCGCCCATCATGGCGGCGGACTTCATCATATTGTCGCTGGTGCACGCCATCATCGCGGCAGATGCAGGGGAAACGGCGAACGCGACCAAAGCTGCAGCTGTGAGCAAGATTTTCATCGAAAAGTCTCCTCCGTAAAACGAAACCGGCGTCATGTCGGCCTTCGCAATACGTATTCTCCCGCGAAGACGTTTCGTGGAGAAGACAATTTCTTGCTGCGGTGCGAAGACGGTAGGACTCAGCGGCCGGCTTTCGGGGCTTTGGACCGGTCGCCGACGCTGCCTGTTGCGACATCGGGTTCGCACGAGGCCTTGCCGCGCTCCTCCGCCTGGCAGCGATAGACGTTGCCGGTGAGACGATCGACCAGCCACATGTTCTCGTCGGTCGGCGCTTGAAGCCCGACATAGCGGGAGGTCAGCCCCGTGATTAGTGTCGACAGCAAGATCGCCACCGCGATCATCGCCGCCCCGATATAGATGGGCATGGAGCTCAGGGACACGGTCCGATCCGGCGGGCCATTGCGATAAAACTGGTAATCACTTGGCCTCGGCACTGGGTGGAACTCAGCTCCCTTCGTTTGCGCTTGTTGGAGGCTGTGCCCTGCTAGGCGTCCATCTGGCCGAAAAATTGTTCACAGACAGGCCAACACGCGACGGCTTTGCGACAATCGGTGAGCATGGGTTTCCTTGAGTGAACCGGCCCCCGCCGCCCGAGCGGCACCTCGGCGCGGCGGTCCTCAGTGATGCGGATCACGACAGGACTGCGACGGCTCGAACCATCGCCGGAGAGGTGTGCGACCACTTCTCTTCCCGCGCTGGCGCCCCTCCTCGGAGCGGACCGCGGGTCGGCTCTCTATGAACCGAAACCGCTTGAAATACGCTGCCGTGGTCCAGGACGGCCCCGTTTCCACCGTGACCAAGATCACACCAGGGCTTTTGAACCTGCCCTATGCTCGCAGCATCAAATAGCCATCAGGCGTCACAACGAGGATACGACAATGACCCGTTTCAATAATTCTTTTGCACTGAAGGCGGTGACCCTCTCGGCAATTCTGTCGATGACAGCCGGCTTGGCTATGGCCGGCGACGGCAATGTCTCTACCAACCAGATCCTGGATGCACTGAAGCCGAAGCCCGTGACCCGGGGTCTGTCCGCAGGTCCGCAGGTTGATCCGGCGGTCCAGGCCAAGGAATCGACGTTCCTGAACACCGTGCGCAACCGCTCGACGCGGTCGCTGTCGACGGGCGAGCGCGAGCAGATTGCCGAGCTCGCCGCGACCAAGCCGAAGATCGATCTGGAGATCCAGTTCGACTACAACTCGGCCGACATCGCCAAGACGTCGGTGCCGTCGGTACAGGCGCTCGGCAAGGCGCTGTCCGATCCCTCGTTGAAGGGCTCGACCTTCGTGGTCGCCGGCCACACCGATGCGGTCGGCACCGAGGCCTACAATCAGGGGCTCTCCGAGCGGCGGGCCGACACCATCAAGAAATACCTGGTGCTGAACTACGGTCTCACCGGCACCGATCTCGTCACCGTCGGCTACGGCAAGACCAAGCTGAAGGACGCCGCCAACGGCGCCGACCCGATCAACCGCCGCGTCCAGGTCGTGAACATGGACACCAAGACCGCGTCGAAGTGATTCCGAAATTGTCGCCCATCAAGACGCCGCCTGCCGTTCTCCCGGCGGGCGGCGATTTCATATCCAGCTTTGGAAGAGCATCAGCCGATTGAAGGTCTGCATCGATGTGCCGACGAAGGCCGCCGAGATCGGCAGCATGGCGGCAAAGCCGATCGCGACGACCCCGACATAGGCCCACAACAGCCAGCCCGGTAGACCGTCCCGCCGCAGCACGTAGACCAGCGCGAGCGACGCCACGGTCGCAGCCGGCAGATAGTAATAGATGAAGGCGAGCGTACGCGGCAGCAACGCCCAGGCGAGCCAGGACCCGAAATAGAAGACCGCGATCAGGAACGCATCCCGGCGACGCGCGACGACGAAATCGCGCAGCACGACGGCGAGCGCGAGCAGCGTCGGCCACAGCACCAGGGGGTTACCGAGAAAGACGATCGCGGAGACATTGTCGTCCACGGTCTTGTCGAACAGGAACCACACCGGGCGCGCGAGCAGCGGCCATGACGGCCAGGCGCTCATATAAGTGTGGCCGGCGATGGCAGTGGTGGTGTTGTCCGCGAAGATCCGGCGCTGCGCCTCGACCAGATCCGGCAGCGACACGCCGTAGAGTGGGACGAAGGCCGCAAGATATGTCATCGCGGGCAGGACAGTGAAGCAGAGCACGACGTGATGTAATCTGAAGTCGGGCCAGAGATCAGGCCGGTACCAATCCCCCGGCTTCGCGTCGGCAAACAGGGTGTGCCAGCCCTGCATCAGGCGGATCACCGCGACGATGACGATGCAGATTCCGAGCGGAAACAGGCCGCTCCATTTGCAGGCGGCCGCACAGCCGAACAGGCTGCCGGCAGCCGCGAATAATGCATGGGGACGATCCTTTCGAAAGCCATGCATGAAGGCGGCAATCGCGAGCAGGCCGAAGCCGAGTGCAAAAATGTCGAGCATCGCGACGCGCGCCTGCACGTACAGCATCTGGTTGCAGGCGGCGATCAGCGCGGCGGCGATCGCAGGCCCTTGCGCGGCGAACAGCGCGAGGCCGCACAGATAGATCGCGACGATCGCGAGCGCGCCGAACAATGTCGCGGGATAGCGCCAGCCCAGCGCGCTGTCGCCAAAGGCCGCGATCGATAGCGCGATCAGCTCTTTCGCCAAAGGTGGATGCATCGGATTGAGCATCGATTGCGACACCGCTGGTGCCAGCATCTGCCGCGCCGCCGGCACGTAGTGCACTTCGTCGAAGACGAACTTCTCCGGCGTCGTCAGGCCAATCAGCAGGGCAAGATGCGCGACCAGGAAAATCGCGACAGCAATCACTGCGCTCCGCGACACCTTCGGAACCGCAGGCAAGTCAAGTCGCGTTTGTGGGGATGTCTTGCGTGGCAATTTTGCGTCACCGCGGAGAATAATAGAGATCGCGGTTTTCATTGAACGCATTCTGCCGCAACTGTCACTAAGCATAACGCAGGTCTCGCGCTGCTTGTGATAATTCCGCCACATCGCAAGCGCGCGTGATCCGGTACGATCAGGGACACATCGATCGGTTGCGAAATGAATTTGCGTTTCTGGCTTTTCTCCACGCTGTTGTCGACCCTCTTGTGCGCGGCCCCTTGCGCCCAAGCCCAGACGCGCGTCGGTGAAGCCGTCTTGATCCAGAATGAAGTCGTTCGCGTGGCCTCGACCACGACGCCGATCAGCGTCGGCGACAGCATGCTGCGGGACGAGACCGTGCGCACCGGCGCCGGCAGCGCGGCTCGCTTCGTGATGGCCGACAGCACCAATCTGTCGCTCGGCCCGAGCGCGACGCTCAAGCTCGACCGCACCGTCTTCAACGACGAGCACAGCTATCGCGACGTCGCGATCCGCATGACGACGGGCGCATTCCGTTTCGTCACGGGACATTCCGAGAAGACCGCCTACAAGATCACGACCCCGCTCGCGACCATCGGCGTGCGCGGTACCACACTCGATATCCTGTCCCAGCGCGGCCGCTCGGTCGTCGTGCTGCAGGACGGTGCCGCCAGCGTCTGCACGACGAGCCAGCAATGCGTGCAGCTCACCCAGCCCGGCGACACCGCAATCATCACCTCGACCGGCGGCAAGATCTCCATCAGTAAGACCAATACGCCGCCCTGGACCTTTGCCGCGACCTGCGCCGCGAGCGCGGGACTGTGCGCGGTCAGCCAATATGCGGACGCGTCGCCGACCATCACGCCCGCCCAAGACGACGGCATGCTGTGCGGGCGCTAACGATGGAAGTATTCAACGTCAGGCGCTTCATGCTCGCGAGCGTGCTGACCGTCGTGGCTGCGTTTGCGTTGATCGCGGTCGAGGCCCGTCCGGCGGCAGCCGCCACGATTTGCGAGTCCGAGTGCGGAGGGCCGACGCCCACCCCGGCGCCGAGCTATTCACCCTCGCCGACGCCGACCTACAGCCCCTCGCCATCGCCGAGCCCTTATCCGTCCTCCACGCCGAGCCCGACGCCGACGCCGACACCGAGCCCAACGCCGACGCCGAGGCCGACCGGCGCGGATTCCAGCGGCGGCTCGATCGGCGGCCTCGCCAACCAGCGCTTCAACCAGATGATCACCAACCGGGTGCTTGGCACGGTGCTGCTCGGCGTCAACGAGCAGATCAATTGCAACAACTGCGTCAGCGCGTTCGGCTCCGCAGGCTCGTTTTCAGCGGGCATCCACGGCCGCAAGGAGCTGACCAACAATCTGTCGCTGCTCGCCGGCATCGCCTACACGCAGTACAGCGAGGGCGGCTACAACATCACAAGCGCTCCCATCGCCGCGTTCGCGCTGCGCTATGATTTCACCGACTGGGGCTCGTCGCGCCCGTTCTTCGACGTCGGCACGATCCTGACGCCGTGGGAGAAGGCGCGCTACACCCGCAGCTACAACACCAGCCTCGGCCCGGTGAACGTCACGGGTTCGACCAACGCCGCGAACTACGCCGTTTATGGCCGCGCCGGCTGGATGAGCCGCGTGTCGCCCCGCGACGAGGTCGCCGCCTCGATCGAGGTCTGGCAGCTCTGGCAGCGCGTCTCGGGCTATACCGACAGCGCAGTGGCGTTCAATCCGTTCGACGCCAGCATCGCGACCGGCACCGACCGCACCAGCCTGGTCAAGATCGGCGGCCAGTGGACGCATCTCTTTGGCAGCAATATCGAGGCCAACATCAACGGTGGCTGGGTGCAGTCATTCGCTGGCCATAGCGGCATCGTCGCGACCGTGACCGGCGACGGCATGGTGGTGCCGACCATGGGCAACCAAGGCTGGTTCGAATATGGCGGCCGGCTCGGCTTCCGGGTGCAGAAGGGCTGGATCGTCGACCTGTTCGCCAATGGCACGCTCGGCCCGCAGCCGGTGGGTAACACCATCCATGGCGGCGTGGGGCTGCGGATCAATTATTAGCGGCGGGCCTTCGCCTCAGATTCCGCTGTCATGCCCCGGCTCGACCGGGGCATCCAGTACGCCGCGGCCGATCGATTGACCAATGACCGTCTCGGCGTACTGGATCGCGCGGTCGAAGCCGTGCGATGACAGTGAGTGTGTGGTGCGAGCTCACCGGCTCACGCCGCCGACTTGCCTTCGAACGCGCGGCGCAAGGTTTCCACGTCCAGCTTGACCATCTTCATCATGGCCTGCATCGCGCGTGCGGCAGCCGCCTTGTCGGGGCTCGAGAGGAATTCGAACATAACCTTCGGCACGACCTGCCAGGCCACGCCCCAGCGATCCCTGAGCCAGCCGCACTGCTCTTCCTTGCCGCCATGGGCCAGGAACGCATTCCAGACGCTGTCGACCTGGGCCTGATCGTCGCAATGGATCATCAGCGAGATCGCGTGGGTGTATTCCATTTTCATGCCGCCGTTGAGGGCGACGAGGGGCTGTCCCGCCACCGAGAATTCGACGACGAGCACGGAGCCTTCCTTGCCGGACGGGCCATCTGAAACGTTGCGCTGAACATGCGTGATCGCCGAATTCGGCACGAGCGAGACGTAGAACTTCGCGGCTTCCTCGGCATCGCCGTTGAACCACATGCAGGGAACGACCTTGGACATCGTGAATGCTCCTCTTCAGTTGTGATGTTCGCGCGCTCAGATCAGGCGTTCGCCATGTCGGACTGCGCCGCGAAGGCTGCCATGTCCATCCAGTTCACGCCCCACATGTGGCCGTCTGGATCCTCGAAGCTGCGGCCGTACATGAAGCTGTATTCGTCCTTCGGGCTGGGATCGGCCACCCCGCCTGCAGCCGCGGCCCTGCCGACGATATCGTCGACCTCGGTCCGGCTATCGGCGGACAGGCAGAACAGCGCCTGGTTTGAGGTCTTTGCATCCGAGATCGGCTTCGGCGTGAACTGCCGGAATTTCTCGTGGGTCGTCAGCATCGCGTAGATGGTCTCGGAAAAGACCATGCAACTCGCTGTTTCGTCGCTGAATTGCGGATTCCTGGTCGCACCGACCGCCTCGTAAAAGGCCGTGGCGCGCTTGAGGTCGGTCACGGGCAGATTGAGGAAAATCATCCTGGGCATCGGAGCTCCTTGGGCGGGGTTCTGCCCCAAGGACGGACGGCCAAGCGGCGATCCGACACGGCTTCCGGATCTTTTTTGGACCCTTGCCTGCGAGGTTCTGTCGCACAGAACCCGCTGGCTTTCAGGTGCTCCTCACTTCTTCTCGTTGGGATCTCGGTGAATGGGATCGACCCACAGCACGGTCTCGGGCTTCTCGACCGGCTCGATGTCGAGGTTGATCGCGACCGCCTCGCCGTCGCTGCGCACCAGCACGCATTCCAGCACCTCGTCCGGGCTGGCGTTGATCTCCTGATGCGGCACGTAGGGCGGGACGAAAATGAAGTCGCCGGGGCCTGCCTCCGCGGTGAATTGCAGGCTCTCGCCCCAGCGCATCCGCGCCTTGCCCTTCACCACATAGATCACGCTTTCGAGATGGCCATGGTGATGCGCGCCCGTCTTGGCGTCGGGCTTGATGCTGACCGTGCCCGCCCACAACTTCTGCGCACCGACGCGCGCGAAATTGATCGCGGCCGCGCGGTCCATGCCCGCCGTCGACGGCACGTTGGTATCGAGCTGGTTGCCGGGGATGACGCGCACGCCGTCATGTTTCCAGCGATCATCGTGATCGGGGTCATGGTGGGAATGCGAATGGTCATGGCCGGTCATAAGACTTGCTTTCTATTGGTTCCGTGTGCGGCAAACTAACCCAAAGCCGCGACATCGAGCCATAACAAAAACGGAACCCTCATAGCCGTTGGACGTTGTCCCAGAGAGCAAACCGCAGGAGAGTTTCATGGGTAGCACGACCGACAAGATCAAGGGCACCGCAAACGAGGCAATGGGCAAGGCCAAGCAGGGCATCGGTGAAGCCACCGGGTCCGAGCGCATGAAGGGCGAAGGTGCGGTTCAGGAAGTGAAGGGTAAGGGCCAGCAAGCGATGGGCGATGCCAAGGACGCCGCGAAGGACGCGGTCGATCGCGCCGCGGCTGCTGCGAAGCGCGCGACGGAATAACGGCGTCGCACTGAAAGCGAAAAGACCCGCCGAGAGGCCGGTCTTTTTGTTTGCGGGCTACTTCACGCCGAGCAATTCCACGTCGAACATCAGCGTCGCGTTCGGCGGGATCACGCCGCCTGCGCCGCGGGCGCCATAGCCGAGCTGCGGTGGAATGATCAGCGTGCGCTTGCCGCCGACCTTCATGGAGGCAACACCCTCGTCCCAGCCGGCGATGACCCGGCCCTTGCCGATCGGGAATTCGAACGGCTCGTTGCGGTCAACCGACGAGTCGAATTTCTTGCCCTTCTGGCCGTTCTCGTAGAGCCAGCCGGTGTAGTGCATCACGCAGATCTGGCCGGGCTTGGGCGAAGCACCGGTACCGGCGACGCTGTCGGTGATCTGCAAACCTGAAGCTGTGGTCATGGTCTTCCCTGCGGTCTGGGCCGAGGCCGTGGTGGAAACGAAATCGGACACGCCGGCGATCACGGTGATCGCGAGTGCCGACATGATGGCGAGGAGCACGCGCTGTAAACGCTGCATAAGAGACCTTCCGTTTGAGGCGCAAGGTGTCTAGCGCAACGCTGACGCCGTTTCCACCCCTCACATCTCGATATTTTCGAGCCGCACGGGCAGCTTGCGGATGCGCTGGCCCGTGGCGTGATAGATCGCATTGCAGATCGCCGCATTGGTGCCGACATTGGCGAGCTCGCCAAGGCCTTTCACGCCGGCCGGGTTGATACGGTCGTCCTGCTCGGAGAGCAGGATCACTTCGACACCGGGCACGTCGGCATTCACGGGCACGAGATAGTCGGCGAGATTATCGTTGACGTAGCGTGCATTGCGCTCGTCGATCTCGGTGGCCTCCAGCAGCGCCGAGGACATGCCCCAGATCAGGCCGCCCATGAGCTGGCTGCGCGCCGTGCGCGGATTCATGATGCGGCCCGCCGCAAACGCTCCCACCAGCCGGGGGCAGCGGATTTCATGGGTAAAGCGGTTGACGCGGACCTCGACGAACTCAGCACCGAAGGCATAGGCGATCTTGTCTTTCATCTGATGGCCACCGACGAGTCGCGCGTGCCCGCTGTGCATGGCCGTGAAGGAATCCAGCGGCGCGCCTTCGGCCTTCCACTCGCCGTATTCCTCGACGATGCCGACGCCGAGCGCGTCGAAGGCCTTCTCGAGATCGAGTGGACGATCGCTCTGCGCCGCCTGCGTGCTCGGCGCCTGGCTGATGCCGACAGTCTCCTTGGCCTTGTCAGCGAGGCTGTCGCTCGGCATCACGGCCTTGAACAGCCTTTGGCGAATGCGGTCGCACACCATCATCACCGCCGAGCAGGTGCTGGCAGTCGAGTTCGAACCGCCGGCAACGGGCGCCGGCGGCAGATCGCTGTCACCCAGGAAGACCGCGACCTTCTCCAAGGGCACGCCGAGCCGCTCGGCCGCGGTCTGGGCGATGACGGTATACGCACCGGTGCCGATCTCGTGACCGGCGATCTCGACCCGGGTACGGCCGTCGCGCTGGAGGCGGACGCGCGCGGCAGACGGCGCCATCTGCGTCGGATAGCAGGTGGCAGCACAGCCATAGCCGACCAGCCAGTCGCCGTCCGACATCGATTTCGGCTGCGGCGAGCGCTGCGACCAGCCGAACGCCTTCGCGGCCTCGTCGAAGCACGCCATCAAGGACCGCGATGTATAGGGCTTGCCGCCGATCGGCTCGACGGTGGTGTCGTTGATGCGGCGGAGCTCGACGGGGTCCATGTTCAGCTTCACAGCGAGCTCGTCCATCGCGCTCTCCAGCGCGAAGAGATACGGCACCTCCGGCGGCGAGCGCATGAAGCCGGGCGTATTGCGGTCGGCGCGCACGATCGACACCAGACTTGCGACGTTCGGGCAGGCATAGAGCCGCGTCGTCGTCTTGGTGCCGCCGACGCAATAGGCATCCGGACGCGACGAAACCTCCGCGCCGTCGTGCCTCAAAGCCACCAGCTTGCCGTCCCGACCCGCACCAAGCCTGATCTCATGGCGCGTCTCGGCGCGGTAGGTGGCGATGGTGAAACCCTGGTCGCGGGTTGGCACCAGCTTGATCGGCCGGTTCAGGCGTTTGGCAATGCCGGCGATGATGGCAGTGCGGGACGTCATCGAACCGCGCGAACCAAAGCCGCCGCCGACATAGGGATTGACGACACGGACCTTGTCGGCGTCGATACCGAGCTGCTCGGCGACGCCGTTCTTCAGGCCGTAGACGTACTGGCTGCCCTCGTAGACGACGAGCTCGTCGCCCATCCAGGCGCAGCTCGTCGTAAACAGCTCCATCGGATTGTGGTGCTGGGTCGGCGTTTCATAAGAGGCGGTGAGCTTGACCTCGGCCGCGTCGAACGCCTTGGCGAAATCGCCGACCTCCGGGTCTTCCCTGAACTGTGCGTTCTGTCCCTTTGCCGCTGCCGTGGTGGTCCCCGGCGAGTCGAAGCTCGCACTCGGCGCTACGGCCGTGTAGCTGACCTTGACGCGATTGGCGGCCTCGCGCGCCCCCTCGTAACTCTCGGCGATGACGACGGCGATGATCTGGCCGTCATGGGCGATGTCAGCCGATTTCAGCGGCTGGATCGTGGTGCCGGCATAGCCGCCATTGCTGAACAGTTTCGATTCCTTCAGCTTCGGAGCGTTCTCATGCGTGACGATGTCGATCACGCCGCGGACCCGCCTGGCATCGTCGAGATCGAAACTGTCGATGCGGCCCTTGGCGATGGCGCTGGTGACCAGGAATGCGTAGGCAGGATTGTCGAGCGGCATGTCGGACGCATATGTCGCCCGGCCCGTGACCTTTGCGGCCGCATCATAGCGCGGCACGGGCTTGCCCATGTTCGCTTTCGGCTCGGGAGCTGCAGCGGTCATGATCAGATCTCCATCGTTACAGCCTGCTGGAGCGCGCGCGCCACCACGCGCTTGCCGAGCGCGATCTTGAAGCTGTTGTGCTGGCGGCCCCTGGCGTCGGCAAACGCGGCGTCGGCCACACGCTGCGCCAGACCGTCGTCGAATTTCTGGCCCTTCAGCAGCGCCTCTGCCCCGCGCGCCCGCCACGGCACGGTGGCGACGCCGCCGAGCGCGACACGCGCGTCCCTGATCGTGCCATCCTGCACGTCGAGCGCGACCGCAGCCGACGACAGCGCGAACTCGTAGGACTGCCGGTCGCGCGCCTTGACATACACCGAGCGCGGCCAGCGGCCGTGAATAGAGAACGCCGAGATCAGCTCACCGGGCCGAAGCGTGGTCTCGATGTCGGGCGTCCTGCCGGGTGCCTTGTGCAAATCTGCGAACGGCAGGTTGCGCGTGCCGGACCTGCCGGTGATCTCGACCACCGCATCGAGCGCGACCAGCGCTTGGGCAAAATCGCCGGGATAGGTCGCGATGCACTGATCGGACGTACCCAGCACCGCATGCGTGCGATTGACGCCATCCATGGCGGCACAGCCCGAACCAGGATTGCGCTTGTTGCAATTCTCATAGGAGACGTCGCGGAAATAGCTGCAACGCGTTCGCTGCATCACGTTGCCGCCGAGCGTCGCCATGTTGCGCAGCTGGGCGCTGGCGGCAAGCTTCAGGGAATTCGCGATCACCGGGTAGTGGCGCTGGATTTCGGCATGCGCCGCCACGTCGGACATCTTCGCGAGCGCGCCGAGCCGCAAGCCGTCACTGCCGGGCTCGATCGCCGACCAGCCCCGCGCCAGCGGATTGATATCGACGATCGCGGCGGGCCGCATCACGTCCAGCTTCATCAGGTCGATCAGCGTGGTGCCACCAGCGAGCGGCTGTGCTGTAGCCTTCGTCAGCGGATTGTTCGCAGTTGCGGCAGCACTGAGCGCCTGCACCGCCATGTCGGGGTCTGTTGCCCTTTGAAACGAAAACGGTCGCATGCGCCTAGCCTTTCATGATCTCGGGCGCGGCCTGCTTCACGGCGGCGACGATGTTGGGATAGGCGGCGCAGCGGCAGATGTTGCCGCTCATGTATTCGCGGATGTCGGCCTCGCTGCCCGCATGCCCCTCCTTGACGCAGGCAACGGCGGACATGATCTGGCCCGGCGTACAATAGCCGCATTGAAACGCATCGTTGTCGACGAAGGCCTGCTGCATCGGATGCAAATGATCGTCGGTGGCAAGGCCCTCGATCGTGGTGATCTCCTGCCCCTCGGCCGCGAGCGCGAGCGTCAGGCACGACACCACGCGCCGGTCGTCGATCAGTACCGTGCAGGCACCACATTGGCCGTGGTCGCAGCCCTTTTTGCTGCCGGTGAGCTTGAGATGCTCCCGCAGCGCGTCGAGCACCGTCGTGCGGGCGTCGATGCGCAGGCGCTTGTCCTTGCCGTTGACCCGCAGCGTGACATCGACAGGAAGCGCCGGATCCTGAGCGGCCGACACGCTCGCATCCTGCGCGGCCGCACGCGCCGTCATGGGGAGCAGCGCGCTGCCGGCAACGCCGGCCATGAAGGCGCGCCGATCGAATCCAGACGGTCCGGAACCTGATTTTTCGGACATGGAGGGCCTCCGCCGCTTCGAGCAAGAGCAGCGCACGCCTGCACCGCTCATCGGCCCTTAACCTGAAGCAATGAGCTCCGTTCCGAACGAGAAAGGGCGACGCAGCAAATGCCGCGTCGCCCTTCGTCAACTTTTCCTGATCTCGCGCGGGGAACTCCGCGCGGTGGTCAGTATCCGAGCGCGCAACCGTCCTTGCGCGGATCGGAACCGCCGGTGAGCGTGCCCTTGTCCCAGTCGATCCAAATCGCCTGCGCGCCGCCGAGCGGACCGACGACGCTGGTGGTCTTGTGGCCGAGCTTCTTCAGGCCTTCGACAATGGCGGCCGGCACGCTGTCCTCGAGCTGGTACTGACCTTCATAATGCAGGCCGCGCGGCATATCGATCGCCTCCTGCACGTCGCAGCCATAATCGAGAATGTTGGTCACCACATGGGTCTGGCCAACCGGCTGATATTGTCCGCCCATCACCGCGAACGGCATCACGGAACGGCCGCCCTTGGTGAGCAGGCTTGGCATGATCGTGTGCAGTGGACGCTTGCCGCCGGCGATACAATTCGGGTGGCCGGGCTGGATGCGGAAGCCGCCGGCGCGGTTCTGGAGCAGGATGCCGGTCTTGTTCGAGACGATCGCCGAGCCGAAGGAATGCGCAACCGAGTTGATGAAGGAGCAGACGTTGCGGTCCTTGTCCACGACGGTGATGTAGATGGTCGACGGGTTCATCGGCGGCGCGACGTTCGGCAGGTCGAGCATGCCGTCCATGCGGATCTTGTCGATGTGCTCGTTGCAGTATTCCTTGGCGAGGATCCTGGCGACCTCGATCTGCATGTGCTCGGGATCGGCGACATGCAGCTCGCGATGCATGTAGGCGATGCGCGCGGCCTCGGCTTCGAGGTGGAAGCGCTCGATGCTGAGCGGCGCGTATTTCGTCAGGTCGAAACGCGACAGGATGTTGAGCATCAGCAGCATGGTGAGGCCGGGTCCGTTCGGCGGGCACTGCCAGACGTCGTAGCCCTTGTACATGGTGCCGATCGGCGTCGTCGTCTCGGTGGTGTGCGCGGCGAAATCGTCGAGCGTGTGCAGGCCGCCGATTCCGCGCAGGGTCTCCACCATGTCTTCCGCGATCGGGCCCTTGTAGAAGGCGTCGCGGCCGTCCTTGGCGATCGCCCGCAGCGTCTTGCCGAGCTCGGCCTGGCGGATGACGTCGCCGGCCACCGGCGGCTTGCCGTGCGGCAGCAGATATCGCTCCGTGTTGGTGCCGGCCTTCAGCTTCTCGAACTGGTTCTTCCAGTCGAAGGCGATGCGGGGGGCGACGACGTAGCCTTCCTCGGCCGCCTTGATCGCGGGCTGAAGCAGCCGGTCGAAGCCGAACTTGCCGTGATCGCGCAAGACGGTTGCAAAGGCGTCGATCACGCCGGGGATCGAGACCGCATGCGCCGAGGTCAGCGGCACGGAGTTGATCTTGCGCTCGAGATACCAATCGGCGTTCGCCGCCTTCGGGGCGCGGCCGGAGCCGTTATAGGCGATGATCTTGCCCTCGCCGCGCGGCTGGATCAGCGCAAAGCAGTCGCCGCCGATGCCGGTCGATTGCGGCTCGATCACGCCGAGAATGGCCGAACCCGCGACGGCCGCGTCCACCGCCGTGCCGCCCTCGCGCAGCACCTCGATCGCGGCGAGCGACGCCTGCGGATGCGAGGTCGCCACCATCGCGTTGGTGGCGTGGACCGTGGACCTGCCGGGGAAATGGAAGTTTCTCATCGAATTCTTGCTCTCATTGGGCGTCTGGTGCGGATGGCGCGCCATCTCGGAAAAACCGGGCCTACATGACACATTCCGGCCGGCCGGGGCAATGCTGGCATGCCAGGGAAATGGCTGCCATCCGCCGGGAATAGAGCTGCTCGATGCGGGTTTTCCGGGCGAGCCCCGCCTGCTAAACGGGCGCCATGATTTACAAGGTCGCCGCCTTCTACCAATTCGCCGCCCTGCCCGATTACCGCGAGCTGCGCGAGCCGCTGCGCGCGTTCTGCGCTGGCCTGGCGCTGAAGGGCAGCGTGCTGCTCGCGCAGGAGGGCATCAACGGCACCGTCGCGGGCGCGGGCGAGGCGATCGACGCGCTTACCCAAGAGCTCGCGCACGGCGACATGTTCGGCGGCAGGTTGAACAATCTCGAACTGAAGTTCTCGACCGCCGAGACGATGCCATTCGGCCGGCTCAAGGTGCGGCTGAAGAAGGAGATCGTCACGCTCGGCGACGAAAGCGCCGACCCGACGCGGCAGGTCGGCACCTATGTCGATGCGAGCGAATGGAACGCGCTGATCGAGGCGCCCGATACGCTGGTGCTCGACACCAGGAACGCCTTCGAGGTGGCGACGGGGACGTTTGACGGCGCAGTCGACCCGGGCATCAGGAGTTTTGGCCAGTTCAAGGAATTTGCGGCCGAGCAGCTCGATCCCGCCAGACACCGCAGAATCGCGATGTTCTGCACCGGCGGCATCCGCTGCGAGAAGGCGAGCGCGCACCTGCTCGCGCGCGGCTTTGCCGAGGTCTATCACCTCAAGGGCGGCATTCTCAAATATCTGGAAGAGGTGCCGGAGGCTCAGAGTCGCTGGCGCGGCGAATGCTTCGTGTTCGACGAGCGCGTCGCGCTCGGCCACGGTTTGCAACAACTTGGTTTGCAAGAATTTGGATTGCGCGAGCGGGACAAGGACGCGGCACGTGACGAATGAGATCAAGACGCTCGGCGAGCGCATCGACACGCTGGAGACCCGCCTCGCCTATCAGGACGACGCGATTGAGACGCTGAACCAGACCATCACCGCGCAGTGGAAGCAGATCGACGCGCTGACGCGGAGAATCGCAGAGCTCGGCGAGCGGCTGCAGGAGGCCGAGGCGAATGCGCCGGGAGCCGCCAATGAGCGTCCGCCGCATTATTGAGCGGGCTTACTGACCGGACGCCTTGAGCAGAAGGTTGCTCACCTCGCCCGACATCATCAGCCGGTTGCGCCCGGCCTCCTTGGCGGCATAGAGCGCCTGGTCGGCGGCCTCGATCAGCGAGGTGACGCCGGCCGTGCGCTCCAGCGCCGGCCGGCACGCAGCACCGCCGAGCGAAGCGGTGACGCAGCCAGCCACATGGTTGCTGGTGTGGACCAGGCCCGCATCACGGATCGCCCGTCGAATCCGGTCGCCGATCAGGGCGCAGCCCGCAGCGTCGGTGTTCGGCAACAACATGGCGAACTCCTCGCCGCCATAACGCGCCGCAAGATCGCCGGAACGCTGCGCCTCAGCAGCGATGATCTGGGCCACCTGCCGGAGGCAGGCATCGCCCGCGGGATGGCCGTAGTCGTCGTTGTAAGACTTGAAGTGGTCGACGTCGATCATCAGCAAAGAGAGGCTGGAGCGCTCGCGATAGGCACGCGCCCACTCCTCCTTCAATCGTTCATCGAAGCGGCGGCGATTGGCAAGCCCGGTGAGGCTGTCTTCGATCGCGAGCGTTTCGAGCCGGGTCTCGAGCTTCTTCTGCTCGGTGATGTCGCGCGAGATCGCGACCACGCCGTCGACGCGGCCATTCTCCTTGCGGGTCACGCGCATGGTCGATTCGAGCCAGACTTCCGAGTTCTGCCGGTGCACATTGCGATAGGTGACCCGCGCCTCCTCCGCATCGCCGCGCTTCATGGCGTCGACGAGGGCCTGGACCTGCGGCCGGTCGTCCGGGTGAATGCCGGCCAGCGCGAGGGTACCGATAAGTTGATTGGCGCGCCAGCCAACGACGCCAATCGATGACGGCGAGACATAGCGCAGCCGCTCGTCGAGCCCGATACGCGTCACCATGTCACTGGAGCCTTCGGCAAGCAGTCGGAAATGCGCTTCCTTCTCGACCAGCGCGGCCGCCATACTCTGGCCCCGTTGCAGCTGCCGCACCAGCACCGCACCGATGATCGCGATCAGCATGACCAGCGCGAGCACGTAGAGCATGCGGGAGATCGCCGCAGCACGCCAGGGCGCCAGCAATTCGGCCTTGTCGACGGTGGCGAGCAGGACCAGCGGATAACGGCCGGAGCGCTTGAAGAAGCTGACGCGTTCGGCGCCGTCGAGCGGCGACTTGAAATGATAGGCGCCGCCCGGCCGCTGCAAGGCGGCATCGCGGAACAGCGGCGTATCGGCAACGCTGCGGCCGACGAACCTGTCGTTGCTCGGATTGCGCGCGATGATCAGGCCGTCGCCGTGCGTCAAGGCCACCGAGCTGTTGCGGCCGAGCTCGAACTGTTCGTAGAAATGCGAGAGATATCCCGAGCTGATGGTCGCGAGCACCACGCCGCCGAAGCTGCCGTCCAGCTTGTTGAAACGGCGCGACAGGGTGACGACCCACTCGCCGTCGAGCAGGCTCTTCACGGGACGGCCGACATGGGGTTCCCGTTTCGGCGAGAGCTGGTGATAGCGGAAGAACGCGTCGTCATTGAGCGTCGAGCCGATCGTGCCAGGCGAGGTCAACCAGTTGCCGCGCTCGTCGATGATGGCGAGGCTATGGATGCGCTCTATCGCCTTCTTGCGCGCCTCCAGCAGGTTTCGGAGCTTGGCGATCGTGGCCGGCTCACTGCCGTCCATCTCCAGCCGGCTGACGACGCCGACGACGCCTGAATCCAGGAGATCGAGGCTGTCCTCTGCATGTTGCGTCAGCGAGCGCGCAACGTTCGCCATTTCTGCCTCGGCGCCTTTGAGCACCGCGTCGCGGGCCGCCCATTCCCGCCAGCCGCTGACGCCGAGGATGGCCACGCAGGTCAGCGCGACGAACGCAGCCGCCCGCAGCGGCAGGCGGCTCCATCCGGCTCTTTGGGTTACAGCACTCATGCAGCAGAATTCTCCGATGACCGGAAACTCTGCTGCTTCTGTTATTGAACTCTGAAACACCGGGAGAAATATGCAGTGATGTCCCCGGCTTTCCGTAGTCGTACGGACGCCGGAATCAGCGCATCGCTAACAAGGCATTAGCAAACCTATCGGAATCCGGCGCTCTCCGCCTTAGCTGAAGATCGCCTTAACCTTGTCCCAGAGCGAGGGATTGTCGGCCTCCGCATCGGCCTTCGAGGGCGTCGGCTGGGCGGCGCTCACGGGGTCGGACGCCGGGAAGGTATCTTTCAGACCGGCGTCGAGCTTGGCGTGGCGGTCGGCGGCGAGCGCTTCGTGCAGATCGTCGGCGTGCTTGTCATGCGGCGCGGGGTTGAATGTCTCAGCCATGGTCTCGTCCTCCGTTGGCTGGTCAACGCGGCCCAATTGCGCTTGGTTCCCCTGTTCCGCTTCGGGCCGTGGCGGTGTATCAGGAGCCCTAACCATCTTCAGGACCGTTCGTGCCCCAGTCTGCGACCAAACCATTCATCGACGTCCTCTCCGGCCCGCGGCAGGTCGTTCCGCCGATCTGGATGATGCGGCAGGCCGGCCGTTACTTGCCCGAATATCGCGAGGTGCGCGCCAAGGCCGGCGGCTTTCTCGATCTCTGCTTCAACCCGGAGCTTGCCGCCGAGGTGACGCTGCAACCGATCCGGAGGTTCGGCTTCGATGCGGCGATCATCTTCTCCGACATCCTGCTGATCCCCTATGCGCTCGGACGTTCCGTGCGCTTCGAGGTCGGCGAGGGTCCGCGGCTCGAACCGCTGGATGATCCCGCCAAGGTCGCAACACTGGCGAAGCACGCCGATTTCGGCAAGCTCGCGCCGGTGTTCGAGGCCCTCAAGATCGTGCGCAGCGCGCTCGATCCCAAGATCGCGCTGATCGGCTTCTGCGGCGCTCCGTGGACGGTGGCGACCTACATGGTCGCCGGCCAGGGTACGCCCGACCAGGCCCCGGCGCGGATGATGGCCTACCGGCATCCGGAGGCGTTCGCAGCTATCATCGACGTGCTGGTCGAGAACTCGATCGAATATCTGCTGGCGCAGCTTGCGGCCGGCGCCAACGCCTTGCAGATCTTCGACACCTGGGCCGGCGTGCTGCCACCCTCCGAGTTCGCGCGCTGGTCGGTCGAGCCGACCCGGCGCATCGTCGAAGGCGTGCGCGCCAAGGTGCCGGACGCCAAGATCATCGGCTTTCCGCGCGGTGCCGGTGCGCAACTGCCCGGGTTCGTCGAGGCGACCGGCGTCAACGCCGTCAGCATCGACTGGACCGCGGAGCCGGCCTTCATCCGCGAGCGCGTGCAGAGCAAGGTTGCGGTTCAGGGCAATCTCGATCCACTGGTGCTGATCACAGGCGGCGCCGCGCTCGACCGCGCGGTCGACGACACGCTGGCGAATTTCGCGCAAGGGCGGTTCATCTTCAATCTCGGCCACGGCATCCAGCCGGAGACGCCGATCGCCCATGTCGAGCAGATGCTGAAGCGGGTTCGGGGCTGATTTATTTTGCGCCTGGGGAGCGGAAAAACAAAAAAACGCGAAAACAACCCCATGCACAGTAGAGAGGCCACGCCCGATCAATGACTTAGGGCGGACTGAAATCAGGTGCGCCGTCATCGCATCAGAGCGCGCCAACATTTGACCCGTCGGGCAAAACAGGCGCATGATGCCATCATCCACCGATGCCCGCCTCGCGGCCGACTTAGCGCGGCCGGCTGCGCTCGATGATCTCCGCGGCGCCCTTGGCCAGCAGATCCAGTCCCACCGCACGGCCGAGTTCGCGTGGGCGATTGGCGGGGCCCGAACGCAAGGCTTCGATGATGGTGTTGCCGGAGAGATCGAGCACGGACGCGGTGAGCGACATCTGATCACCCGCAATGGTCGAAAAGCCCGCCACCGGCGAATTGCAATGGCCGTTCAGCACCCACAGCACCTCGCGCTCTGCATCGGCGCAGGCGTGGGCAGCGGGATCGTCGATCGATGCGAGGATGCGACGCGTCTGCCAGTCCTGCGCGGCGCATTCGACGGCGACGATGCCCTGCCCCGCTGCCGGCAGCATCTCGGCTGCGGTAAACTCGTAGGCGATGCGCTGTGAAAGGCCGACGCGGTCGAGGCCGGACCGCGCCATGATGAGCGCATCCGCAGGCCCCACCGCGCCGCCATCCGGCAGGCGCTGCTTCTCGCCATTGTCGAGTTTTCGCACGCGCGTGTCCGCGGCGCCGCGGAAGTGGATGATCTCCACGTCCGGAAACAACCGCCGCGCATAGGCGGCGCGGCGGACGGCGTTGGTGCCGATCTTGAAACCCTTGCCACGAGATTGGCGCAACGCCTCCAGCGTCACGCCGTCACGCAGCACCAGCGCGTCGTTGGGAGGATCGCGCGAGAGCGTGGCGCCGATCACGAGGCCGGGCGTGTCTTCGTTGCCGGGCATGTCCTTCAGCGAATGCATCGCCGCGTGGAGTTCGCCAGACAGCACCGCGGCGCGGATCTGCGCCACGAAGGCACCGCCCTTGCCGCCATGGGGCAACAGCTTGCTGGTCTGGTCGAGATCGCCCGTGGTGTCGAACTTGACGATCTCGACGTCGAGATCGGGCATGGCGGCGGTCAGGCGGCGCGCGATCTCTTCCGTCTGTGCCAGCGCCATCGCGCTCTTGCGTGTGCCGATCTTGAATCGCGTAGCCAAGCCCAAATCCTCTCAAGACGCGAGTTTACCGCGCATCCTCCAATATCATGTCGGAGGCCTTTTCGGCGATCATGATGATCGGCGCGTTGGTGTTCCCCGACACGAGATCGGGCATGATCGAACCGTCGACGATTCGGAGGTCTTCGAGGCCCCTCACCTTCAGCCGCTGATCGACCACCGCGAGCGCATCATTGCCCATACGACAGGTCGAGGTTGGATGGTAGATGGTGCTGCCCCGCTCACGGCAATAGTCCAGCAGCTCGGCATCCGTGGACACCTTCGCTCCGGGATCGTACTCGTCGACCACGAACGGCTTCAGCGCCGGTGCATGCAATATCTTGCGCAGGATCTTCAGGCCTTCCACGTTGGTGGTGCGGTCGGTCTCGGTCGACATGTAGTTGATGCGGATCTCCGGCGGCACTGTCGGGTCGGCGCTCTTGATGCGCAAGGACCCGCGGCTTTCGGGACGGAGCTGGCACACCGACGCCGTGAAGCCGGAGAAATCGTGCAGCTTCTCGCCCATCTTGTCGGTCGAGAACGGCAGGAAGTGGACCTGGATGTCGGGCGAGGCCAGCCGCGGACTGGTCTTGAAGAACGCGCCCGCCGTGCCGGCCGCGATCGTCAGCCAGCCTTTGCGGAACAGCGCATAGCGCGCGCCAGCCATGGTGCGGCGGAGCGGATGATTGACGGTGTCGTTCAGCGTGATCTTCTGCGAGCAGCGCATCACGATGCGGACCTGCATGTGGTCCTGGAGATCGTGCCCGACGCCCGGCGCGTCCAGCACGACGTCGATGCCGTGCTTGCGCAGGAGGTCGGCGGGTCCGACGCCGGAGAGCTGGAGCAGCTGCGGCGAGTTGTAGGCGCCGCTCGACAGCACGACCTCCTTGCGCGCACGGGCGCGGCGCAATGTGGCGCCCTGACGGTATTCAACGCCGATCGCGCGGCGGCCCTCGAACAGCACGCGCTGGCCAAGCGCGCCAGTTTCGATCTTGAGATTGCGACGGGCCTTGGCGGGGCCGAGATAGGCCACCGCCGTCGAGGCGCGGCGGCCGTTGCGCGTCGTGGTCTGGAACAGACCGACGCCTTCCTGGGTGGCGCCGTTGAAATCAGGATTGTAGGGCAGACCGGTCTCGACCGCGGCATCGATGAAGGCCTTCGACAGCGGGTCGGTCACCACCATGTTGGAGACCGGCAGCGGGCCGCCGCTGCCGTGGTATTGATCGGCGCCGCGCGACTGGTTCTCGGCCTTCTTGAAATAGGGCAGCACGTCGTCATAGCCCCAGCCGGCGTTGCCGCGCTGACGCCATCTGTCGTAATCCTCGTGCTGACCGCGGACATAGAGCAGGCCGTTGATCGAGCTCGATCCGCCCAGCGTCTTGCCGCGCGGCTGGAACACCTGACGGCCCTTCAGCTCAGGCTCCGGTTCGGTCTGGTACATCCAGTTGACGGTCTTTTCCTTGAACAGCTTGCCGTAGCCGAGCGGCACGTGGATCCAGATGTTGGAATCCTTCGGGCCTGCCTCGAGCAGCAGCACGCTGTGCTTGCCGTTGGCCGACAGCCGGTTGGCGAGCACACAGCCGGCAGAGCCGGCACCGACGATGATGTAGTCGAATTCAGGGTCGGAGGGTGTCAGGGAGGAAGTTGCGTTCATGCGCTACTGTTCTTTTTGTTGACGGGCGTTTCCAATCATCACTTAGCACGATCATGCAGCCACGCGCAGCGCCTCGACCAGCGACCTGAACGCACGGGCATATTCCGCACCCGCCCTTGCGATATCGGCGCGTCCGGCGCAGGCGACGGCGGCCTCCGTTACCGCGCCGAGCAGCAGCCGGGCCAGCGGCTCGACCGGCTGCCGCGCGATCAGGCCGGCCTCCATCGCCGCCGCAATCGCGCGCGGCAGCTTGCCGCCGAAATGTTTGGCGTCGATCTCGCGCCAGCGCTCCCAGCCGAGCACGGCCGGGCCGTCGCGCAGGATGATCTGGCCGGTCGGGCCCTTCGCGGTCGCGGCGAAATAATGCTGGGTGCCGGCGACCATCGCGGCAAGCACGTCCTTCTCGGCACGGGCCGTGCTGTCGATTTCGGCGACGAGGTCGCGCGAGACCTCATTGAACACCGCTTCGAACACCGCCTCCTTGGTCTTGAAGTGATGATACACCGCGCCCTTGGCGACGTGGGCGGCTTCGGCGATCTCGTCCATCGTCGTCGCGACAAAGCCTTGCGTCCCGAACAGGCGGCGCGCCGCCGTCAGGATCGCCTCCAATGTCGCAGCCCGCCGCTCCGCCTGTTTCGCCATGGGTCTGCTGTAGTCGAAATGGACGAGGACAGCCAGTTGACTTTTCGACCGTCGGTCGGTATTTACCGACCAACAGTCGGTTTTATTCGTGAGGTGCACCATGCCGAGCCGTGATGTCGTCGAAGCTTTTGCCAAACGATTGGAGGACGGGGATTTCGTCGGGGCGATCCTCGACTACTACACGCCGGACGCCGCCACCTATGAAAACCAGGGCGATCCCGTGGTCGGACGCGACAAGCTCGCCGCCAAGGAGCGCGGCGTGCTGGCAGCCTTCAAGGAGGTCAAGGCGGTGCGCATTGGGCCGAGCCTGATCGAAGGGGATCATGTCGCGACGCGCTGGAGATTCAGCTTCACCAATGCCGAAGGCATCATCCGAACGTTGGATGAGATCGCATGGCAGACCTGGCGGGGCGATCAGTTGATCGAAGAGCGGTTCTATTACGATCCGAAGCAGTTGGGGCGGTGATGCCTGAAGCACAACTGTCATCGCCCGGCTTGACCGGGCGATCCAGTACTCCGAGACAGGCGTGATTGATCCGATAGGCCGCGGCGTACTGGATGCCCCGCCCCAGTGCGCAAGTGCGCACAAGGCGAGGCATGACAGCGGAATTGGTAGCGAACATAGCCTCCCGTCACAGCCGTAACGCGAGGCGCCGCATTTGTATCGATTTGTTATCGATACAATATCGCGAACACGCAGAAGTGGTCAGAGCAATCGTCGCAAGTTTGGATAATTCATAGTTCGTCAAAGGTTTGCAGCGAATTCTCCTGACCGGGCCGGACAAGCGGCCCATGCTGCTAGGCTCTGGAATGCGGACTCAAACGACCAGCTATTTCGCGCGGCTGTTCGCCGGCGATCTGTCGGCCTTTGGCGGTCCCGTAACCGACGAAGCCGTCGCCGGCCATATCCGCGCCGAACAGATGTCGCTGGTGCTCGGCTATTCGGTCGGCATCATGCTGGCCAATGCCTGCAACGCCGGGGTACTCGTCGTCGCGCTGTGGCATTCGCCGGACTTGAAGCTGGCCTTGATCTGGGCCGCCATCGTGGCGGGCGCCGCGATCGCGTTCGGCCTGCAATCCCATGCCGCGCGCCGCATCACCAAACCGCAATTCGTCTCGCGCCGGGCCATGCATCGGCTGGTGCGCAATGCTTTCATCCTCGGCGCCGCCTGGGGCACCGTTCCGGTCGCATTCTTCGTCAATGCCTCAACGGGCGGGCAGCTCGTCATCACCTGCCTTTGCTCGGGGATGCTGGCGGGGGGCGCGCTGGCCTTCGCCACCATCCCGATCGCCGCGATCGCATTCACGGCCCCGATCTTCGCTGGCATCGCGATCTGCCTCGGCAGGAATGGCGATCCGGCGTTTCTGCTGATCGCTTTCCTGGTGGTCGTCTACGGATCAGTGCTGCTGCGCAGCGTGTTCGTCAATTCGATCGCGTTCGCACGGCGCGTGATGCGGCAGATCGAGGCCGAGCGTACGGTGCGGCAGGACTCGCTGACCCATCTGCCCAATCGCGTCGCGTTCAACGAAACGCTCGATGCAGCCTTGAAGCGGCTCGCTCTGTCCGGCGAGGAATTCGCGGTGCTTCTGCTTGATCTCGATCGTTTCAAGGAGGTCAACGACAAGTTCGGCCATCCCGCCGGCGACGAGTTTCTGGTCCAGATCGCGAGCCGCCTGCAACGCTGCACCCGCGCGGCCGAGCATGTCGCACGCATCGGCGGCGACGAGTTCGCGCTGGTGATGGCCAATCGGGCGCGGCCGGAGGATGCGCTCGAGATCGCCGAGCGCTTCGTCGCGGCCTTCGACGAACCGTTCCAGATCGAGGGTCGCCAGATCGTCGGCGCGACCAGCGTCGGCATCGTGCTGGCGCCGCGCGACGGCAGCACGCAACTCGACATCATGAAGAACGCCGACACCGCGCTCTACCGCGCCAAGAAGGCCGGACCCGGCACGGTGTGTTTCTTCGAGGAAGCCGACGACCGCTCGTCACGCGACCGCAAGGCGCTGCAATCGGATCTGGAAGGCGCCGTCGCCAGGAACGAGCTGTTCCTGGTGTTCCAGCCGTTCCTCGACCTCGACGGCAACCGCATCACCGGCTTCGAGGCACTGCTGCGCTGGCAGCATCCCCAGCGCGGGCTGGTGCCGCCGAGCGAGTTCATTCCGATCGCCGAGGAAACCGGGTTCATCCATGAGATCGGCGAATGGGTTGTCCGCCGCGCCTGCGCCACGGTTGCCGAGTGGCCCGAGGAGATCAGGGTCGCGGTGAATTTCTCGGCCGCGCAGTTTCACAGCAACGGCCTCCTCCAGATCATCGTGCAGGCGCTCGCGGACGCGAAGATCGCCCCGCACCGGCTCGAGATCGAGATCACGGAATCGATGCTGCTGTCGAAATACGCCTCGGCCGCGTCGGTCCTGAACGCGCTGCTGGAGCTCGGCGTCACCGTGGCGCTCGACGATTTCGGCACCGGCTTCTCCTCGCTGACTTACCTGCGCAAGCTGCCGTTCAGCCGCATCAAGATCGACCAGTCCTTCATCCGCGACATGCTGGTGCACCCCGACTGCGCCGCGATCGTGAAATCGGTGTTGGGCTCGCGCGCGACCTGCGCATCGGCGTGGTCGCCGAAGGCGTCGAGACCGCCGACCAGCTCGAATATCTGCGCCAGATCGATTGCGACGAGGTGCAGGGTTATCTCATCAGCCGGCCGGTGTCGGCGGATGGCGTTCTGGCGCTGCTTGATCCGAAGAAGTTGCGGGCGACCTACGCGGCGTAGAACGTGGACTCATAAAAGTGGAAGTGTCCGCTTTTGAAGTTCAAGCAGACTTGCACAAGCAGTCCCGCAGTTTCGACCTTTGGCCCAAGTCGGGCATGCATAAAAGACAGCGAGCCACCTAATTAGGGGGTTTTCGGACCGCACCAGGTTTGCCATCTCACCCAGCTGTGCCTTTGAGGCAACGATCACCATCAAACTGCGCCCCGTGGTTCAGCGGCGGAATCTTTGATGCTGACGATAGTCCACAGTGAAGATCAATTTTGGAATAACGGAAATTTGTATGGCGCGACAGTTGCTCAATGCGCGCCATCGCGCTCGCTCGGATACTGCACTAACGGAATCGCGCGCAGCCACGGGGCTAGCGCAAATGTCCGGGACTGCGCGGCTGCGTAGTGGCTCCGCCTGGTGGCGTGCCATCACGGCCGCGGCGCCAACTCTGGTCGCCGCCATCGCAATCGTGCTGCTGGCCGATACAGCCGCGCAGGCGGATTGCACCCCCGCATCCGCCAACGATGTCACCGCGACCTGTACCGGGATCACCATTAATCAGGGCGCCGGCGCGCCCGGCACCAGCGCAGACCCCAACAACGGCTACGGCACCGCCGTCGAAACTGGCGTCACGGTCACTGTCGATATCAACGCCTCCGTCACCGGTCTTCAGAACGGCCTCGCTCTCGGTTCGGGCGCTGTTACCAATTCCGGCAGCATCACCGGCACCGACGGCCTTTTGGGCCGCGGCATTTACGCCGACACCAACGCGACGGTGACGAACCTTGCCGCCGGCAGCATCACAGGCGGCGCGCACGGAATTTTTGCTCTCGGATCTGCCGATGTCACCAATTCCGGCAGCATCGCCGGCGCCGCCAACGCCGGTATTGGCGCGGTAGGCACTGCAACGGTAACCAACAATGCCGGCGGCAGTATTACGGGCGGCTTTTACGGAATTGGCGCCACGGTCGCCGATGTCACCAATTCGGGAAACATCACGGGCGGCCAGGTCGGCATTGCCGGCTCAGTCGGCGTGACGGTGACCAACAATGCTGCCGGCAACATCACGGGCGGCGGGTTCGGAATTGCCGCCGTCGGAGGAGGCTTTGCCAATGTCTCCAATTCCGGCAGCATCACCGGCACTGGCGCGGGCTCCTTCGGCGTCATCTCTCAGTCCAACGCGACGGTGACCAACAATGCCTCCGGCAACATCAGCGGCGCCGAGAGCGGAATTTCCGCCGTCGGAGGCTTTGCCAATGTCTCCAATTCCGGCAGCATCACCGGCGGCACCGACGCCGGTATTTTCGCCCAAACGACCGCAACGGTAACCAACAGTGCCGGCGGCAGTATTACAGGCGGCCTGTATGGAATTAGGGCCGCGATCGCCGATGTCACCAATTCCGGCAGCATCACCGGCGGCGCCATCGCTGGTTTCGTCGACGGTGGTATTATTGCCGACCAGAAGGCAACAGTAACCAACAAGGCCGGCGGTACTATTGCGGGCGGCAAGGTGGGAATTTACGTCGCCGCAGGCTCCGCCAACGTCACCAATTCCGGCAACATCACCGGCACCGTCGTCGCCATTGGCGCCATCGGAGGCTTTGCCAACGTCACCAATTCCGGCAGCATCACCAGTGGCCAGTACGGAATTTACGCCACCGGCGCCGGTTCTTCGGTCTTCAATGCCGGTACCATCAGCGGTGGCACCGCCGCGATCCGGTTTGCCGTCGGTGGCAATACGCTGACGCTGGCGCCGGGCTCGGTGATCACGGCCAATGTGCTTGGCACCGGCGCCGACACGTTCCAGCTCGGCGGCACTGGCGCGGCGAGCTTCGATGTCTCGCAGATCGACGCGGCCGCGCAGTATCAGGGGTTCGGCACCTTCAACAAGGTCGACAATTCGATCTGGACCCTGACCGGCACCAGCACCTTTGCAGGTCCGGTCAACGTCAATGGTGGCACGCTCGCGGTCAACGGCGATATCACCTCGGCAAGCGGCATCACCGTGAACACTGGAGGTACGCTTGGCGGCATCGGCACGGTCGGCAACACCAACGTCAACGGCGGCACGCTGGCGCCTGGCAATTCGATCGGCACGCTCACCGTCAGCGGCAGCCTGACGATGACGGCGGCATCGACCTATCTGGTGCAGATATCGGGCGCATCGAGCGACATGACGGTTGTGACCGGCATCGCCAACCTTGCGGGCAAGGTCACGGTCGATCCGCTGGCGCGCATCAGCGCAACCACCACCTACACCATCATGATCGCGGGCACCGTCAACGGCACCTTCGACACGGCGGGCGTTCTCGCCGGCAACAGTTTCGCCCGCAATGCGCGGGTGAGTTATGTCGGCAACGAGGTATTACTGACGGTCGATCCCGGCCTGCTGTCGCCGAACCTGCCCGCCAACGCCAATATCAACCAGAAGAACGTCGCGGCCGGAATCGACAATGCGCTGTTGGCCGGCGCCAACATGCCGGCGGGCTTCAACGCGCTGTTCGCTCTGACCGGCTCCGGTCTCGCCAA